>JBHOQW010000132.1:0-35274 GCA_042408665.1 Dehalococcoidia bacterium
CCGGGTGCCCCGCCCGCCGGCGCAGCCGGGGCGCCGCGATCCACACCCACGGCAAAGCTCACGTGGTAACCCTCGCCCTCCGCCGTCGGTACGACGAGGGTCTGGCCGCCGCTCTCTCGGTAGATGCCGTCGTCCTCGTTGCGCAGGGTGCGCCGCCCCTTGGCCACATACGGTTGCTGGGCGTGGACCAGGTCTGTCACAGCCTCGTCGAAGAACAGCTGTGAGGTGAACTCATAGCCCCTGTCCGCGGCGGGATCCGTCCGCACCTTGAAATGAACGTGCACGGCACGGCCCTGGTACCAGCCGGGGTAGATGGTAAGAAACTCGGCGGTCCCGTCCTCGTCGGTGTACTGGGCGCCGCGCAGCCACCGTTGCCCTTTGGTGCTGAAGCCCGGATCGACGACGTCCGAGTAGACGCCCAGGGCATCGCAATGCCAGACATCCACCACCGCGCCCGTGAGCGGGGTGCAGGCACCATCGGTCATATCCAGGACCTGGAACACCAGCCGCAGCGGCACGCCCTCTTTGACGATGCCGGTGCTGGGGTCTGAACGGATGTCGGTACGGAAGAGCCGCTCGTCAACGAAGTACGGACCTTCGGTGAGCTGCGGCGTCACCACGCAGGCGGGCGCCTGCACCGCGCCTGCCCGCCCTTGCCGTGCGGCGAGCGTGTCGGCGCGGCCGGTGCGCCGGCGCCAGGCCATCAGGCCGCCGAACAGGATCGGCGAGAGCGCTAGACCGGCGCGCAGGACCGTGCGCCGCCCGGCGCGTCGCGGGCGTGGTGGGTTGGAATCAAACGAGGATGGAGATGTTGCTGCCATGGTGCGCTCCTCATCGAGTTGAACGGCGCGTGCGACGTGCGCAAGGGGGACGCTTTGGCTAACCCTGCCCGCTGTGCTGGAAGACGAGCTGCAGCTCCAGCGTGCCGTGGTCGGCCACGGACAGCACGTTGAACGAGCGAGGCTGCTGGATGTTGAACTCGGCGAAGCGGATCTCCGTCGACCCTACGACCACCACCAGCCCGTTCGTGCGCTGGCCCTGCAGGGTGATGGTGATGGGGCGCGTCACGCCGTGCAGCGTCAGCTCGCCCACCGCCGTCACGGTGACCGGCACGCCCTCCGCCGGCACATCATCTAGAACGATGGGCTGGGTGAGCCTGAACGTGGCGGTCGGGTACTTCACCGTCTCCAACGCCTGCGTGCGCAGCGCGTTGTCACGCATGGCCTGGTCGCTCTGCAGCGTCGTCAGGTCGGCTGTCACCTGGACGTCCGTAATAGCCTTGCCATCAAAGGTGAGCGTGCCGCTCACGCTGCTGGTGCGGCCCACCGCCGTGGCCGAGCCGATGCGGGCCAGCTCCTCGGCGACGCGGTAGCCGACAAACGACGCCCCGTTGCCGACGACCGTCCACGTGCCGGCCAGACTCCCCACCTGCACCGTCCCGGCCTGCGTGCCGGTAGCGTCGGCGGCCGTCGGCGCCGAGCCGCCGCTGAGTATCGTCACCGCCTGCCGGAGGCTCACCTCGGGCGGGGTGTGGTTCAGAAACCGCGTGTACCAGACCAACCCCGCCGCCACGGCGACGACGCCCAGGACCAGGAGGGCGCCGCCGCCTAAAACGATTCGCTTGCGTATCGACATCCTGCGCTCCTTGTTGGGCTACCCGTCCCCGCGGGCGCCCGCTCATGTGACCTCAGCGTAGGGGTCGCCCCGGGCCGGTTGTCCGGCGGTGGGCGACGCTTCTCCGTCGTTCCGGCGGGGTACCGGCTCCTGCCCGTCTTCATCCCGCGTGGAAGGCGAGGGCCACCGTGCGCCAGAGGGCGGACGACGCCGCTCACCGTCCGAACCAGAGCCGCGGCGCCGTAGCGGGTGCGGCAGCGAGGCGGGTGACGCTGAAGCCGGCGCCGTCGTCGTCCAGCGCGGAGGGACGGGCGAGCACCTGACCGCTGCGGTCCACCATGGCGATCGGCCGCGCCCCGGCCTGAGCGGCGGTCATCTGCTGCCCGTCCTTGACCGTGGTGGTATTCCGAAACTGGACGGTGCCGAAGTCGTCCAACGGCAGGGTACGGCGACCGCCCGCGGGCGCCTCCTCGATCCACTCCGCCGAAGAGAGCGAGGAGCTATACCTGACCGTCGTCTGATACTGCTGCCCGGTGGTGTGGTTCTCGAAGCGGATCAGCCATATCCCGCTCGACTGTTGGCTGAGCGATACGGTGACCGTGTCGCCGGGGTTCACGGTGAGGGGCACCGTCTGCGCAGCCTGGGGCAGCGTTTCGATCCAGGCGGTGTACCGTACGCGGCCGGTGCCCAGTACGGTCGCGTCGGTCCCGGCCTGGATCAGATCGCGGGAGCGCTCGCCGCCGATGCCCACCCAGGTCGCATCACCGGCACCGGGCTGGGTACCGGAGACCCGGGGTACGGTCCACGTCCCGCTCACCGCGGTGAAGCTGCCGCCGGTGGCGACGTAGCCGGACCAATTGGCCGACTGCTCCGCACCCGTGGCGCCGCGGGGGTGCGGTTGGCCCGGCGTGGTGGGGGCGGTGCCCGGTGTGGGGACGGCCCCGGCGGGCGTGCCTCCGCCGCCCGCCCGGTTTAGCGCAGCATCAGGGTGATCGTCCGCCTGAATCAGCCAGGCGCCGGTGCGCCGCACCAGCGTGTAGACGTTCCGGTCGCGGGCCTGCTCGGTCGAGCCGTCGGCAAAGGTGGTTTGCCAGGTCTCGTAGGTGGTGGCCTGGGCCGTCGTCCCCTGAACGGTGACTGGCCCCCACTCGAGGGCGATCAGCTTGATAGCCGTGACACCGCCGGCCTCGAGGTCATGCTGGATCGCGACCAGCTCGTCGTAGTACTCGCTCGTGGCGGTGTCCCGCATGATGGTGGGATCATGGCTGGCGAGGGCCCGTGCCTGCTCCTCGTTGGCACGCTGGATCACCGTCTTGATGGCCTGAACGTCGGCATCAGCGAGCGCGGGGGAGGCCGTTGCACTGTTCGCGGCCGTAGCAGCGGCAGCGCTGCTCTGGGTGGGCGGGGCCTGCCGGTTGTTCTTGTCGCTCGCGGCGCCGAAGGGCACGGCGCAGCCCACCAGCAGCAGGGCGCCAAGGATCGCCGGCCCCAGACGTAATGAAATCCCCACGGAGAATACCCCTTGGAACGGCGGGATGCGTACGTCGCTGCTTCGAGCGTATGGGGTGCAACAACGGTAAGTGGTTAAAGCCCCGCTAAGAAGCTGGCGGGTCTGTCCCCCGAACCGCCCCGTAGCAGGGGGACGAGCCGCGGCACGTTGCAGAAGCCGCCGATGGAGACCGACCGGCACGCGGCTTCACCCACGAATCGATTGTAGGCTTCCGCCGGTTCGCCACGGCTCATCATGCTCTCCCCGAGAGTGAGCGCCGGTTCTCGCACAGCCGTCCACCGGTGGTATCGCTTCACGCCCACCAAACGATCGCCAACCGCCCATATACTCTTCTAACGTTCCACTTACGCTGTTCTCATAGACCATCCCCTACGGTGGGGTTGGCAGACGGTGCACCACCATGCACCCGCGCCGTCGCGGAGGGGACCGATGTATGGCCGCGTGATGGGGATCACCTTCGCCCTCGCCGTCCTGATCGCGGCGCTGACGGGCTTGATCGTCGCGGCCCTCGGCGAACCGCAGGACGGCGTCACGGCCGCGTTGTTGGTGTTCATCATGCTGTCCGTCGCCTTTGGCCTGGGGATGCTGGCGGGACCGCCGCCCACGCAGATGCCGTTGCCGCGTCGGCCGTAAGGTTGGGCGTGCGCGCGGCATGGACGAGGAGGGAACGCCATGTACGACCCAGTCGTGCTCTTCCCGGAAGCGGTGACCCTGATCGATCACGTGCGTCGCCAGGAGATGGCCGAGGAAATGCGCCGGGTAACGGGCTATCGGCGCTTGCTGGCCGTGCCGCCGGCGGAGGGGCGCGCCCAGCGGATGCGGCGCGATGGGTACCTGACACCGCTCACCGCCGGTGGCGATCGCTGCGCGGCGGCGGCGTGAGGCTCAGGTCCAGTTGCTGCCGGCCGTCCCGCAGGCCGAGGCACGGGCAGGGAGGTGAGAGCGATGGAGAGCCGCTATTGGACGGAGTTCGCCGAACGACATCGGCGGCCGCGCCCCATCCTGCACGTGGACTATCGGATCGCGGCCCGACTGTTACCCCGTCTGAGCGCGCGTCCAGGGGCCGCGCACAGCGGTCGACCGAGCTACCGCAGCCGCTACCATCCCGTGCGCTGATCCGGCCCCGCTCATAAGGCCGGACACGGACCATGCGGCGATGCAACCGAGCCGGAGGGGATCGCGATGACGGCGAAACGGCTGGAACTGCGGTTTGATGCGCCGGTCGTGCACGGTGACACCCGCCTTGGCACCCTGGCCGGCATCGTGCTGCGGCCAGACGCGCTCATCTGGGAGGCTCTGCTCATCCGCCGCGGTCGCGTCCGCCGTGCGGAGGCAACGATCCTGCGCACCGCCGTCGCCGACGCTAGCGATGCGCGGGTAGCGCTGACCGCACCGCCCGACCCGCGCGTGACGGCACCTACCGGTCCCGTGCTGCGCGCCGGCACCCGCGTCTGTGGCCGGGGCGGCGTGTCGCTCGGCCGGCCGGTGGTGGTGCTGGCCGCCGCGGACGGCGCGGTAAGCGGGATCGTGGTGCGGCCGCGACCGTTTGCCGCCCCTCGCATCGTGCCGGCGGAGCGTATCCTCCAGGTTACACCGGACGGCATCATCACCGACCTGGACCGTGACGCGGTGCGCGCGCTCACCCGTTACCGCTCCGATGCCGAGCTGAGCGCCGCGGTGCAGGCCGCCCTGGCGAGCTACAAGCCGGTGACGCTGTATGAAGGGCCGCATCTCCGCGTCACCGTCACGGACGGGGTGGTTACGCTGGACGGCCACGTCAGCTCGCGCCTGCGTGCCGAGCACATCGAGGCCGCCGTCGCCACCGTGCCCGGGGTGCAGGCGGTGCGCAACCGCCTCATCTGCGACGACGAGCTCGAGACGCAGGTGGCTCAGGCGCTCGGCGCCGACCCGCGTACGCGCGCCTGGCCGATAGCGGTGCACGCGCGCCACGGGGTGGTGACCTTGAGCGGCCGGGTGCCGGAGGCGGCGGTGGCTGAGGCGGCCACGGCGGTCGCGGCGGCGTTGCCCGCGGTGCGCGCGGTGGTGAACCGCATCGAGGCGCCCGGCTTTGTGCCGGATGACACGCCGCTCATCGAGCCGCTACCCGGCCAGGAGGTGTACGCCGACGACGGCCCGGTCGGTGTCGTGCACCGGGTGGTGATCGACCCACGCACACGCCGGGTGTGCGGCATCGTGGTGCGTACCGGCCGCACCCAGGCTCTGCCGGGGCTGGCGCGGAAAGAACCGGAAGAGGTACTCATCCCCGCGCGGCAGATCCGCACGGTGACCGATGCGGCGGTGCTGGCGTTCGGCGGGCGGGCGGCGCTGCTCACCACGCCGGCGGCCACGGCGGTGGTGCCTGCTGCGCCGGGCTGGCAGCCGCCGTTCCCCTATCGCCCTGACGAGGTCGTCTGGCCGGCCGACGCGGCGAGCGGGCGGGAACCGGTGCCCGTGGCCGAGCGCCTGGCTGCGTGAGCGTTAGGTGAGAAGGCCCAACGCTCTACCAAGCGTGAAACGTGGCGGAGCGTGTCATTCCCCGCCACGTTTCACGTCTCACAGTTCGCGCCGCGGCCGCCAAGCAGCTGCTCCAGCATCTGCGCCGCCTGGGGGGTCCAGATCGCCATCGACGACTTCGGCACCGGCTACTCGGCGTTGAGCTACCTGCGCGAGTTCGCGGTTGATACCCTAAAGATCGACCGCTCCTTCCTGCACGGACTGGAACGGGACGGCAGCGCGGCGGCCATTGTGCGCGCGGTCGCCTCCCTCGGCCACGCCCTGGGGATGAGCGTCACCGCCGAGGGGGTGGAGACGCCGGCGCAACTGGCGCAGGTGCGGACCAGCCGGTGTGACATCGGCCAGTGCCACCACTTTTCCCAGCCGCTGCCCGTGGCAGAGGTCGAGGCGGTGATCCGTGCCGGCCGATGGCGGTCGTCCGTGCAGGTGTCCTGAGCGGTGCGAGGTGCGGCGCAGATGACGGAGCTGGAAGGGCTGGGGCGGGTGCTGCTCGTCACCGGGCTGGTGCTGGCCCTGGTGGGCGCCGTGCTGCTCCTTGCCGGTCGGGTGCCGCTGCTCGGCCGTCTGCCGGGCGACCTGCGCTTCGAATGGGGTAGCGTGCGCGTCTACGTGCCGCTCGCTACCTCCCTGCTCCTCAGCCTGCTGCTCACCGTGCTGCTCACCCTCATCGCCCGCCTGCGCGACTGATCCCCCTCACCGCCGGAGTGGTGGCGTTGGCGGCCGCTGGTCCGTCGGCCGTGGCCCGTACGGCAGCGGGATGTACTCCACCGAGGGCCGTCGCTGCGTCGTCTGCGCGTACAGCCCCATCAGCTCATACACCTCGACCGGCATATCCGTGCTCACCGGCAGACCCAGCGCCCGTGCTTGGTCCACGTCGATGGGGTAATCGTGCGTCCATGTGCCGGAGGAGAGGATGCGTGCCAGCCGCGTCGCCTGCTCCTCGCCCATACGGTCCTTGAGCAGCTCGCGGATGAGATGGTCCATCTGCCGGATGGCCTTCTCCGCCACATCGGCCAGGATCAGGGTGCGGTCATCGATCTCCGCCACCGGCTTGCGCTCCACGACCTTGAGGATGGAGGCGGCCGGCGACTCGCCGATCTGGGGGTCCACCGGACCGAGCACGGCGTTGGGGGCCATGACGATCTCGTCCGCGGCCAGGGCGATGAGGGTACCGCCGCTCATGGCGTAGTGGGGCACGAACACCGTCACCTTGGCCGGGTGGCGGCACAGCGCCTGCGCGATCTGCCCGGCGGCCAACACCAGCCCGCCCGGCGTGTGCAGGATCAGGTCGATGGGCACGCTTTTATCCGTGAGGTGAATGGCGCGCAGCACCTCCTCTGAGTCCTCGATGTCGATGTAGCGCACGACTGGGAAGCCGAGGAAGCGCATCGTCTCCTGGCGGTGGATGAGACCGATCACGCGGCTGCCGCGGCGCTGTTCCAGCCGCCGGAAGGCGCGCATGCGCTGCATCTCCAGCAGACGGCGCTGGATGAGCGGCTGCACGGAGCTGATGATGAAGAAGATCCACAGCAGGTCAAGGAAGGACACCCCAGGGTACCTCCGTCCGCCGGTTTGCCCCGCCCGCCCCGCCTGCATACGTCCAGGGCAGCTCGGTATCGCCCACGGTAACGCGTGGGTGGAGGCAGTGCAAGGAGGGTGCGGGGGAGGCCTGGGGTGTCCCGGACTCCAGGCGCGGGTGATGGCGGGCGAGCGTCCGTGAAACCGGTGAACGCAGCGCGGGTCGCCGCCCCCCACGTTCGAGTGAACGCCACCGCGGCTTAGGGCGTGAGCACAACCGTTTCCGCCACGACCTCCCGCACCACGGCCTCCACCCGCGCCTCGTCCAGGCGGGTCGGCTCGGGGCGGTGAGGTCGTTGCCGGTGAGGCAGCACCAGCTCCGCGGCGATGCGCACGTCGTCCGGGGTCACGCATGGGCGACCGCGGTAGGCGGCGTGTGCCAGCGCCACGCGGTGCATGGCGATGTCCGGCCGCAGGCCGTCCACGTGGAAGGCGTCGCACAGGCGCACGAGCAGGCGGAGCATGGCGGCGGGCATGGCCACGTGCGGGAGAAGGGCGCGCGCCTGCTCCAGCCGCGCTCGCGTCTCCGCCTCAGCCGCCGCCCAGGTGGCGATGAACCGCTCCGGGTCGGCGTCAAAGGCGATGCGCCGCCGCACGACCTCCTCGCGCAGGGCCGGGTCGGTGATCTGCTCCACCGCCACCGTCATGGCGAAGCGGTCGGCGAGCTGCGGGCGCAGCTCGCCCTCTTCCGGGTTCATGGTGCCCACCAGGATGAACTGGGCCGGGTGGGCGATGGAGAAACCGTCGCGCTCCACGTAGTTGACGCCGGCGGCGGCCGCATCGAGCAGCACAGCGCTGAGGTAAGGGTCGAGCAGGTTGACCTCATCGATGTAGAGAATGCCGCGGTTGGCCTGGGCGAGCAGGCCGGGCTGGAAGCAGGGCACGCCCTCCAGGCGGGTGCGCTCCCAGTCCAGGCGGCCGAGGACGCGGTCCGGGGTGGCGCCCACCGGCAGGTTGATGAGCGGTACGCGGCGACGCAGGCGGGGCAGGAGCGGGCCGAGGGCGCGGCGCTCCTGGCAGTCGGGGCACGGTTCCGGCTCGGCCGGGTCGCAGCCGTAGTGGCAACCGCGTACAACCTCGATCTCCGGCAGGAGCGCCGTTAGGCCGCGCACGGCGGTGGTCTTGGCTGTACCCTTCTCGCCGCGGATGAGCACGCCGCCGATGCGGGGGTTGACCACCGCCAGCAGCAACGCCAGCTTCATCCGCTCCTGTCCGACGATCGCCGTCAAGGGGTAGGCGAGCAGGACGTTCATCGCGGGCGCTCCTCCTCGTTTCGGTGCGGCCCTGCCGGGGCCAGGGCTAGCTCACCCCCGCGCGTTCGAACACGAGCTCATCGCTGGGTACCGTACCGGTGGCGGCCAGCGTGCCGGCCGGCAGCTCCAGCGCGGAGTGAGCGCGGCGGCCGCCCCAGGACCAGCGGAACGGCCGCAGCGCCGGCACCGCCTTGACCACCCGCCGCTCGCGGTCCAGGTACAGCACGTCGATGGTGAAGCGCATGAACAGGGTGTGCACGGAGTTGCACGGCACTAGGTGCAGCCCTTCACCTGCCGCCAGACGAGCGCGGCCCAGCAGGCCCACAAGCCGCGACCACGGCGTGGCGGCAGATCGCGCGTGGGTGGCAAGCACGGCGCCGCCGCGTGTCCGGTTGCTGATGTGCATCACCATTACCCGATCTTGCTCACCGCGCCAAAGATGGCGGCAATCGCTGGCGCGACGGTGACGATCAGCGTTGCCGGGATGAAGAAGATCGCGGTGACGATCACCATCTTGACCGGGATCTTGCGCGCCGCTTCCTCGGCGCGCTGGCGGCGACGCACGCGCAGGTCGTCGGCCTGCACGCGTAGCGCCGTGGCGATGCTGACGCCGCTGCGCTCCGCCTGCACGATGGGGCGCACGAAGCCGATCAGGTCACGTACCCCGGTACGCGCGCCCAAGTCGAGCAGCGCGTCGTGCCGTGGCCGGCCGACGGCGATCTCGCGCACGGTGCGCGCGATCTCCTCGCCCAGCGGTTCTTCAGTCGCTTCTGCCACGCGCACCAGGGCGGCGTCCAGGCCCAGCCCCGCCTCCACGCAGGTGACGAGCAGGTCGATGGCATCGGGGAGCTGGATCGTGATCCGGCGCTGGCGCCAGCGCACGCGCCGGCGCAGCCACCAGAACGGACCGAACAGGCCAAGCAGGCCCAGCAGGATCGCCCCCCGCGGGCCGAGACGCGTCACGCCCACCACAATGCCGCCCGCAGCGCACACGGCCCAGAACAGCACGAACATCCCCAGGTCCACCGGCTCACCGGCGGCGACGAGCATGGCTTCCAGGCGGCGCAGCCACTGGTGCGGCAGGAGGCGTACCGCCGCAGCGGCCAGGGGGTGCAAGAAACGGTGGACGAACGGCCGCTCAGCCGGGGCGAGGGGAACGGCCGCATCGTCCAAGCCCAAGGCGCGCGCCCGCTCCCGCGCGGGATTGGGTGGCCGGCTGGCCAGGGCCAGCACCGTGAGCGCCACCGTGGCGAAGCTGGTGAACGCGATCAGCGTGAGCATGGCTACACCTCGAACGAGGTGATGATCCAGCGCAGGATCAGAATGCCGACCAACTCCAGCGTGACCGCGACGCCCAGGGCGATCCATCCCGGCGTACTGGCATACAGCGGCGCGATGAACTGGGGGTTGGTGAGCGTGATGAGCAGCACGATGCCGGGCGGCACCGCCGCGATCACATAAGCGCCGTACCGCTGCTGGGAGGTGAGCGCCCGCATCTCCCGGCGCAGGGTCATGCGGCCGCGCATGGTGGCCGCCACGTTGTCCAGGATCTCCGTCAGGTTGCCGCCCACCTCGCGCTGAATGAGAAAAGCGGTGACCACGATGTGCAGGTCCTGGCTGTCCACGCGCCGGTCCAGCTCACGCAAGGCGTCCTCCAGCCCCAGCCCGGCCGCGACCTCCAGCCGCATGCGCCCGAACTCGTCGGCGATGGGACCGGGCATCTGCTCGATGAGGCCGTCGATGGCGGTGAGCAGGCCGTTGCCGGCGCGGATGGAGCGGGAAATGATGTCCAGCGCCTCCGGCAGGGCGGCCTCGAATCTGGACCGTCGCCGGTGCAGCCGCCAGCGCACGGCGCGCCGCGGCAGCCACAGACCCACGAGCAACGCCGCCGCCGCGCCGGCCAGGGCCGGTGGTCCCGCCGGCAGGAGCCGGGAGGCCGCCACGGCCAGCGCCAGCCCGAGCAGCGTGCTCAGGGCCAGGAACTCGCCCACGCGCAGCGGCACCGCCGCCCGGTCCAGCTCATCCGCCAGCCGCTCGGCGCTGGCCGTGTTCTGCAAGAGGCGCTGCAGGAACGGTACGCCGCTGTAGTTCTGCATGCGCAGCAGCGCCTGGGCCCGCTCGGCTTGGGCCGGGGCGTCCAGGCTGGCCAGCAGGGCGATGCGCTCGCGGGCGCGGGTGCGCCGGGCGGAGAGGCCCTGCCCGATGGCCAGCGCCAGCAGCGCCACTGTAAGAAACGCGCATAGACCGATAAGCAATACCATGCGGTGCCTCCCCGACCGGTGAAACGGCCGCTTCACCCACCAAACCGCCGCTCCGCCAGGAACAGGTCGGGCCGGATGTCGAACCCGAACGCCTGAAGGCGTTCGACAAAGCGCGGCCGCACACCGGTGGCGCGGAAGTAGCCGCGCGCCTCACCGCCGGCCGCGCTGGTGAGCACAAAGCGGAAGATATCCTGGGTGGTAATGGTGATGCCTTCCATGCCGGCTACCTCGGTGACGTGCGTGATCTTGCGGCTGCCGTCCGGCAGGCGGGCGATCTGCACGATCAGCTGCAGGGCCGAGGCGATCTGTTCGCGGATGGCGGTGACCGGGATATCGAACCCGGCCAGGAGCACCATGTTCTCGATGCGGGCCAGGGCATCGCGCGGGGAGTTGGCGTGCAGGGTGGTGAGCGAGCCCTCGTGGCCGGTGTTCATGGCCTGCATCATGTCGAAGGCCTCGGCGCCGCGCACCTCGCCCACGATGATGCGGTCCGGGCGCATGCGCAGGGAGTTGCGGAACAGGTCCCGCTGAGTGACCTCCCCCCGCCCCTCGATGCCCGGCGGCCGCGCCTCCAGCCGCACCACGTGCCGCTGGCGCAGCTTTAGCTCCAGCGGGTCCTCGATGGTGACGATGCGCTCCCCGGCGGGGAGGAAGGCGGAGAGGGCGTTGAGCAGGGTGGTCTTGCCGGAGCCGGTGCCGCCGGAGATGACGATGTTGATCTTGGACACGACGCACGCCTCCAGGAAGGCGGCGATCTCCTCTGTCAACGTGCCGATCCGGATCAGGTCGTCCGTCATGTAGCGGTCGGTGCGGAACTTGCGGATGGTGAGCACCGGGCTGTCCGGCGCCAGCGGCGGGATGATCACGTTCACGCGCGAGCCGTCCGGCAGGCGGGCGTCCACCATCGGCGAGGCCTCGTCCACGCGCCGGCCCAGGGGGGCGATGATCCGCTCCACCACGCGCATGATGTGGTCGCCGTCGCGGAAGCGCAGCGGCGACTCGTACAGCTTGCCGTCGCGCTCGTAGTAGACCACGTCCGGCGCGTTGACCATGATCTCGGACACGCTCGGGTCGCGCACCAGCGGGTCGATGGGGCCCAGGCCCACGATCTCGTCGACGACGACGCTGATCACCTCTTCTTTGAGGTCACCACTCACCTCCGGCGCCTCGATGGCGAGCAGCGCGCGCGCCGCCTGCTCCACCGCCTCGCGCGACTTGCGGCCGGAGCCGTCGCTGATCAGGGCCGGGTCGAGCTGGCGTACGAGCCGCTGGTGCAGCCGGTGGGTCAGTTCATCCATCTCCCGGGACCACCCCTCGACGCCGGCTGGGCGCGTGGGCGACGCGCTCTGGCCGTTGCCCGGCAGGCCACCGCCCGCCCAGGGCGGGGCCGCCGCCCCGGCGCCGGCTGGGGTGCTCTCATGGTTTCTGGGACTGTTGGAGTTCCATCGCCACTGGCTCACGCTATCACCCCGTCATCGCTGGACGCGGCAGCCAGCGTAGTAGCCGGCGCACGCCGCTGGGCCGCGCCCCGTTTCTCTTGAGGCTTATGGTGCCGCTCACCACACCGGCCAGGTGGTGGAAGGTCTTGGTGAACGGTGCCCTGGGCGCCTGCAGGATGAGGCTCTCCCCCAGTTGCGCCGCCTCGGGCACGCGCTTGTCGTAGGGACTGGTCCAGAACACCGGCCAGTTGAGCGCCTGGGCCACGTCGTCCGGGCGCAGTACATCGTGACTGCGGGTGGCGTTGACCGCCACGCGTACCTTTTCGGGCGGACACTCCCAACGTTGCAGCAGGCGCAGCGCCACCTTGGTGTCGGCGATGCTGGACATGTCCAGGCTGGTGACCAACAGGGCCACGGTGGAGTTGAGGATGAACTGCTCCACGACCTGGTCGAAGATATCTGGCGTGTCCACGACCACGAAGTCGAAGGCCTCGGCGATGAGGGCTACGAACCGCTCCACATCGAACGGCGTGATGCCCTCCCACTCCTCCGGGCTGGCCGCTCCCGGCAGCACTCGTACGCCGGACTTGTGCAATACCGTGCAGTCCACGATAGAGGCGCGGTCGAGCTGGCTTACCCGGTTGATCACGCCGGTGATGCGCTGCTCCCCCTCCAGGTTGAGCATGGTGGCCACATCGCCGAAGTGGGTGTCGGCGTCGACGAGGGCCACACTGCGGCCAGTGACACGGTGCAGGGCGAGAGCCAGGTTGATGGCGACCACGCTCTTGCCCACGCCGCCCTTGGCGCCGGTGACGGTGATCACGCTGCCGCGCACGGCGGGAGTCAGGCGGCCGGCGCGGCGCATCTGCCGTCGCTCCTCCTGCTCCAGGGCGGCGAACACCGACTCGCGTAGGGCTGCGGTCTCCAGCGGGCGAACAAGGTAGTCGCGTACGCCGGCACGGGTGGCCCGCCGGATGGCATCCGGCTCGGCCAGCGAGGAGTAGGCGATCACCGGCGTCTCCAGCAGCAGGTTGGCCAGCGTCTCGATGGTCTCCAGCGCCCGGTTGGGTGGCTCCTCGATACCGACCACGATGGCGTCCGGCTGGAGCTGGTGCGCCGCGGCCGCGGCGGTGGCGCCGTACCGCGCCTCGCCGGCCACGGCCAGCCCGGCCCGCACCAGGAGCTTGCGCACCTCCACGCGGCTATCCTCGTTCTCGTCCACTACCAGCACTGTGGGCACTTTCGCCATCGCGGCCTACCTTCCTGTGCGAGATGGGGTGGGATGCGGGCCAGGGGACGAGGGGTCTCAGCGGCTGCCGGTCTGGCCCAGCACCGGCGCCGTCACGGGCGCCAGCGGCTGCTCGTCCCGGTCGCCGAACGGGCGCAGGGCGAGGCGGATCTTGCCCTCGCTCTCGGCCCAGAACAGCACCTGCGCCTGCTTGGGGTCGACGGCCAGGGTGATGGTCTTGTTGCCGCCCACGGTCAGGCGCTGGTCGGGCTTCTTGTCCTTATCCTTGTCCTCGGGCCCGGTGGCCGAGATCTTTTGCACCTCGTCGGCCACCGCTAGCACCTCGATGTTCTGCAGGATGGTGTAGGTGCTCACCGGCTTCTCGCCGCTGGGCGGCGTGCCGCCCGTCAGCTTCCAGGACTCGATGGTGACGACGACGTCCACAATGTCACCGGGGCGGATGTGCCCGCCGCTGCCCACGACGTCGCTGGCGCTGATGGCGAAGGCGCGCTTGCCGGGCGGCACCACGAAGGAGAGGGCATCGGCGGCGCCGGCCTGCACCACCATCGCCGGCACGATCTGGGTGCCGGCCGGGATGGCGGAGCGGGCGCGCAGGCCGATGACGCGCGCGCTTTCGTCAAAGGCGTTGCGTACCGCCAGCTCCGGCGTGATGCGCTTGACCTCGAGCATGTCGGAGGTGATGGTCACGCCCAGGGGGATGTCTTTCTTGGCCACCACCACGGGCACCGAGGCCTCCGCGCGCACCCGCTGCTCCTGCTCCTTCTGGCGCAGGTAGGTGATAACGAGCGCCGCCGTGAGCACGCCCAAAGCGATGGCCATAAACCAGATCAGCCTGTTGCCGCGCGTGCGTGCCGCGGAGCGAACCGCAACCCCTGCCATGGTCACCACCTCCGCCTGGCTATTCCACCAGGTGTATGTCCCCGTGCTTCACATCGCCGCTAGGAACCCAAATATCGCCGAAGTACACTGGACCACGTAGGCGAATCTCATAGGCGATCACGCGCATGTTAATGACCGTCTGCGTTCCACCCGTTCCTTCCGGTCCGATATCAATGTGGGCCGTCGGGAGATAGATCACGCCGTAGGGCGGGTCGGGACTACCCATCGTGACGCCGCCCTGGACGTCGAAGCTGTTCTTATTGCTCCCGCCCTGCATCTGACAGCGTCGCGATTGGAACAAGACAAGGTCCTTATACGTCCCGGACGTGGGGGGTGTGACAACGAAGGAAGAGTTCTGCTGAAACTGCACTGAGGCGTTGTTCGACCCGCAGTTGCTACCGCTCCGATCGGGGCCGATGAAGATGAAAACACTCTGTCCCGGGTTCCCTGTGACGCGGGCACCTGCTGAAACCAGAAGGCCACTACCGTCGAGATAATAATTGCCATTCAGTGTGACTTGCCCGCTAAGCTTGAGGCCCGGATACACCCCCTGCGGTACAGTTCCTGAGTTGAAGGAGCAGAATGAGAGCGAGCCGTCTTTTCTGGGAGCTGTGCCATCAGGACATTTGCTGCGATAGTCGTTCGGGAATAGGGCGCGGTCAGAGCTGCTTGGTTCAGGGACAAAGTGGCACACCGGCGATCGGTTCTCGCCGTACTCGTCGCAGCGCCAGCCGTACATTGCCTGCGGGTTTATCGCGGATGAGCTGGCAAGGAATGGCTGCCCGCCGGTGCACAGCTCGATCCAGCGAGCCGTGATGCTGCCGCCGCCGTTGACTTCCATGGTTTTTGGGTCACCGCCGGCACAATCCGTCCGGCCGACCTCGACGCCGCCTCGGGGAAGGCTGAGCTGGGCCTGGTTCACCACAAAGGAGTCTCGACCGGTGCTCAAGGAATGGAGGACGGGCGCCCCACCCTCGTTCCGTATACACACGGCGCGCCCCTCAACGGACATGATGCGGTTCAGCGGCGGCCAGTTGGGGATGCCGAACAGCCACTGCGTGCGCCGCACGTGCACCGTGATGCGGTTGTTCTGGAGCGGCTGGCCAGTGCGCACGCTCGAGGTGCCGTCCGAGTCGACGATAGCCGAGCGGCCGGGCGGCGGGTCGAGCAGCACCTGGTCACCCTGGCCGCTCTCCAGGTTGTAGCTCGTGTTGGCGTTGAACCCACCCGCGCTGGTACCGTACTTGCGCGCCGAGGCGGCCGCCTTCACGGCGTCCGGCAGGTCCAGGCAGCCGGCCAGCGCGGCCGCGTCTGCCGCTCGCTGCGCCGACACGCGCGCCGAGACAGCCACGGCCCAGTTCACACCCACGTAGCCGATCGCGAAGAGGATCACCAGCAGGATCGCGGTGAGCACGAGCGTCGCGCCCTCTTCCCGCTGATCGACTGCCATGCGGATGTTCATCGACGCGCCGCGTGTCCTGGCTGACGCGATGCTGTGCCGGGTTCTTCTGCACATGGCGCGGCTCCCCTCGCGGCTCCCTCACTCCTCCAACCGCATGTGCGTCTGGGCGCGTAGGGTGACGGACGGCATGCTGAGACCGAGCAGCAGGTTAGCGAAGCCGTTCAGGATCTGGGGCTGGTAGGTGTAGCGCACAGCTACCTGCACGTCGGTGCCCGGGGCGCCCTGGGCGCCGGTGACGGTCACATCGCCGGCCGTGAGGATGCCCTGGGAGCTGTTGATGGTGCGCGCGCGGATCTCGTCCGCGCTCTTGCGCACCGCGCCGTAGCGCGCACCCTCGCGTGAGGCGTGCTCCAGCACCATCCACGTGCTCAGCACGCGCACGCTCTCCACCATGAAGAACGAAAACATGAGCACGAACGGCAGGATGATGGCGAACTCCACCGCCGATTGTCCGCGCTCACCGCGCCCTGGTCGGATGCGCACCATGTGGAGTCGTCTCATCGCTGCACCCCTCCCGCGGAACGGCCGGTCCGGCCCGGCGGGCCGAGAAGATTCAGGCCGGACCGGTTGCCGCGGTCCCGGCCTAGGTGGCCGAGTGATTTCCTGATTCCCGTGGGTGGTTGGCACGCCCTGTGCTCATAACCCGTGACACCGGGGCAGCGGCGCCCTAGCCAATGTTGCCCACTGCCGTAGTGACCGCGGTCTGCATCGCACCGTAGGCTGCGCTCAGTGCTGCGCCGAAGGGCCCAGGGGCCACGCCGAGCACAGCCACCGCGATGACGGCCACCACAGCCACGATGATGGCGTACTCCACCGTGCCCTGGCCCTGCTCCCGCTGCGGCAGCCGCCTCAGCAGGGAGTGCAACCATACCTGGACAAACCCAATCAGTCCCATCACGCCGTGTCCTCCTTGCCTGCCCGCCGGCTGGATTCGCGACGGCCGGCCCGCGCGGCCAACCGCGTCGATAGCGGGCGCTGGAGCCAGCATGGCCGCCGGGACGTCGAACAAGAATAAGAGGGGCGCAAGAAAACTGTTAGAGGTGGAAGAGGGGCAGACCCGAGGCACTGGCCCTCACCCCCCTACTCCCTCTCCTTCTTTGCAAGGAAGGGCGAAAGCTCGCTCCCACGTACGGGGCAGGGATTGGGGGTGAAGGCGTGAGGCCGGGTGAAGGCCTGAGGCTGGGGAGAGACCGCCCTCACCCTCCTACCCCCTCTCCCTCTTGGCGAGGGAGAGGGGGGATCTGGCGTATGCGAAGCTTATTCGCTGACCGTGCTCCCCTCTCCCGCAGGGCGGGAGAGGGGCCGGGGGTGAGGGCCCGTCCCGGTCGGGGGTGAGGGCCCGTCCCCGTTCTCCGCCTTCATACACCTTTCTTACGGTTCTCTGTGACTTTTCTGCCCGCCCCTCGCCTACCGTAGAGGCGCCCCCGCTCGGGCCGGGGCAGGACCCGGCCGTGCCGGGGGCCGGCGAGGCTTCGCAATGCGCATCCACATGCTGGTTGGGTTCCTGTTTCTCGCGCTGGCCGCCGCTCACACCCCAGCCGTGGCCCAGCCAGCGCCCGTCTCCATCAAGCAGGTGAGCGACGCCGGCGGCGCCGTCACCGTCGTGGTCACAGTGCTCGACGCCACCGGCCGGCCCGTTACCGGTCTGACGGCCGGTGCCTTCGCGGTGCGGCTGGACGGCACGTCCCTGGCGCTGGACGAGGTGCGCTTCGCCGCCGATCCAGAGACCGGCCTTGGCGTCGTGGTGGCCATCGACGTGAGCGGCAGTATGGCCGGGCCGCGCCTGGACAGCGCCAAGCGGGCCGCCGCCGCCTTCCTGGACACCCTCGCGCCGGCCGACCAGGTGGCGCTCATTGCCTTCAACCAGGAGGTGGCCTACTTCGCCGATTTCCCGACCGATCGGGCGACGGTGAAGGGCCTGATCGGGCGGCTCGGCGCCGCCGGCAATACCGCTCTCTACCGGGCCACGGTCGCCGCCGTGGAGAAGGCCGTCACCGCCTCCCTACCGCGTAAGGCGGTCGTGCTGATCACCGACGGCGAGAACTTCGAGCCGGGGGGCGCCGTCAGCCGCGAGCAGGCGCTGGCCGCCGCGGTCGCCGCCGGCGTGCCCGTGTACGCCATCGGCCTGGGCCGCGACGTGGACCAGCCCTACCTCGATGAGCTGGCCCGGGTGACGCGCGGGGCCTCGCGCTTTGCCCCCGGCCCCACCGACCTGGACCGCCTGTTTCGCGAGATCAGCGAGTCGCTTCGCGGCCAGTACGTGCTGCGCGCGCGGCCGGTGCCCGTATCGCGCGCCGCCGGCCACACGCTGCGCGTCACCGTGGCGCTGGACGGCGGTCCGGCCTTCGATGAGGTCACGTTCGCCGGCGCTGGCCTGCCCCTCCTGCCCGACCCGACCCCGGCGCCACCCCCGCCCACACCGGTCGCCGTGGTTACGCCAGAACCGGCGCCCGTTGCCACGCCGCGCCCGATCGCCACCGCGGCGCCGGTCACCGCCGTGTCGCAGCAGGCCCCGCGCCCGTGGGCGGCGCTGCTGCTGGTATCCCTGGCCTTGCTGGGCGGCGCGGGCGCGGCCGCCGCCCTGTGGTGGCGCCGCCGGCGCAGGACGCCACGGCCGGCGCCCGTGATAGGACCGACGAGTCCGTCCACGCCGCTGCCCACCCCGGCCGGGGCGGCCCTGCCCACGGCTACGCCCGCCGTGATTCAGGTGCTCGGTGGGCCGCTGGCCGGGCTGGAGGTGCCGATCACGACGGAGCCGCTCACCCTCGGTACGGGCGAGGACTGCCGGGTGGTGCTCTCGGCGGCCGATGGCCAGGTGGAGCGGCGCCACGCTCGCATCTGGCACCGCGACGGTCGGTACATGCTCCACCGGCTGGCGCGCTCGGCCCCGGTGACGGTGAACGGCCAGCCGGTGCAGTGGGTGGTGCTGGAGCCGGATGACGAGGTGGTTATCGGGCCGCACCGCATCCGGTTCCACGTGCGCAACGGGGCGGCTCCGCGTGTAGGGCTCCCGTCGAACGGCTCCGCGTGAGCGCGACGCCGGTCGGTGGCGTGAGCTGCTGGGGGTGCGATGATGCGCGGTGCAGAGCCGATGCAAGGGCGAGGTGAGGCGGCACGGGCGCTGGTGGCCGCGGCCCTGGCCGTGACGCTGGTGTCGCTGGGCGCGGCCTGCCGGGCCACCGGCCGGGGCGCCGCCCAGGGCCCCGCCACGCCGGTCGGGGTGGTGCGCTACGTGCCCGAACGCAACCTGCCCAACCTGCTCCTGCCGCTGGGCGCGGTGCCGCCGAGCCTGTCCTCGGACGGCGACTACCTGCTGCCCAACGAGGTCGTGGCCCAATTCTTCCCCAACCTAGAGGCCGCCCTGCGCGCCATGTCCAACTTTGGGCGGGTGCAGGGCGCAGGCGTCGATTACCATCTGCGCACCAGTCCGCGCGCCGGCGAGCAAGCGCTGCACGTCACCTCGACCGTGGCCCTGTACAGCTCGGCGGCGGGCGCGGAGGCGGTGCTGCAGGACCCGACGATGGAGCTGGTCCTGCACCGGTTCGGCCTCACGGCCAGCGAGATCAGGGTGGACCGGTTCGCGCACGGGGCGCGCGCCTTCCGCGGCTACCGCGACGGCGACGACCCGGACACGGCCGCCTACCTCGTCCTCTTTCGCCGTGACAACCTGATCGGCGCGGTGGTTGTGGTCGTGCCGGCGGCTACGGACGACGGCGGCCGCCTGGCCGTGAGCCTGGCCCGCCGACAGGCGGCATTGCCGCTGCCTGTCGGCGCCAGCCAGTAGGCGGCGTGCGCACCCTGGCGCGGCAGGAGGTGGCGATGGGAGCGGCGGCAGACAGGCAACACGGCGACGAGGCACGCGCGCCGGCGTCCGAGGAGGTGCACCGGGCCTTCGCCGCGCTGGGGCTGGATCCGTCCGCCGGCCCGGATCTCGTGGACCTGGCCTACTGGCACCTCGTGGATGAGGCGCGGGCCACGCTGCACGGTACGCCGGCGTGGCGCACCCGCCTCACCGAGCTGAACGCGGCCCGCACCTGCCTCAGCGATCACTTCGCTCTCTGGCGGCGCGCCCGCGGCCTGGCCTCTCCCGAAACCGGCGGCGCGCCGCTCACCGAACATGCCGCCGGCTCGTCGCGCGGGCGTGTGCTGCTCTCCCTGCTGGCGGCGCTGCCGGCGTCCGCGGCGCTGGCGCTGATCACCGTACCCGAACATCCGGAACGCCTGCCGGCGGCCGGCGCACCGTTGCTCCTGGCCGTTGCCGTCGCCGCCTTCATGTCCCGCCGCGGCGACCGGGCACGGCCCGCGATGGACGATGACGCCGCTCCGGCCCGACTGTTACACCTGCATCCGCACGCCCCGCCGTCCCTGGCAGCCCTTGTGTATGAGCATCTGCGTCGAGGCGCCGTCTCGCGGGAAGACCCGGAGGCCCTGGCCGCGCTGGCGCGCGCCTACGCTGATGTGCGCCGGGCAGCACGGCAGGCGAGGGCGGCGGCGCCGGCGGACGGTAACCCTGCGGGGGATGACGGTCAGGCCGCCGTGGTGCCGGCCGCCCCGGCGGGGGAGCGAGAAGGCCGGGCGTGGCGTTGGCACCGACTGCGCCTCACGCGGCGCCTGCCTCTGCGCGCCCGGCGGCAGGCGAGGGGCGGCCAGGCCGTGACGGCTGCGGCGGCGCCCGCGGCGAGCGCCACCGTCCCGCCACCGGCTGCGGAGCCCGTCGTGCGGGCGGTCGGCACGCTGCGGGTGCTACGCGGGGTGGAGGAGGTCCTGGCCGTGCCGCTTGCGGACGGCGGCGTCTACACCATCGGCACGGCGCCCCACTGCCGTGTGGCGCTGCCGGGGAGCGCCGAGGTCGCCGCCGAGCACGCCCGCATCACCGTGCGCCGCGGCCGTGTCCGTTTCCACCACCTGACCGAGACGGGCCGCTCACTGATCAACGGCCAGCCGTCTACCTGGGTGGTGCTGGAGCCGGGCGATGAGATCCGCATCGGCCCGTATGTGTGCCGCTACCTGGCGGCGCACGAACACGAGATGGAGCCGGCGGCGCGACCCGCGCTTCAGGAATCTGCACCGGCCGTGCACACGGCGCGCGTGCCTTCCCCACCGACCGGCTCGCCATAATGGCCTGGCCACTGTCGAAACTGACCGGTCGGTATGTGCCTTGCGGCCGCCGGCGGCTGCGCGGGCTCGTGGGTAAGCACCGGAAGGGAAGGCAGGTTCATCGTATGGCGACACCGGATCACGCCGCGCAGGGGTTGCGACGGGTGCTGCTCGCCTCCACTCGACCGATCGACCCGGCCGCATGGTTGCGGCGGAAATTGGCCGTGTGGCCGTGGCCGGCAGAGGTCCAGCGAGCGTTCGCCGAGCCGCCGGTCGCCGTGGTACTGGACCTGCGCACCGCCGGCGCGCACGCCGAAGACTGCTGGCTGCTGCACAGTCTCCTCGGCGTACCGGTGATCGTCCTGGCGGACGGCTCGGCCCAAGAGAACGAGGTGGCAGCGGCCCTGGACCGCGGTGCCGCGGAGGTGGTGACGGACAACCCGGACGATGATTTGCTTGCCGCGCGCGTGGCCGCCGTCGTGCGCCGACTCGACCGCGACATGCTCCACAGGCTGCCGGCCGTGGTGGCGCTGGGGGATGCAACGGTGGATCTGCTGCGGCGACGGGTCTGCCGCGCGGGCCGTGAGCACGCGCTGTCCCGTACCGAGTTCAACCTGCTGCTGGCGCTGCTGCGCGCGGGCGGGCGCGTCTGCACGCACGTGGAACTGGTGGCGCGCGTGTGGGGGCAGGGCTGCGCCGCCGGTGAGCATTACCTGCGGCTGTACATCCGCTACCTGCGCCAGAAGATTGAGGCCAACCCGCGCCGGCCGCAGGTGATCGTCACCGTGTGGGGCGTGGGCTACCGGCTGGTGCCCGCGACGCGTGAGCATCGCGTGCTGCCGTGGGCGCTGCCGCATGCGTCCTCGGCCTACCTCGCCCAAGTGGCCTCCGCCACGGGCTGAGGCGCGGGAGGAAGGACCGGTGAAGGCGTACCTCCTGGTCTATGCGCCCGGGGTGGCCGCTCGCACACGGCTGGCGGCGCGCCTGGGCGCGGATATCCCGGTAACGTTCTGCACATCCCTGGTCGAGACCATACGCCAGGCCGTGAGCGCACCGCCGCGGGCCCTGCTGGCAGTGTTGGATGAGGTTGAGGACCCGGCACGGGAGTGCGAGCTGCTGTGTGCCCTCGGGGACTTTGCCGTGATCACGGTCTGGCAACGCCTGGACCCGCGGCGGGCCGCCGCCTGCCTGGACCGGGGCGCCGACAGCGTTCTGCCCCTGGACGCGCCGGAGTTCGCGCGGCGGGTGCGGGCCATCCTTCAGCGCGTTCACCGCGACGAGTCCGCCCCCGGGCTGCTGGTGGTCGGCGACCTGGTAGTGGATCGGCACGCGCATGTGGCTCGCTGGCGCGGGCGTACCCTGGACCTGACGCCGATCGAGTTCGCCATCCTGTCGGTGTTGGCCGAGCAGCCCGGTCGGGTGGTGTCCACGCGCGAGCTGCTTGCGCGTGTCTGGGGCCCGGCATACGTCGACGACGTGCACTACATCCGCCTCTACATCGGCTACCTCCGTGCCAAGCTGGAGGACGACCCGCGCCATCCACGGGTGATCCGCAACCAGTGGGGTGTGGGCTACCGGCTGGCGGTGACCGAGCCGGTACCGGCCGTCCCCGCGGCCGCGCGCTGAGCGCCGGAGAAGCGCCCCCACTGCCCCCACGGCCGCCTCCTACCGCCTTGCCGCAGCGCCCGTGCCTGCCATACTGAGGGCGGGTAGATCTCGTCCGAGGTCGGTCATGGCGGTCTCACCTGCCGCATCGGAGCTGAACCTGAGCGCGCTGCGCGCCGCCAAGCAGGTCTTCCGCGAGAACAAGACGCTGACGCTGGTCAGCTCGAGCGGCGGACCGGACGGCGGCATGTGGGCGGGCAAGGTGTACTTTGCCGAGCATGAGGGCGACCTCTACGTGGCCCTGGAGCAGGGGCGCAATTTCCGCAACGTGCGCACCAACCCGCGCGTCTTCTTCGTGATCGAGCACGGCACGCCTACCCGCTTCCTGCAGGGGGAGGGCATCGCCGAGGTGCTGGGCGACATCGCCGAGCGGCCGGAGCGGCACATCATCTTCCGCCACGCCTTCGAGCTGGTCGCCTTCGCCAAGTCCTTCCCTGGCGTGCAGGTGGTGCGTATCCGCCCCACCCGCCTCTACATCTCGGACTACACGGGTGACTGGCAGCCGCGGGCGGAGGTGGTGGTGGACGAGCGCGTGCGGGAGGCGTTCCGCACGGCGCTGCGCCTGCCGCGGCCGCGCTGGCGGAGCTACCTGCAGGCGGTGCGCGCCTTCTCGTTCACCGTGACGCTCATGCCGGTGCTGGCCGGCGCCCTGCTGGCGCCGAGCCTGGACGGGCGCTGGCTGCTCCTCACCCTGCTGGGCACCCTCCTCCTGCACGCCGGTGTCAACGTGCTCAGCGACTACAGCGATTACCGCCGCGGCGCCGATACCTGGACCGTGCTCGGTTCCAGCCGTGTGCTGGTGGACGGCTGGCTCACCCCCCGCCAGGTATTGTGGTTCGGGCTGGCGTTGCTCCTGCTGGGCGGCGCTATCGGGGTGCTGCTTGCCCTGGCCCGCGGTCCTGCGGTGCTCTGGTTCGGGCTGGCGGGCGCCGTGCTGGGCGTCGGCTACACCTGGCAGCCGCTGGGGCTCAAGTATCGCGCCTTGGGCGATGTGGCCGTGTTCCTGGCCTTCGGTCCGCTCATGACGCTCGGTGCCTACTACGTGCAGGCGCAGACGGTGGCCTGGCCGCCGGCGGTGGTGGCGGTGCCGCTGGGCCTGCTCACGGTGGGTGTGCTGCACGGCAACAACTTCCGCGACGTGGCCGAGGACCGGCGCAGCGGCTACCGCACCTTGGCGCAGCTCCTCGGCCCGCTCGGCTCCAGCGTGTACTACCTGCTGCTGGTGGTCGGCGCGTACGCCGCGGTGGTGGTGAGCGCGCTGACCGGCGTGCTGCCCGCCTGGACGCTCCTGGCGCTGCTCTCGGCGCCGCTGGCTTGGCGGAACGTGCGCATCGCCTTCCGGCCAGTGCGGGTAGCCTTTACCTTCCTGGACTTGCTCACGGCGCAGTTGCACCTGGTATTTGGGCTCTTGCTGGTGCTGGGGCTCCTGCTGGCCCGACTGTGGTGAGCGGTGTGCTGAGGGCGGCGGACGGCCGGGGCCGTTAAACGCCGCGCGCGGGGGCACGGGCCCGCGCGCGGTTCAGAGGAGACGGCGGCAGATCAACGGGCCGTGCCCTCAATCACTTCGGGTGCGCGCTCGGTGCGGATGGCGATCTGCTTCGGCCGCACGTGCTCTGCCTTCGGCAGGCGAATGGTCAGCACTCCATGCTCGTAGGAGGCCTGCGCTTCCTCCGCGTTCACGTCTGTGGGCAGCGTAACCGCGAACTGGAACGGTCCCGTGGGCAGGCCGCGCACGTGCCAGGTATACCGCCGCTCCTCATCCTCGCTGTAGAACCGACGTTCACCTTTGAGCGTCAGCACGCCCTGGTCGACCGTGACCTCCAGCCGGTTCGGGTCCACGCCCGGCAGCGCCACGCGCAGCTCGACCGTGTCGCCGCGTTCGAACAGGTCATACGGCAGCACGGCCCGCGCGCCCGGCTCACGCCACAGCCAACCAGGCCGCACGAAGCTCTCCTCGAAGAGACGATTCATCGCCTCACGCATCGAGACCAGCTCGCTGAACGGATCCCATCGCGTGAGCATGGTGTCACCCCCATTGCAGGCAAGCGTTCGTCCCACGGTGGCCCCGGCGCGCCGGGGGCCACCCCATCACCACGTCGCGCGACGTGTCCGGGCGGTTAGCACTCTCCATCAGAGAGTGCTAATAATTGTGTATACAGGAAGCGGTAGCCTTACAAGGCTGTATCGTGGCGTGAAGGGGCATTGCTGGACAAAGAGAGCTCTTGAACGTGTCCAAGCTCTTACGGGCTCACCGCAGCACGCGCAAGCTCGTTCATGATGGGCTGAGTCCACATGTCGACCGCCAAACAGGCAGCGGTCCGGGGCTGTCCTGCAGCTGCGGGGGCGCTGGGTGACCGCGGCCGGGCTCGAGAGGCGGTGGCCCGCGTGGGGTACCCGGCTCAGAGGAGCGGGCCGACCACGGCCTCCGCCGCCCGCAGCAGGGCGCCGCTCTGCACCAGCTCCGCGGCGGCGGCCAGGTCCGGTGCCAGGAACCGGTCCGGGCCGGGGCCGGGGATGCGGCCGCGCAGCAGGTCGCGCATGGCGGCGGTGGCGCGTGCCGGCTGCAGCGGCGCGCGCAGGTCGAGGCCGTGGGCGGCGCACACCGCCTCCACGGCCAGGATGTGGGCCAGGTTGACCAGCGCCTCGCGCAGCTTGCGGGCTGCGCTCCATCCCATTGAGTTCAGGTCCTCCTGGAGGCCGCTGGTGGGCAGCGAGTCCACGCTGGCCGGCACGGCGAGGCGCCGGTTCTCGGCCACCAGGGCCACGGCGGTGTACTGGGCCAGCATCAGGCCGGAGTTGACCCCCGGCTGGGGCGCCAGGAAGGCCGGCAGGCCCTGCGAGCGGGTGGCGTCCAGCAGCCGGTCCACCCGCCGTTCGGCGATCGCCCCCACCTGGGCGGCGGCGATGGCGAGGAAATCGCAGGCGAAGGCCAGCGGCTGGCCGTGGAAGTTGCCGGTGCTCTCTAGGCGCCCATCCGGTAGCACCACCGGGTTGTCCACCGCAGCGGCCAGCTCCCGCCGGGCAACGGCGGCGGCGAAGTCCAGCACATCCCGCGCCGCGCCCACCACCTGCGGGTGGCAGCGCAGCGAGTAGGCGTCCTGCACCGCGTGCTCCGAGTGGCGATGCGAGGCCACCATCGGTGAGCCGGCAAGCAGGCGCGCCAGGTTGGCGGCGCTGCGCGCCTGCCCCGGATGGGGGCGGAGGGCGTGCACCTCCGGCTGGAACGGACGGTCCGTGCCCAGGAGCGCCTCCACGCTCATCGCGCATACGGCATCGGCGGTCCGGAACAGGTGCTCGGCGTCGAGGCAGGCCAGCACCAGCATGGCAAGCATGCCCTCGGTGCCGTTGAGCAGGGAGAGCCCTTCCTTCGCCTCCAGGCGCAACGGCTCCAGCCCGGCGCGGGCCAGGGCCTCTGCCGCCGGGGCCGGGCCGCCGTCCTCCCCCAGCACCCAGCCCTCACCGGTGAGGCAGAGGCAGGCGTGGGCCAGGGGCGCCAGGTCGCCGCTGGCGCCCAGCGAGCCGTGAACGGGCACGTAGGGCGTGACGTCGGCGTTGAGCAGGTCGACCAGGCGCTGCACCACCAGCGGGCGCACGCCGGAGTAGCCGCGGGCGAGAGCGGCGGCGCGCAGGAGGAGCATGCCCCGCACCACCTCGCGCGGTACCGGCGGGCCCATGCCGGCGGCGTGCGAGCGCAATAGCGCTTGCTGTACCAGAAGGCGTGCCCCCGTCGGGATGCGCGTGCCGGCCAGCGCGCCGAAACCGGTGTTGATGCCGTACACGGGCCGGCCGCCGCGTGCCGCGGCCTCCACGTGGGCGCGGCTGCGCGCCATCCGCTCCACGGCCTCCGCCGCCAGTTCCACGGTGGCCCCGTTACGCGCCACTGCCTCCACGTCGGCGAAGGTCAGGTCGCCGACCCCGACCATTACCCGCGTCATGTGGCGCCCTCGGGCGGCCGTCCCTCATCCACGGCCGCCTAGGCGCGCTGCCGGGTCTTGGCCGGCATGCGCTCCAGCAGCGCGAGCAGCTCGTCTTCCGGCTGATCGAGGTCGATCGGGTCGCCGTGCGGCTGTGGGTAGTCACGCCCGGTGGGCCAGTACAGCTCCACGCGGTTACCCTCCGGGTCGCGGAAGTAGCAGCCGAAGGCGATGCCGTGGTTCACCACCCGGTCGATCGGGTAGCCGCGCTCCTTAATGCGCCGGTAGAACTCCTTCAGGTCAGACAGCGAGCCGACGGTGAACGAGATCTGCTGCACGTCGCTGTGCCGGTCCTCGGACTTGACCAGCGCCAGCTCGTGGTGCTCCTCTTGCGGTCGGGCGCTGAGGAACACGATCCAATCATTGTCCCCGCGATCCGTCACCTCCATACCCAGGAAGTCGGCGTAGAAGTCGACCATCACCGCCGGGTCTTTGACGTACAGCCCCACATGTCCCAACCCGGTGACGCGTGGCATGGCAACCTCCTTCACGCGCTTCAGGCCGCTCCTGCCTGTGCCTGCCGGCGCCCGGCCGTGCCGGGGGCACCGCGACGCCGGGATGAATGTGCCAGCCCTGCGTGCGTGATGCAAGGGCCCCCGCGGCGGACCCGCCGATCGGTGCCTGTCGGCCTGGGCCTACCCGGCACGGGCCGGGTCGCGGTCTCCGCCCGGCGTGTTGTCCACCCGCGGACGGGGGCGGTGCGCCGGCCGTCACGCACCGCCCGTGGCCAGGACCCAGCGTAGCTGCTCCTCGCTCAGGTTGCCGCCGCTCAAGACCAGGGCTACACGGCGGCCGGCCAGCCGGTCCTTGAGGCGCAGGGCGGCGGCCAGCGGCGCCGCGCCCGCTCCCTCGGCCACGGTGCGCGCCTCCGTGAGATAAAGGCGCATCGCGTGCCGGATCTCGTCGTCGCTCACGAGGACGAAATCGTCCAGCAGCTCCTGCATGATCGCCTGTGGGTAGCTGAAGCTGGTGCGGGTGGCCAGTCCCTCGGCGAAGGTCTCGATCCGTTCGGTCTCCACCGGCCGGCGGTGCTTCCAGGACAGCCACGCCGCCGGCGCCCCCTCGGACTGCACGCCGATCACGCGGATGGCACGGTCCACCGCCTTGGCCACGGTAGCCGCGCCGGCGGCGCCGCTGCCGCCGCCCACCGGCACGATGATCGCCTCGATCTCGGGCTGCTCCTCGAGGATCTCCAGCGTGATGGTGCCCACGCCGGCGACTAGCAGGGGCTCGTTACCGGAGTGGATGTAGCGGTAGCCGTGTGCGCGGGCCAGGTGCTCCACGTGCTCGCGCGCGGCGTCGTAGTCGTGGCCGTGGAAGATGACCTCGGCGCCCAGGCTGCGCATGGACGCCACTTTCACGGGGTTAGCGCCTTCCGGCACGCCGATGATCGCCGGCACTCCGAACAGACGGGCGGCGTAGGCCACGGACTGGCCGTGGTTGCCGGTAGAGGCGGCGATCACGCCGCGTCGGCGTTCCTCGGCCGTAAGCTGGGAGAGGAGATAGATGCCGCCCCGCACCTTGAAGGCGCCGGTGGGCAGCACGTTCTCGTGCTTGACGTACACCTCCGCGCCGACGAGCGCGTCGAGCGCCGGATAGCGATTGAGCGGCGTGGGCCGCAGGTAGTGGTGGATCACGCGGCGAGCGCGCAGCACGTCCCGCAGCGTGACGCGTGGCAGCATTGCGTGGCTCCTTGCCGGGACGGCCCGGCCGCCGGCATCCCACATGGTAGGCGACGGGCCCACTGGCTACAATGTCGCCGTTTGAACTGACGAGGAGGCAGCGGGATGGGTCGGCTGGACGGCAAGGCGGCGGTGATCACGGGCGCGGCCTCGGGCATGGGCCGGGCGACGGCGCTGCTCTTCGCGCGCGAGGGGGCCCGCCTGTTGCTGGCCGATGTGGACGCGGCCGGAGGTGCGGACGTGGCGGCGGCCATCGCCGCCCAGGGCGGCACCGCGCTCTTTCGGCAGGTGGACGTGAGCCGGGCGGCCGAGGTAGAGGGCATGATCCGGGTGGCGCACGCGGCCTTCGGCCGCCTGGACGTGCTGTTCAACAATGCCGGCATCGCGGGTGAGTCGTCGTGGCTGGCGGAGTGCACGGAGGAGAACTGGGACCGCGTGCTGGCCGTGAATCTGAAGGGCGTGTTCCTGGGCATGAAGTACGCGCTGCCGATCATGGTTGCCCAGCGGGGCGGCAGCATTATCAACACCGCTTCCGTGGCCGGTATGGTTGGCTGGCGCGCGGCCGCCGCCTACAGCGCCGCCAAGGCCGGGGTGATCAACCTCACCCGCACGGCGGCGCTGGAGTACGCCCGCTACAACATCCGTATCAACGCCATCTGCCCCGGTGTGATCCACACGCCGCTGCTAGAGCGCGTGCACGGTGGCAACGTGGTGGGGAATGAGCAGCTCCTGGCCATGCAGCCCATGCCCCGCCTCGGCCAACCGGAAGACGTCGCCTTCATGGCGCTCTTTCTGGCCTCCGATGAGTCGACATACGTCACCGGCGCTGCTCTGCCGGTCGACGGCGGCTACACCGCCCGCTAACGGGGGCGACCGCTCACCCCACGCGAGACGCTTGGCGAGACGAGCGCCGGGCACGGTCTACCCGGCGCTCGTTTTGCGCCTGTTTGCCGGTGCCGCGGGCGGCTTGACCGGATTGGCGAACCGACCGGCCGGTTCCGGTGCGGCCCTTCAGAACCGCCTCGCTCCCTCGAAGACCTAAACGGACAGAAGGTCGCCCCGGCAGTGGCCGGGGCTGGACCGAGAAAGGCAAACCCACCGTGAGGTGGGGACGCAAAGCCACGGGTCCCTTGCCGCGCAGGGGATAGCCGGGTTGCCGAACCCAGCCGAGGCGGGCGCACCGTTCGCGGTGCGCGCCACCTCGCCGCTGCTCATCGGGGTGGCGAGATGCTCCTCCTCATCCTGCTGTCTCCGCGCCGTGGTCGGCCGGGCCGCGCCGCGGGCGCCGTGCTCCGCCGCGCGTGCCGGTTGGTGCCGGCGGCGCTCCTGTCTATGGCGCTGCTGGCGCTTACCGGGCGAGGGGACGGTGGGGCGTTGACCGCGCGGGCGGGAGCGGCCAGCGTCTCGCTGGCGCCTGCCGATTTCGCGGCGCAGATGGTCGATCTGATCAACGCCGAGCGTGAGCGGGCCGGCCTACCGGACCTGGCGTGGACGAGCGATGTGAACCGTGTGGCGATCGACCGTGCGCTGGACATGGCGTCGCTGGGCTATTTTGACCACTTCAACCCGTCCGGTATTGGGGCGGAGGACTTGCTGCGGGCCTACGGGGTGCCGCACGCGATCCTGGGCGAAAACATCGCGCGCAGCACGTACCCCGCCGCGCAGGTGGTACGCAACGTGCACGAGGCGTTCATGGCCAGCCCTGAGCACCGCTCCAACGTTCTCGAGCGGCGCTTTCACCGGTTAGGGATCGGCGCCGCCCTGATCGACCGCACGTATTACTTCGCCATCGTGTTCGTCGATTGAGCGGGGTGCACCGCCCGCAGACGGCGCGGGCCGCCCTTTTGGGGCGGCCCGCGTCTCTGTGGCCCGTGAGGGTTAGCGGCGCCGGCGTGCCAATCGGCCGGCGGAGATGGTCGCACCGCCGAGGATTCCGAGGAGCATGGCCGCCACCGCCGGCCAGAGCTGGGCCGCGTCCGTCGCGGTGGCGCCGGTGCCGGCGCGCGGTAGGGCGCTCGGGAGCCGCGGTTGTGGCGCCGCCGCGGGTGCCGGAGGAGTGAGCGGCCGCACCTCGGTGGCCGGTGGTGCCGCCTCCGGGGCCGGAGGCACCGCGGCCGGCGGCGTCAGTGGCCGCACCTCGGTGGCCGGCGCGGGCGCTGGTGGCACCTCAGCCGGCGGCGGTGTCAGCGGCCGCACCTCGGTGGTGGGCGCGGGCGGCGCCTCGGCCGGTGGTGGCGTCAGTGGCCGTACCTCGGTCACGGGCGAAGGCGGCGCGAGCGGAGGCGAGGGTGGCAGGAGATTCCCACCCGGGTTGCCGCCGCCCGACGGCGCAGGGCCACCGGGATTGCCAGGATTGCCACCGCCGGGGGGCGTCGCTCCACCTGGGCTGCCGCCACCAGGGTTCCCGCCCGGGCTACCGCCGCCGGGCGGGGTGGAACCGCCTCCAGGGTTCCCACCGGGGTTGCCGCCGCCTGGATGCCCGCCGCCCGGAGGCAGGCTGCCGCCCCCTCCGGGGTTACCGCCACCACCATCGCCCGGCGGTGGGAGGATAACACCACCAACGCAGTGCGGGTTATTGATCACCGCAGCTCCCAGGGACGTGCAGCCCGGCACATTTCCCTTATCGTTCAAAGTGCCGCTGCCACCGGGACGACCGCATGGCCCGCCGGCCGAGCCGGTGGCCACGGCGCTGCAGTCGTCGCCGCCGCCAGGCTTGCCGGTGTTGCCGGGCGGGTTGTTGCAGGAGCCGGTGGGGTTCCCGGTCACGCAGGACGGTGGCTGGCCGCTATGGTTGCTGCCGCCCCCGCTACCGGGGTTCTGCGGGTTGCCTGGGTTCTGATTGGTGCCCTGACCGTTGCCGGGCCCGCCTTGGTTCGCGTTGCCACCACCGCCGCCCTGGCCTCCCTGACTACCCTGGCCGTTATTGGGGCCGGCCTGATTGGTGCCGTTGCCCCCCTGACCCTGGCCTTGGCTCTGGCCGGCGCCCTGCGGGCCTTGTGGCCCCTGTGACTGGCCACCGCCGCCCCCGCCGGCGTTCAGGCCGCCGCCACCACCGCCACCACCGGTGTTCTGGCCGTTGCCCTGGCCTTGGCCCTGACCCTGCCCTTGGCCCTGCTGGCCGAGCGAGGCGCCGCCGTTGCCGCCGTGCGGGCTATCGGCCAGTACCAGGTTGCCGCGTGCGGAAAGCAACAGAAAAGCGATCGCGGTCAGGCTGAGCAGCAGGGCTACCAGTCTCACCGTATGCCACGGGCGCCGTGGGCGATGTGGTTGAGCATCCGCCATGGGTATCCCTCCTCACTGCCCCGGTCGGCCGGGGCGTGCACGATGCCGCCCCGCCAGCCCTCGCGTGTGCTCGACGTCCGCGCGCCGCGCGTGCCGCCGGCAACCTCGCGAGACAGCTCTCGGGGGTGAGCGTGTCCGCTTCGTTCACCTGCAGTATAGGTAACAAATCAGTAATCTAATAGTCGCGTAAGCGTTGCGAACCGGTCGTTTCCGACCGGCGAGTCGTCCGGTATAGCCGCGAACAGATAACGTCTCGGTAACTGTATAGTTAACCGCGTGCGGCGGTGAGCGTGTGGGCCGGAGGGGCCGTCTGGGTACGGCTGGCCGTTACCGAACCGTGCCGCGGGTGCGGTACAGCAAAAAGACGCCGCTTTTGGCGGCGTCTCCCGGTACGGCCGCTGCACCGATGCTCGTCACATGCGGAACACGCCGAAGCGGGTCTCGGGGATAGGGGCGTTGGTCGCGGCGGCGATGTCCAGGGCCAGCACCAGGCGGGTGTCCAGCGGGTCACTGAGACTGCAGCGCCGCAGCGGGCAGCCAAGTCGGAGCCGACAGATAGTCTATGCCGGACGCCCCTCACAGGACGGCTGGGCGAAACGCCGGGTCGAACGGGTTTACGAACCGCACGCCGTCCAGCGTTGCACCGGGGTTGAAGTCCTCGCTTAAGACCGCCGGGATGCCGTGCACGTACGCCGTCGCCCAGACCAAGGCGTCCCACCAGGCGAGCCGGTGCTGCTCCACGCCCCGGATGGCCTCCACCGTTACATTGGGCGTCAGCGGCAACACGCGCCAGTAGCGCAGAAAGTATCGCGCAATCTGTCCCGCTTCAGTGAGGGAAACCGGCGGCGCTAGGCGCCGCGTGACCACGAACAGGAACTCGTTCACGTGCTGCACGCTTAGGATGCCGGTGCCGGCTGCGTCGAGCCGGTCCAGCACCTCGATCGCACGGCGCTGCTTGAACTGATCGCGGGGATCGAGCGCGTAGACGGGCACGTTGGTATCAACGAGCCAGGTGCTCCGCCCGGTCGTCATAGATCTCCTCGCGTGTCCATCCGCGGCCCGTGCCCTGTTCCTCGGGCGGCAGCGCGCGGTGAGCGCGGCCGCGCATCAGCGCCAGGACCTGCTCCCACGCGCCGCGCGCTTCCTCGCGCTTCTGGTCCGCCCCTTGCTCCGCCTCCGCGAGCATCTGCCGGACAGCCTCCCGGATCAGATCCTCCTCAGAGATGCCCCGATCGCGTGCCCACCGCTGCAACCACTCGTCCTCCTCGCGCGTGAGTCGGACTTGCCGCAGGATCGTCTCAGCCATGGAAATGCCTCCCCGTCACATGCGGAACACGCCGAAGCGGGTCTCGGGGATAGGGGCGTTGGTCGCGGCGGCGATGCCCAGGGCCAGCACCAGGCGGGTGTCCAGCGGGTCGATGATACCGTCGTCCCACAGGCGGGCGGTGGAGTAATAGGGGCTCCCCTCGCGCTCATAAGCGGCCAGGATGGGCGCCATGAACGCCTGCTGCTCCTCCGGCGTCATGTCCCGCCCCTGGGCGCGCAGGTTGTCCAGGCGCACCGTGAGCAACACGCTCGCCGCCTGCTGGCCGCCCATGACGGAGATCCGCGCGTTGGGCCACATCCACAGCTGGCGCGGCCCGTAGGCCCGCCCACACATGGCGTAGTTGCCGGCGCCGAAGCTGCCGCCGATGATCACCGTGAACTTGGGCACGGCGGCGTTGGCCACGGCCATCACCATCTTAGCGCCGTCCTTGGCGATGCCCTGGTTCTCGTACTTCTTCCCCACCATGAAGCCGGTGATGTTCTGTAGGAAGACGAGCGGGATGCGCCGCTGACAGCACAGCTCAATAAAATGCGCCCCTTTGAGCGCGCTCTCCGAGAACAAGATGCCGTTGTTGGCCACGATCCCCACCGGATAGCCCATGATGCGGGCAAAACCGCACACCAAGGTGGTGCCGTACAGGGGCTTGAACTCGTGCAGGCGCGATCCGTCCACGATGCGCGCGATCACCTCGCGCACGTCGAAGGAGCGGCGCGGGTCCGGCGGGATGATGCCGTACAGCTCCTCCGGGTCGTAGGCCGGCGGCTCCGGCTCCGTCACCTCCCACGGCAGCGATCGCGGCCGGGTGGGGGGTAGGTTGGCGACGATGCTGCGCGTGATGGCCAGCGCGTGCTCGTCGTTCAGCGCCAGGTGGTCGGCCACGCCGGAAATGGTGGTGTGCACCTCGCCGCCGCCCAGCTCCTCGGCCGAAACCTCTTCGCCGGTGGCCGCTTTGACCAGCGGCGGACCGCCCAGGAAGATGGTGCCAGTGCCCTTGACGATCACCGTCTCGTCGCTCATGGCCGGGACGTAGGCGCCGCCGGCCGTACACGAGCCCATCACCACCGCGATCTGGGGGATGCCCTTGGCCGACATCTGTGCCTGGTTGTAAAAGATGCGGCCGAAGTGGTACTTGTCCGGAAACACGTCGGCCTGGAGCGGTAGGAACGCGCCGCCGGAGTCCACCAGGTAGATGCAAGGCAGGTGGTTCTCCTCCGCGATCTCCTGGGCGCGCAGGTGCTTCTTGACCGTGATCGGGTAATAAGTACCGCCTTTGACGGTGGCGTCGTTGGCCACGATCACGCACTGCCGCCCGCTCACCACACCGATGCCGGTGATGATACCGGCCGAGGGCGCCTCGTTGTCGTACATGTCCCAGGCGGCCAGGGCGGAGAACTCCAGAAACGGCGTGCCGGGGTCGAGGAGGCGCTCGATGCGCTCGCGCACCGGCAGCTTGCCACGGGAGCGGTGCCGCCGCATCTGCTCCTCGCCGCCGCCCTGGCGCACGACGGCCAGCCGGGCGCGCAGCTCCTCCACCAGCCCGCGCATGTACGATGCGTTCGCCTGGAACTCCGCCGAGCGCGGGTCCAGTCGACTCTCGAGGCGCGGTAGGGCTGTCAGGTCCAGGGCCGGGGCGCCGGCCCCATCGCGCGTGACCGTGCCGTTCATGGCCTGCATGGGGACACCTCCCAGCGCCTGCTCCTCTCCCGCGTGGGCGGGTGACCACAGCCCGTCCGACCAAGCGACCCGGTCCGACACGAGCCAGACCGTCCGTCACAGGGCTCGGGGGCGGACCGGTCAGCGCAGCCCCAGCAGCTCGCGGGCGATGATCGTCTTGCGGATCTCGGTGGTGCCGGCGCCGATCTCCAGCAGCTTGGCGTCGCGCAGGATGCGCTGCACCGGATTGTCCATCAAATAGCCATAGCCGCCGTGGATCTGCATCGCGTCCAGCGCCACGCGCGTGGACACCTCGGCCGCGTACATGATCGCCGCAGCCGCCTCCTTGGAGAAGCGGCGGCCTTCCTTCTCCGCCCGGTCGGCGAGCACCGCGGTGCGGTAGACGAGCCAGCGGGCCGATTCTACCTGCACGTACATGTCGGCCAGCTTGCCCTGGATGAGCTGGAACTGACCGATCGGCTGGCCGAACTGCTTGCGCTCCTTGGCGTACGCGATGGACAGTTCTAGCGCCCGTTCCGCCAGGCCCAGCGACTCGCCGGCCAGGAAGGCCCGCTCACTGTCCAGGCCGGACATCATCACGCGCACGCCCTCGTTTTCCTTGCCCACCACGTTGCGGGCCGGCACGCGCACGTCCTGCAGCACCAGCTCGCCGGTGGGCGAGCCGCGGTGGCCGACCTTGTCCAGCTTGCGCGCGACGGAGAAGCCGGGCATGCCCTTCTCAACGATGAAGGCGGTGATGCCGTGCTGGCGCTTCTCGGGCGCGGTCTTGGCGTACAGCAGGATGGTGTCCGCCACCGGCCCGTTGGTGATGAAC
>JBHOQW010000138.1:0-2882 GCA_042408665.1 Dehalococcoidia bacterium
CCTCCGCCAGGAGGTCCCTATCCGTATGGTTCAACGATCACTTCATGGGGTGGCAATCCTACCGTTGTGGCCCCGGCAAGCGGTCTGGCTGCAACCCATATAAACAATAACAACGAATGGATGACGGGTCTCGCATACCGCATCCTTCCGGCTGGCACCTCGCAACAGACCGCATCGTGCACCGTGAGCAAGCCGATGGGCGGTCGGACATGGATGCTCGTCTACGAGGGCACGGTGCGCCATCGGGCAAGCGCGCAGCTGGCGGCAACCGGCGATCTGACGGCGGCCGCAAGCGTCGTGCCGTACCGCGCTCGCGTGACCATGGCCGCTACCGCCACGGTGAGCGCCAGGGCGCGGGTTACGCCATTCGGGGTGCCGGTTACCTACCATGCGACGACGGATGGCACCGACGCCGGTTCCAGTGCAACGATCCAGCCGGGTAGTGGCCGAAGGAGCCTGCTGCGCTTTCCGCTGTGGGGAGAATATCCACCGCGTGCACGGATACGGAAGGTCGAATTGCGCTGCTCGGTAACCATCCCGGGCGGGAGTGGCAGGTGGGAGGTACGGGCGTACCCGGATCGTGCCGATCCGGAACAGGATGACTTTGCGACGCAGTACCGCCGTGCGACGCAAGGGAGCCTCTATACCGTCACGACCGCCTTCGACTCCACGGGTGTCGCGGTGGTTGACCTTGGTCCGCAGGCAAGCGCGGAGCTTGCGGCAGCGTTGGATCCACGCTGGGGCTATTTCGCGCTGGCCCTGGTCGAGACCACCGGCGCAGCGGCCCCGACCCTCGATAACGTGAGCTTGACGGTCTATTACGATGTGCCGCCCCCGCCGCGCCGGCCGTTGCATGAGCTGGTATCGATCACGCTCTTCCGAGCGGGCATCCCGCCGGTGCCGGCAGCCGTTGACCTCACCGATTACGCGCTGCGGGTGCGGATGCGCTGGCAGGGGCCGGGCGACTTCACCCTCACGGTTCCTGCCGGCTCGCCGGCAGCGGCGGCGTTAGCTGAGATGGGGCTCGTGCTGGTGCGGGTGATGGGTGTGCCGGTCTTCTGCGGTGTGCAGGAAACGTGGCGGCTGCGGCGTACGCCCACGACCGGCCTCCGTGGCACGCTCATCGAGGTGAGTGGCCAGAGCATCCACCGGTTTCTGGGAAACCGCATCACCGGCCCATTCCCGGCGGGCCTCAATCACGGGGAGCAGGCGTGGCAGAGCCCGATCGGCGCCGAGGTGGAGGTGTTCAGCGCTGGCGACCCGTCGCCGCGCGGCGAGGCGTTCGGCGCCGCGAGCGCGAGCGCCGAGAGCGTGCTTCGCAAGCTCTTGGTGACCCATACGGTTGCCGCGCATCCGGCGCGGCGCACGGCCTGGACGAACAACCTGCGGTTCGCGCCCGATGACCGCCGCGGCGTCGATACCGGCACCACGGTAAGTACGAGGTTGCAGCCGCTTCTGGCCGAGGCGGAAAAGCTCTGTCACCGCGCCGATTGCGGCTACGAGGTGCTGCTGGCCGATGACGGCACGTTCCGCTGGTTCTTCTTACCGGGAGCGAATCGGACCGGTGAACACGGCCGGTGGACGCTCTCGGCAGATCTCACCCCCGGCGTCCAGGAGGTCGAGGTGACCCGTGCGGTCACGCAACTCGTGACGCACGTGTACCTCGCCGGAGCGGGAACCGGCGCGCAGCGCACGCTGGGCGTCTACCGGCAGCAGGGCTCGCTGGAGGCGCAGTACGACCGCCGGGAGGCGGCGGTCGACGGCGCGAACGCGACCAGCGACGCGGCAGCGGAGCTCTATGCCACGGCCTACCTGTCGCAGCATCTCCCGCGACGAACGGTCACACTCTCCCTGCCCAACCTCCTCGATGCGGGATGGCTGACGGCTTGGTACCTGGGCGACCAGCTCACCGTGGTGGACCCCGAAACGGGGATCAGCGAGGTGCAACGGGTGTATGAGATCGAGCTCGTGATCGGGACCGAGGGGCAGGTCCAGGCGGTGCTGGGTGACGTGACCGACCCGGCGATCATCGCAATCCTTGAGCCGGCCGCGCCCGCCGAGGGCGGCACCACGGTCGCGGCCGGCTCCGTTGTGACGGCGCCCTCGCCGCTGCCGTCAGCAGGCACCTGGAAGGAGACGGGCCAGGCAACGCTGCGGTGATTCGTAGCGATTACGACTACAATTACACGAGACCAAGCGAGGTGCGACATGCCCGGCAGTAAGACCAGATACCTGGAGAATGCGATCCTCAACCTGGTGCTGGGACGGGTGGCGTGGACACCTCCTACCACGGTGTACGTGGCGCTGTACACGACCTCGCCGGGCGAGGACGGCACCGGGGTAGAGGTGCAGGGCGGGAACTACGCCAGGGTGGCCGTCCCGAACGACACGACGAACTGGCCGGTGAGCACCAACAGTGTGAAGGCGAACGCGGCGGACATCGTGTTCCCCGTGGCCACGGGTAACTGGGGCACCGTGGTGGCGTGGGGGCTCTGCGACGCACCAACGGGCGGCAACGTGCTCGTGTACGGCGATCTCGACCCGCCGCGCCCGGTGGTCACGGGTGATGTTCCGCGCTTTACGGCTGGTTCGTTGGTCTATCGCGAGCAGTAGACATCGCCTTGGCCCACGCGCGCGTGGGCGGGGCAGGGGCAGGGGAAGGAGCGAGAACGATGGCGGTCATGAAGGAATGGCGGCGGCAGCCAGTCCTGCGCGAGGCGCAGGTGGCGCGGCTGTTTGGTGAGGAGACGTTCCGGCAGATCGTCTGGCAGTCCCAGACGATGCCGGAGCCGGTGCCGCTGGCGTTCGGCTGCGGCTACGTGCGCCTGGGCGACTGGATGCCCGCACGGCGCGAGCTGGACGACATGGCGCCACAGCGGCCC
>JBHOQW010000065.1:0-1794 GCA_042408665.1 Dehalococcoidia bacterium
CTGGCGCCGTACGGCCGCATCGGCTGCGCCGAGTGCGGCGCCTGGTACTCCCGCCCCTGCGGCCTGCCCGCCCCCCAGCCGGCCGCGGTGGCCTAACCGGGACAAGCGCCGGGCCGGGGTTCGGCACAACCCCGGCCCGGCCAGAACACCACCAGGAGAGACCGTGATGTCCATCACCCAGCTTGCGCCCCTTCCCTTCGCCCCGTCAATCGTCGCCGGTCACGGTCCGCTTTCGGCGGAAGAGCACGAGGAGCTGTGCGCCTGGTTGGACTCCCTGCCGCCGGCCGCGGAGCAGTGCGAGGCGTGCGGCGGGCCCGCGAGCCCCTGCATCGCCGGGCGCTGCTTGGCCTGCAGCGCGGAGCTGGACCCGACGCTGCCGCTGCCGTGGGAGCACGGCGCCTAACGCCCGTCCGCGCACCGGCCGGCCGGTTGGTCGGGTTGGTCGGGTTGGTCGAGGCCTCGACCCGAAGACCTGAAGGCCCGAAGACCCGCCCGCCCACCGGCCGGCGCCACCACCTGAAGGAGAGAGAAGAGAAAGGAAAGGAGCCACGCCATGACCGGCCAGCACCACACCCCCACCCTCACCCTCGACCCGCTCAGCGAAGCCGTGCAGACGCTCGACGCGCTGATTGACCGGCACGTCACCCTCTCCCTCGACATCGCCCGCCTCAAACAACAGCTTGCCGACCTGGCCGAGGAACGCCGGGTGCGGGAGGCCGTGCTGGCGCTCGCCATCGAGGGGAGGAACGAAGGCGAACGGCAGGCACGGCACCGGCTCACGCTGTGCGCGGACGCCGACTACCGCCGCCTGACCGACCAGGAGCGCACGCTGCGGGGGAAGCTGGCTGAGGCCGAGGCCCGGTTGTGGAGCACGCAGAAGCGCTTCGCCGTGTGCCTCTGCTTGCTCAAGCTGGCCGCCGCGGCCGAGACCTCGACTGATGACGGCGCCGACGAGGACGAGGAGGACCGGCCATGACCCACGCCCACGCCCGCATCGCTGACCCGTTCGTCCGGGCCCGCCTGCAGCGCTATTTGCTCAGCGCCGCCGCCCACCTCGGCGCCGCCATCGAGGCCCTGGCGGCCGAGGACGAGCGCCGCTTCCTGGAGCGCACCTGGCTGCTCGCGGTCACCCTCGCCGTCGCCCGTGCCGCCCTGCACGGGCCCGAGCACGCGGACGAGGACGAGGCGCCAGAGTCAACGTCGGACGGTGCGCCGTGAAGGCCAGCGCGTCTCTCCCTCCATCGACATCGACTACCCCCATCATCGTGGTGGCCGAACCCACGGGACAGGTACAGGCCGTGCTCGTGCCGAGCGCATCCCGCCCCGGCGCCTACCACGTCGTGCGCGTCTCGCCCGAAGGCCGCGTCACGTGCGACTGTCCCGCCGGCCGCTTCGGTCGCCGCTGTCGCCACCGACGCCAGGCCGTGGAGGCACGGCTCGCGGCCGCTCGGGCCTTGGTGGCCCGGCGCCTGGCCGAGCGGGCCCAGACACTCGGTGTCAGCCCGGCCACCTGCGACGACCTGTACCGCGAGGACTGACGCATCGGGAGGACGTGCCATGACCGCCACCCGACCATGCAGCCGCGCCCCGCCCCCACGCCGGGGTCAGCGATGGCACCCGATGGCCGATACCACCTGAAGAAAGGAGGACCATCATGGCAACCCCATCCACCCGCCCCACCCTCACCCCGGAGCAGGCCGGCCTGCTCGCCACCCACCTGCGCCTGGCCGAGGCCGCCGTGCACGACGCGGCCGACGCCACCTACCACCTCGCCGTGCTCGTGCACCAGCACCT
>JBHOQW010000144.1:0-4941 GCA_042408665.1 Dehalococcoidia bacterium
CAGCCCGCTACCATGTCCACCCGGCGGGCGGCGCTGCCATCGGCTGCCATCACCCACACTTCGTCGCCGCGCCACAGGGCCAGCCAGCGGCCAGAGGGCGACCACCGCGGACCGCGGCTCGTGCCATCCGCCGTCAGCCGCTGTGGCTCCCCATCCGGTAACGCCTTCACCCACAGATCGCCTCCCTGGATGTAGGCCACCGTGCCCAGGCGTTTCTTCTCTGTAGGCGTTCCTATCCCGCCCGTGTCGGTGCCTGAAAGCGCGTCAGCGGCCGGCTGCGCCAGGTGCCAGACGAGCACCAGGCCGAGCAGGGCGAGGGCTGCTATCCGGCTGACACCGCCTCGCTGCCGCACGGCGCAGACCCCCTCACCGGCCTGGGAGACGGTCCGTGTTCCCCACAGATTACCACGCGCTTGCCCGGCTCCCAACCAGGCCGACCGCCCGACGCTCCATGGATCGCGCCTGGTGTCGCCCGGATCACCGCCCCGCTGTCGGCGGGGCAACAGCGATCCCCGTGTCGCCGGGCGATACTGCAAGCACAGCGGACGGCCCGGCGCCACCGAGCCGCCGACATCACCGAGGAGGTCTCCCATGCCGTACCTGTTCTACGCACCCACCAACATCGCCGTGCTGTCCCAGAGCAACCAGCAGTTCGGGGCCAACGTGGCGCTGGGGAGCCTGGTCGGCGCCCAGACGCTGGCCCAGGTGGCGGGCAATAGCGCCGCCATCACCCAAGGCTAAGGCGTAACCCACCTGAACCATCTCCGAGCCCGCGGGGGCGGCGCGGGCCGCCCCCGGCCATTCACACAGGAGGAGCAACCATGCCAGTCAACATCTCCGTGCCCACCAACATCGCGGTGGTGAACCAGATCAACACGCAGGTGGGCCTCAACCTGGCCATCGGCGCGGTCGGCGCCCAGACGCTGGTGCAGCAGGCGGGCAATAACGCCGCCATCACGCAGCACAGCTTGTAGGCTCGCTTCGGCGCCCGACGCCGCACCCCGGTTGCACCCCGGCCCGCGGTGTCGGGCGTCCGACCAAGGAGACACGCCATGTTTTCTCTGTTCGACCCGACGCTCTTCACCGACCCAGAGGCGCTGGCGGACTACCTGCGCCGGCAGCGCCGCACCGGCGGCCGCACCAGCATCTCGCTGGTGAGCGTGGTGGTCAGCGTGAGCGACGGCGCCCAGGGCACCGTCGTGAGCTGGACGAGCGAGTAGCGACCTGACGCACCGGCGTTCGGCGCCTCTCCCCCTGTCACTGCCCTCCCGATCTTTCACGGCTCATGCGCGAGCATGTCGCCGCGTCGTGGCACGGGCGCCGACCATGTCGGCGCCCGTTGCCTCATGCCCGATACATGTATACTGGCGACAGGGCCGGCCAACTGACCGGCGAGCGTGCACGCATGGCGGAGCCGATCCTCGAGGCGCGCGACCTCCACACCTACTTCTTCACGAAAGAAGGTGTCGTCAAGGCCGTGCGCGGCGTCAGCTTCCGGCTGGAGCCGGGCCAGGTGCTGGCCATCGTAGGTGAAAGCGGCTGCGGCAAGACCACGCTGGCCCTGTCCCTGCTGCGCCTGGTGCCCTTCCCGGGCAAGATCCTGCGCGGGGAGGTCTGGTTCTCCGGTCAGAACCTGCTCAGCCTCGACGACGAGAGCCTGCGTCGGCTGCGCGGCCGCGCCATCTCCATGATCTTCCAGGACCCCGTCAGCGGCCTCAACCCGGTGCTGCCCATCGGCAAGCAGGTGGAGGAGATCCTGGTCAGCCACCTGAACGTGCCCAAGAAGGAGCGGAAGCGGCGCACGCTGGAGATCCTGCGCGCGGTAGGGCTGGCAGACGCGGAGCGGATCGCGGAGTCCTACCCGTTTCACCTTTCGGGCGGCATGTGCCAGCGGGTGATGATCGCCATGGCCACGGCCCTCAACCCCAGCGTCATCATCGCCGACGAGCCCACTTCCGCCCTAGATGTCACCGTGCAGGCGCAGATCCTGCACGAGCTGGACACCCTCCGCCGCACGCGCGGCACGGCCATCATCCTCATCACCCACGATCTGGGCGTGGTAGCGCAGATGGCGGACGAGGTCGCCGTGATGTACGCCGGCAGCTTCATCGAGCAGGGCAGCGTCACCCAGGTCTACCACCAGCCGCGTCACCCCTACACGTGGTCGTTGCTGGCGACGCTGCCGCGCCTGGACGGCACGCCCGGGCCGCTGCACGCCATCCCCGGCGCGCCGCCCAACATGGCGGAGCTGCCCGAGGAGTGCGCCTTCCTGCCCCGCTGCCCCAAGGCCACCAGCCGCTGCCGCACCGAACCGGCGCCGCCCCTGGCTCCGTTTGGCGCCCGGGGCCAGCAGGTGGCCTGCTACAACCCGGTGTTCCACGAGTGGGACGAGTAGCGCCGCACCGTCAACCGGCCAGTTCCGCCACCAGCGTCTCCAGCGCCGTCACCTCATCCATGCGCCCGCCCTTGACGGCGCGGTCCGCCTCCAGCACCCGTAGGTAGGCGGCCTCCAGGCGGGGAAAAGATAGCACTTGGGCCTGGCGGCGCAGGATGTCGAATTGGGTGGGGTTGCGCAGTCCCAGCCGCTCGCGGATCTCTGGCTCGGGCACGCCCGCCGCCAGGAGCTCGCGCAGGAGCAACAACTGACGCAGACGGCCGGCGATCGTGGTGAGGAGCACCGGCGCCGGTTGGCCGGCCATGAGCAGCCGCTCGAGCGCCGTGAGCGCCGCCTCCCGCTCGCGTCGCACGACGGCGTCGGCCAGCGTGTAGATACGCGTCTGCAGCACCGCCGGGACGAGCCGCTCCACATCCTCCTCGGTGATGCGCCCCTGCCCGACAAACAGCGTCAGCTTCTCGATCTCGGCGGCCAGCCACCACAGCCCATGCCACTGGCGATCCTCGGTGAGGTCAGAGGGGGTGGCCTCGGCCAACCGCGTCAACGCCGGTTTGTCGAAGATCACGCCCAGCTCCCGGGCACGGCGGGCGATCCAGCCCTCGAGCTGGTGCGTCGAGAGACGTGGGAACCCTTCCACCCGCGCTTTGGGCTTCAGGGCCGTCAGCAACGGGTTCCCGCTGCGCAGCTCCCCGTCCTCGAGCACCAGCACCGTGGTGGGCGGCATCCGCTCCACGTAGTCCGCCAGCGCCAGCCACCCCTCGCCGTCGTCACCACCTGCCGGTTTGCCGCGCCGCCCACGTCGCCCCGCTGTGGACGGTTCGGCCTCGGCGCGGGCCAGCAGCCCCTGCACGTGCACCAACCGATGCGCGGAAAGAAAGGGCGCCGCATCGCACACCATGGTGAGGGCGGGAAGGGTCAGGCCCTTGGCATCCAGCACGGTGGTGTTGGCGCCGAGCATTCCGTCCCGATCGAGCTCGGCGCGCAGGCGCATCAGCGCCTGGTGACGGGAGTAGCTGTCCGGTCCGTGAAAGATGATGAGCATGGTTGGCCGGCCCGATCAGTCGATATCCAGCACCCATCCCAGCCAGACCACGACGGCGACGAGCAGGAAAGCCCCGCCCCCCGGCCAGAGGAGCGCCGTGAGGAAGGCACGCAGGGCACTGTCATCGGCCGTGGCGGCCGACCAGCCGGCGATCCCAAGCGCGACGGACAGGGGAAACAGCACCGTCCACCAGGGGGGCAGCAGGCGGCGCTCCTCGCGCGGGTGCGGCGCACCGGGGGTCTCGCTCATGGACGTGGGCCACCTGGTCTCCAGGCTACGGACGGCGGCGCGGCCAGGCAAGCGGGGCGCGCTCTCAGGCGCGACGGCGGCCTGGCTCCACGAGCTTGGCGGCGGCCACCACAATGAGCGACCCGATAAACGTCCACAGCACCGGCAGGCCGCCGATCTTCACCAGCTCCGGCATGCCCAGCAGCCGGGCCAGGATCAGCCCCACCACGCCGCCGATCAGGCCGCTCACCAGCGTAAAGGTCAGCCCACCGCGGTAGCGGAGGAAAGACTGCGCCACCAGGCTGGCCACGAGAACGAGGACGAGCAACAGCGCGAGCGCCACCACCGTCTTGACGATGAACCAGACGATGAGCAGCGCCACAATGAGCGCCAGCACCAGCACCAAAACGCCCATGGCACCCCGTAGGAGGCGACCCCACTAGAGGCGACGTGTGCGCTCAGTGTCCGGCGGTCTGTGGCCTGGGTCAAGCACCCACGCGCTATCGGCCGCCCCGCACCCGCGCCGGACCGCGGCTCCACACTGCCGCCTTGGCCTGGCACGGCGCCCGCCCACAGGTGCGCCCGTCCTTCCCCAACTTGCGCCCGCAGAACGGGCACGTCATCTGCTTCTCCACCATGCCCTCCTCTCCTGGAGCCGTGGCAGCGCCGCCATTTGGAACTAATGTTCTTGTACCACGGTGCGGCAGCGGGCGCAAGGACACTGCCGGCGCGTCGGCCGCGGCCAAGGCGCAGGTCGGGGGCGCGGTAGCAGCCATCTACCGGCGGATCGGTGGACGGGCACGCCGACGTCAACCGCCGCCCAGTGCCGATCGGCGGTGAGCGCCGGCCATCTGAGGCGCAACGCGGTGGCCAGGCACGGTTCTGCATCGAAGACGGTGGCCGCACAGCCGGCCGGGCGTGTAGGCTCGGCGTGACGCGGCGTCGCATCACCGTTCGCGTCTGTCGGAGAACCGCCGTGGCCGAACCCGAGACGCGCCTGCTCGACACCGCCGAGGGCCCACTGGCGTACCACCTGCTAGGCGGCGCGCCGCCCCGCGTGGCGCTGCTGCCCGGCTGGGGCCTGCACATGTCCTTCCTGCGCACCACCGCCCTGTGGCCGGCGCTGACGGACTGGGCCGCCCGTCACCCGCTGCTCGTGCTGGACCGCCGGGGCACGGGCGGCTCGCGCGCCAACCGCGGCGCCCGCGGCCCCGAGCAGCTCGCCGCTGACCTGCTGGCGGTGCTGGAGGCCCTGGCCGCGCCGGCGGTGGCGCTG
>JBHOQW010000146.1:0-8455 GCA_042408665.1 Dehalococcoidia bacterium
GTTCACGTGGTGGGCCCACTCCGACGGGCCGGGGCGGGTGGAGCCGACGTCCGGCAGCCCCGTCTTGGGGTGCACGTAGGGGCTGCCCGGCGGGGCGGCGCGGCCGCCGCCGATGTCGTAGCCGGCGGAAAAGGCGCGGCCAGCGCCGCGGATCACGATCACGCTGATGGCGGGGTCGAACTCGGCCTCCTTGAGGGCGTGCACCAGCTCACCGCGCAGGTTGTTGGAGAGGGCGTTCATCTTCTCTGGGCGGTTGAGCGTGATGTAGGCGATGGGGCCGTCGACGTCGTACAGGATGTCCTGGTAGGTGGCCACGGCGATCTCCTCCGGCGTGGTCGGCGGGCGTGCAGTAGGGCACCCGGCGTTCCGGCGCGCATGGTACCACCTCGCCGGTAAGGCGCCAGCGCCCCTTGCGGACCGGCGTCGGGGCCGGGATACTGCCATCACAGCCTGCTTGGAGGACGGTGCCGGCATGTCACGGGTGGTCGTCGATGCGGTGGAGTTTCGCAACGCGATGGCGCGGTTTGCCAGCGGCGTCACCGTGGTCACCACCCGCGACGCGGACGGGCATCCCCAGGGGTTCACCGCCAGCGCCTTCAGCTCCCTCTCGCTCGACCCACCCCTGGTGCTGGTCTGCCTGGAGAAGCGCGCCCAGTCCCACCCGGCCTTCATGGCCGCCCCCCAGATGGCGATCAGCATCCTGGCCCTGGGCCAGGCCGATATCGCCCAGCATTTTGCCCGCAAGCAGGCGGACAAGTTCACGGGGGTGGCGACGGTGCCCGGGGCGGTGACGGGGCTGCCCCTCATCCCCGGCGCCCTGGTGCACCTGGAATGTCGCCTGTACGCCCGCCTGGAGGGCGGTGACCACACCATCCTGGTGGGCGAGGTGCTGCGCGCCGAGACCGCCGCCGAGCGCGAGCCGCTGCTGCACTACAACCGCCAGTTCGGCCGCTTCGTGCCGGCCTGACCGCTCGAGCCGGTGAAGGAGCCCTCACCTCAGCCCCGGCCCGCTGCAGACATTGGTACCCGGACTCAGTGGGCCGGGGGACAGGCGGCGGTGGCGTGGGGGCGTTGGCGATGCCCTCAGCCCGCTTCGGCCGGCGCACGCTTCAGCAGGGCCAAGAAGCGCGATGGGGTGAGCACGCGCACGCCGCGATAGCCGTCGGCGCGCAGCAGGTCGGCGTCGGTGCTGATCAGGAAGGCGGCGCCGCCGGCCACCGCCGTGCCCAGCACCGGCTCATCGGCGGGGTCGCGCAGGCGCAGGTCCAACGGGGCGGGCTGGACGGTGTGGGCCCGGTGACGGAACTCCTGGTGCAGTGCCGCCAGGCACCGCTGGGCACGCCGCACAGCGGCCACGTCCTGCAGCCGCTCAACCAGGACGGCCAGCTCGCGCAGGAGCGGGGGCGAGGTGACCAGCTCGAACTGGCCGGCGCGCCAGCGGCGCAAGACCCGTGCCGAAGCCGACGCCGGGGCAAAGCAGGCCGCTACCGCCACGTTTGTGTCCACCACCACGCGCACCGGTCCCCTCCTGTTGACAACTGCCCGTGTCGGGCGTAATACCGTGGCGACGGGATAGATCTTGTGCAGACAATAGTAGACTGGACGGACCCGTGAGACTACCGTTCCGAAACGGGTCGTACGGCGAACGCGTGCTGCCGCCGGCGATGGAGCCGCCCGATGGTGGTGAGCCGTTGGTCGAGGAGGACGCGCTGGCTGAGCTGGATGCGTTGCAAGTTGTCGATGAGACGGTCCAGGAGATCGCCGAGCAGACGTCGTACGGTGAGATCTTGCTGGATGAGCTCATCCGTCGCCAGCTTGCCCTCTCCCTGCGGGTGGCGTCGGTGTTTCTGCTGGCGCTGTTCGTGTTACCGCTTCTCAACCGCTTCGCGCCCCAGCTCATGGCGGTGCGCGTGCTGGGGTTGCCGTTGCACTGGCTGGTGCTGGCGGTGCTGGTCTACCCACTGCTGTGGGCGCTGGGTGTGTATTTCGTGGTCACCGCCAAGAAACACGAAGACGAATTCACAGAGCTGGTGAGGAAGTAGGGCCGTGCACGTGCACTGGGTCGCGGTGAGCGCGTTTACCGGCGTCGCCCTCGCCACGGTGGCCGTCGGCATCTACGCCACCCGCGTGGTGCGTACGACGCGGGACATCTACATCGCCTCGCGCTCGGTCGGGCCGGTGCTCAACGCCTCCGCGATTTCCGGGGAATATCTAAGCGCTGCCTCCTTCCTCGGCGTGGCCGGCATGGTGATGGCCTACGGCTATGACGTGCTGTGGTATCCGGTGGGGTACGCGGCCGGGTATCTCTTTCTGTTGCTGTTTGTGGCCGGCCCGCTGCGTCGTTTCGGCGCGTATACCATTCCCGACTTCGCCGAGGGGCGGTTCAACAGCGCCCTCCTGCGCCGGATCGCTGTGGTGTTCGTGCTCATCATCGGCGTTTTCTACCTGTTGCCCCAGATGAAGGGTGCGGGGCTCACGGTTCAGACCATCGCCGGGCTGCCCTACTGGGTGGGCGTGGTGGTGGTAGGCGGGGTGATCACGCTCAACGTGGCCCTGGGCGGGATGAAGGGCATCACCTTCGTGCAGGCGTTTCAGTTCTGGGTGAAGGCCTTTGCCATCGCCCTCCTGGCCGCGGTGCTGCTGGCGCTGTACGGGTCCTATGCCCGCCATTGGACCATGGCCACGGCGACGCCACCCCCCGCCCTCCAGGCCGTGGTCGAGCGGGGCGCGGCGCCGGGCAGCGCGTGGGGCAACCCCTTCGGGCCGCTGGCCCGGCAGCAGGGCTACCCGCTGCTCTTCACCTACTCGCTGATGATCGCCACCGTCTTCGGCACAGCCGGACTGCCGCATATTCTGGTGCGCTTTTACACCAATCGCGATGGGCACGCCGCGCGGCAAACCACGCTGGCGGTGCTGGCGTTGATCGGCGTGTTCTACCTGTTCCCGCCGGTCATCGGGTTGATAGGTCGCGTGCGGGCGGCCGACCTCTATCTCAGCGGCCGCACGGACGCCCTGCTTCTGGAGCTGCCCCGCCGCGTGGACAACCACGCCCTGGGGCAGGCGCTGGAGGCGGTGACGGCGGCCGGCGCGTTTGCCGCGTTTATGTCCACGAGTTCCGGGCTGCTGGTGGCGGTGTCCGGTACGCTGGCGCACGACCTGTACGCGCGCACCTTCCACGCCGGCACCGGTCAACAGGAGCGGCTATGGGCGTTTCGCCTGTCGGCGGTGGCGGTGGGGGCGGTGGCGATCCTGCTGGGCCTGCTGGTGCAGCGCTACCACATCAACATGCTCGTGGGTTGGGCCTTTGCCATCGCCGCCAGCGCGTTCTTTCCGCTGTTCGTGCTTGGCATCTGGTGGCGGGGACTGACGGTCGTCGGCGCCGCCGCCGGTGTGCTCATCGGCGGCGGCCTGGCATCGGCCTCGATCCTGTTCACGATGCTGTTCGGCGCGACGACGCCCCGCACGCTGTTCGGTACGCTGCTGGCGCAGCCGGCCATCTGGACGATCCCCGCCGCCTTCCTGACGATGGTGGGCGTCTCGCTGCTCACCCGGGAGTGGCTGGCCGTGGATGTGGGCTTGAAGATGCTGCGCCTGCACGTGCCGGAGTCGCTGGGCCTGCGGCACGAGTACATTGCGGACTGAACCGTACGGCGAGGTGTGCCCCGCCAGCGGTCGGACGGGGTGCTGCACAACCCCGCTGCCGGCGTTATGAACGGCAACGTGCTTATCACTCAAGCGGTCTTGACCGCGATCGCCGCGGCCGTGGTGCTGTACCTGGCGCTGGCCCGTGGCCAGCGGGCCAGCCAGGGGCGCGAGTACGCCATCTCCGAGGCGCTGGCGCTCGTGAATCGCACGCTGCCCTACCTGCGCCGCGGGCTGAACCCGGTGACGGCCGCACGCACCGCCGCCGTGATCCATGAATACCTGGCGCCCGCGGCGGTGGCCATCGTCGGCGGCAGCAAGGTGCTGGCGCACGTCGGCGCGGGCGCCGACCACCACCGTGAGGATGCGGAGCCGCTCACCCGTCTCACCCGCGAGGTGCTGCGCACCGGCCGCACCGTCGTCGCCCGCTCGCGCGAGCGCATCGGCTGCGTGCGGCCCGATTGTCCGCTGGACTCGGCGGTCGGGGCGCCGCTCACCCAGCGCCGGCAGGTCGTGGGCTGCATTGTGCTGTTCTTCGGCGAGGGCCAGAGCGTCACCGCCGGCAAGGCGAAGATGGTGAGCGCGATGGCCCAGGCCATGAGCCTGCAGATGGAGCTGGCAGACCTGGACCGCAAGACCGAGCGGCTGGCCAAAGCGGAGCTGGCCGCGCTACAGGCGCAGATCTCACCGCACTTCGTGTACAACACCCTGAACACCATCGCGTCCTTCATCCGCACCCAGCCGGAAACGGCGCGCCAGCTTATCATCGATTTCTCCGACTTCCTGCGGCAGACCTTCCGCCAGCGCGGTGAGTTTGCCCGTTTCGCCGATGAACTCCAGTACGTGAACCAGTACCTGAGTTTCGAAAAGGCCCGCTTCGGGGAGCGGCTGACCGTGGTGTACCGCGTGGACCCGGAGGTGCTGTCAACGGTGGTGCCGGTGCTGGTGCTCCAACCCCTTGTGGAGAACGCGGTGCGGCACGGCATCAGCCGGCGGGTGGAGCCGGGCCGCATCGTGATCGTGGCCGAAGATCGCGGCACCGAGTGCTGGATCTGCGTCGATGACGACGGCCCGGGCATGGACGCCGAGACGGTGCGCCAGGCGCTGCACGGCCCGCGGCGCGATTCGTTCGGCATCGGCCTGAGCAACTTCAACGAGCGCCTGCAGAGCGTCTACGGGCCGGGCCACGGGCTGGAGATCGTCAGCCGTCCCGGAGGCGGCACCCGCGTCAGCTTCAGCGTGCCCAAGTACAAGGTCGGCGTCGGTATCTGAATTCAGAGGACGGCCACGCATGAGCCTGCGCGCCCTGGTCGTGGATGACGAACTACCCGCCCTAGAGGAGCTCCAGTACCGCCTGCGCGAGGCCGAGCCGCGCGCGGAGGTACAGGTGGCGGTCACGTCGGTGGAGGCGCTGCGCCTGCTCCGCCAGCAGCGGTTTGACGCCGTGTTCGTGGACATCAACATGCCGGGGATCACAGGGCTGGAGCTGGTGGAACTGGTCAACGCCTTCGCCGATCCCCCCGCCGTGGTGTTCGTGACCGCCTATGACGAGTTCGCCCTGCGCGCCTTTGAGCTGCACGCCGTGGACTACCTGCTCAAGCCGGTGGCACCGGACCGGTTGCGCGCCACCTTGGATCGGATTCTGGGCCGCCGCGGCCGGGCGCCGAGCGAACCCGAGCCGGCATCGCGCGCTTCCACCCTGGAGAAGCTCCCGGTGGATGGCGGCGGCCGCATCCTGCTCATCGATTTGCACGAGATCCGGTATGCCGAGGCGCGTGGCGATGTCGTCTACGTGCACGTCCACGACCGCGCCTATCCGACGCGGTTCTCCCTCAACGAGCTGGAGCGGCGCCTGCCCATGCCGCCCTTCCTGCGCATCCATCGCGCCTTCATCGTCAACATGCAGAACGTGGTGGAGATCAGCCCCTTCTTCAACGGCGCCTACCTGCTCACAGTGCGTGACGCCGCGCGCACCCAGCTCACGGTCAGTCGCGGTCGGGTCAAGGATCTGCGCACGCTGATCGGTCTGTAGCTCGTCTGCGACCCAAGCGTGGTCCGGCGTGCAGGCGCCGCTCGCTGCCGTTCACCCCTCACTAGGTGTCGCTCACCGGCGGTTTTTGACCGTCTGCCGATATTTCGTTGATCCGTCGCGCTGGCTTTTGGCTCAATGCACTCGCCGATGCGGGCGGGTGGGCGCTCGCCGTGCGGCGTCGGCCAGCCATAGGAGAGGAGGGCAGCGCGGCGAACGAACGGATGGCAGGGAAACCGCCCGATCAAGCAACAGATGCGTTGGGGAGCGGCCCTTGCTCGACACGAGGGCCGGTGGCACGCGTGAAGGGGAAAGAGGAGCGATGGACGCATCAGCCCGAGCTATGCCAGGCAGCGGCGTGTTTGACCGCCGGGGAGGCGCCAACATCTGGCAGGTGATCAGCGCCTCCTCCGTCGGAACGATGATCGAGTGGTACGACTTCTACATCTTTGGCAGCCTGGCTACCGTCATCAACACCAAGTTCTTTCCGAGCAAGAACGAGACCGCAGCCCTGCTGGGCACGCTGGCGATCTTCGCGGCCGGGTTCGCGGCGCGACCCTTCGGCGCCCTCTTCTTCGGCCGGATCGGGGACCTGATCGGCCGCAAGTACACGTTTTTGCTCACGCTGATCATGATGGGCGGGGCCACGTTCGCCATCGGCCTGCTGCCCACCTACGGCACGATCGGCGTGGCGGCGCCGATCATCCTCCTGGCGATCCGCCTCTGTCAGGGGCTGGCGCTAGGCGGTGAGTACGGTGGCGCGGCGGTGTACGTCGCCGAGCACGTCGAAGACCGGCGCCGCGGCTTCTACACCAGCTTCATACAAACCACGGCCACGCTCGGCCTGTTCGTGTCGTTGCTGGTGATCCTGGCGGTGCGTGAATCGCTGCCGACCGCCGACTTCGCATCCTGGGGCTGGCGGCTGCCGTTCCTGTTCTCCATCTTTCTGGTCGGCATCTCCCTCTATATCCGCCTGCGTCTACGTGAGTCACCGCTGTTCAGCGCCCTCAAGTCCGCGGGCCGCACCTCGCGCATGCCGATCACGGAGAGTTTCGGCAGCAAGGCAAAGTGGCAGACGGTGCTGATGGTGCTGTGGGGCGCGGCCGCCGGGCAGGCCGTGGTGTGGTACACCGGCCAGTTCTACGCCCTGACCTGGCTGCAGCAGGCAGCGGTCAAGATCGCGGACCGGCCGGACATCCCGCCGCTGCCGATCGCCGGCGTGTCCGGCAACGACGCCACCATCATCATGGCCGTTGCCCTGGCTCTGGCCACGCCGTTCTTCATCGTGTTCGGGGCCCTGTCGGATCGCATCGGGCGCAAGCCGGTGATGATGGCGGGCAACCTGCTCGGCGCCGCGCTGACGATCCCGATCTTCATGGTCATGCGTCACTTCACGCCGGCGGGCGGTAACTACCAACCGGTGGTGCTGGTGCTGTGCGCCTTCGTGCTGGTGCTCTTTGTGACCATGGTCTATGGCCCGATTGCGGCGTTCCTGGTGGAGTCGTTCCCCTCACGGGTGCGGTACACCTCGGTTTCGCTACCGTACCACATCGGCAATGGCTACTTCGGTGGCTTCCTGCCGCTGATCGCCACCGCCATCGTGGCCAACCAGGTCGAGCACGGGAACCGCAACTTTGCACCCTTTGCCGGGCTGCTCTACCCGGTGGCAGTCGCGGCCATCACCTTTGTGGTGGGCACCCTGCTGCTGCGGGAGACGCGGCACAACTCGCTCACGGAGGAGCGGTTCGTGGCCCAGCGCGGCTACTCCCCCGCCATTTTCTACTCCCTCGTCGGGCTTACCGTGGTGGCGCTCGTGCTGGCCGACCAGCTCCTGACGCCGACGCTCAACACCGCCAACTTCAACGTGCAGTGGTTCTTCCGCCTGCTCGCGCTGGTGGTGGCGGCGGTCAGCGTGGGCTACGCCCTGAACCGGCGGCGGTTGGGCGCGCGGGTGCCGGATTCCGCCCTGGATGCGTCGGAAGCCACGCAGGGGTAAGCGGTATCGCGGACTGGCCGGGCGACGGCCAAGGGGGCGGTGAAGGCCGGCCCCCTTGCACCGTTTGCGACCGGCACGCCGAACATGCGCACGTTGACGGAGGCAACGCGAGCGCCCACAATCGATCCACCTGCCCCGCCTGTCAGAAGCACCAAGCCGCAGCGGCCGCGGCGCCGCGTCCCGTGGCCGGCCGCGGGGCCGGTCCCTGGGGTTCGTGTACGCCTGTGCGGCCCGGCGGTCCAGCATCGCCCAGAAGGAGGAGCGCGAGATGACGACCGGCCAGAGCGAGCGCATCGACTCCGTCCTGCAGGAGACCCGCGTGTTTCCGCCCCCGCCGGAGTTTGCCCGCCGGGCGCACATCCAGAGCCTGGAGCAGTACCGCGCCCTGTGGCAGGAGGCGGCGGAGGACCCGGAGGGCTTCTGGGGGCGGATGGCCGAGGAGCTGCACTGGTACCAGAAGTGGCAGCGGGTGCTGGAATGGAATCCGCCCTTCGCCCAGTGGTTTGTGGGCGGCACCCTCAACATCGCCGACAACTGCCTGGACCGGCACCTGGCCGGTCCCCGCCGCACCAAGGCGGCCATCATCTGGGAGGGGGAGCCGGGCGACCAGCGCGTGCTCACCTACCAGATGCTGCACCGGGAGGTGGGCCGGTTTGCCAACGCCCTCAAGCGGCTGGGGGTCAAGAAGGGCGACCGGGTGGGCATCTACCTGCCCATGATCCCGGAGCTGCCCATCGCCATGCTGGCCTGCGCCCGCATCGGCGCCGTGCACAGCGTGGTGTTCGGCG
>JBHOQW010000148.1:0-3339 GCA_042408665.1 Dehalococcoidia bacterium
GCAAAGTCCGGGCCGAGGCCGAAGGCGCTGCTGCCGCCGGCCGGCATGAGGGCGCGGAGCGCGTCGACCTCATAGCTCAGGGGGTTGCCGCGGGCCAGCACCTTCAGCCAGGCGGGCATCAGGGACACGGGGTAGATGGCGTTGCTGGCGAAGAAGAGGGGCATGGTCAGCACCTGGCCGATGCCCATAAAGCGCTCGCGCGTCCGCACCAGGCAGGCGATGATCAGCGAGAAAGTGGAGAAGAGCGACGCCCCCAAGACCACCAGCACCACGACACCGACGAGCGCTAGCGGATTCCAGTTCAGGCGCACGCCGAGCGCTAGCGCCAGAACATAAATGATGACGCCCTGCGAGACACCACGCACGCCGGCAGATAGGGCCTTGCCGAGCACGATGGCAGGACGGGGCGTAGGGCTGACCAGAAACTTGTGCACAATGCCCAAGTCACGCTCCCAGATAACAGCAATACCGTAAAAGATGGCGATGAAGAGGACGCTTTGGGCCAGGATTCCCGGCGCCATGAACGCCTTATAGGACAGGTTGCCGGATGGAATCGCGCGGGTGCGCCCGAACACCTCGCCGAACACGAGCAGCCAGAGGGCGGGTTGCACGGCGCGGGTGGCCAGCTCGGTGGGGTCGTGCCGGAGCTTCCGTGCCTCCAGCTCGGCGAGGGTCCAGGTCTTAGAGACAAAGCTCCACAGCGCCGCCCAAGGGCTCAGTTTGGGGAGGGCGATGGCCTCGCTAACCGAGACGGCGGGCGATACGTCGTGCTCGCGCAGTGTCACGGTAACCGCCTCCAGTTTCCTCAAGTTGACCGCCGGTGTAGTGGGCGAACACCTGGTCCAGGGTAGTCTCCGCGCTGCCGACCGAGAGCTTCAGGTCGAGCGGGGTGCCGACCGCCGCGACCCGCCCCAGGTGCATGATGGCCACGCGGTGGCACAGGCTGTCGGCCTCCTCCATGTAGTGGGTGGTGAGGATGACCGTGGTGCCATATTCAGCGCGGAGCTGGTCGATATGGCCCCAGACGGCCGCGCGGGCCAGGGGGTCCAGCCCGACGGTGGGTTCGTCGAGGAACAGAATGCGCGGGCGGTGGAGCATGGCCTGGGCGATCTCCAGGCGCCGGATCATGCCGCCGGAGTAGCTGCGCACCAGCCGGTCGGCCGCCTCCTCCAGCCCCATGAAGGCCAGGGCGTCGCGGACGCGGGCTTCCCGCTCGCGGGCGGGTATGTCGTAGAGCTTGGCGAAAACCATCAGGTTTTCGTAGCCGGTGAGCGCGCCGTCCGCCGAGAGGAGCTGGGGCACGTAGCCGATGATGCGCCGCACCTGCGCGGCCTGTCGGACGATGTCAAACCCACCCACTCGGGCACTGCCGGCGCTCGGCGGTAGCAGTGTGGTCAACATCTTGATGAGCGTGGTCTTCCCGGCGCCGTTGGGGCCCAACAGCCCGAACGTTTCACCCGCCTCGACCGACAGGCTGACGGCGTCGACGGCCACGAGGTCGCCAAACCGACGGGTGAGGCCAAACGTCTCCAGGATTGCCATCGCTCAGTCCCTCACAAGATCGTCGCCCGGCCGCTCGGCTGGGCCGAAGGCGTGTAGGAGCTGCTCCATCGCCCGCGCGACACCCGGCCGCTCGCCCACTGGCAGCCGGGCGAGCGTTTGGGCGAGGCCGCGTTGGGCCGCCTGGCGGGCCGAAGCGAGCAAGGCGTTGCCCTTAGCCGTGAGCGCCAGCGTGAGGCGACGCCGGTCCGTGGCCGCGAGATGGCGGGTGACCAGCTTGCGTTGCACCAGCCCATCGATGAGCTTGGAGGTGGAGGCGCACGTCAGACCGATGTGCTCCGCCACGTCCGAGAGCGACGCGCCGGGGTGGCGGTGCAGGTATCCCAGCGCACGGAATTGGGGGACCGACAGCCCAGCGCGATGGGCCCGCATCTCGGCCCGGATCCGGCGCATCACCAGCGGCACGGCCTCAAGAAGGAGAGCCGCGAGGTGATTGTTCGCGCCCGACTCTGTTTCATTTTCAAAATTCTGCACCATCGAAACAAATGCTATCCGCCGCCGCCTTGTGCGTCAACCGGTCCCCGCCGGGGTCGGACCTCCCCGCGCGGGTGCCTTCGCGACGGCAGCGGGCCGCAGCCAGATGCGACCCCCGCCGGGCGTGCGCCCGGCGGCCGGTGCCGCGCCCCTAGGTGAAGCCGTGCGGCAGGTGTCAATGGGTGGCGTGTACGGAATCGGGGGTGGACCCGCGGCGCTGGCGCCGGCGCCGTGCGTGGCCGGGTGAAGACGGCGGCACACGAGCGCCCCACCCGGCGGCGGGGCGTTCACGTGCATCTCTGGTGGCCAACAGCGCCGGTCCGCCGACGCGCCACGCGCCTGGTCCCTGACCATGCCGAGGGCAGGAGCCAGGCCCCCGCTCGTGTGCCGTTCCGGCCGCGCGTGGCGCCGCTGCGGCTACACGACGACGAGCTCCTTGTGCTCGCCGAAGACGGCGCGCATGACCCCCATGATCTCGCCCAGGGTGGCGTAGGCGTTCACGGCGTCGAGAATGTAGGGCATGGTGTTGGTGCGCTCGTCCGCGCACGCCTGCCGGAGCCGCTCCAGCGCCTCCGCCACCCGTGCCTGGTCCCGCTCCCGCCGCACGCGGTTGAGCCGCGCCAGGTGGCGGTCGTAGCCCTGCGGGTCCAGCTTGAGGATGGGGATCTCCAGCGGCTCGTCCAGCACGTACTCGTTCACGCCCACAATGATGCGCTGCTTGGTGTCGATCTCCCGCTGGTAGCGCCAGGACGCCTCGGCGATCTCCTTCTGGAAGAAGCCGGCCGCAATCGCCGGCAGCACCCCGCCCAACGCCTCGATCTTCTCGAAGTAGGCGAAGCACTCCCGCTCCATCTGGTTGGTGAGCGCCTCCACGAAGTAGCTGCCGCCCAGCGGGTCCACGGTGTTGACCACGCCCGACTCGTGCAGGATCACCTGCTGCGTGCGCAGCGCCAGCCGCGCCGCCTTCTCCGAGGGCAGGGCGATGGCCTCGTCCCAGGAGTTGGTGTGCAGCGACTGCGTGCCGCCCAGCACCGCCGCCAGCGCCTGGATGGTGGTGCGGATCAGGTTCACCTCTGGCTGCTGCTCGGTGAGGCTGCAGCCCGCCGTCTGGGAGTGGAACCGCAGCCACAGGCTGCGCTCGTGCTTGGCCCCGAAGCGTTCCCGCATCACCTTGGCCCACACCCGCCGGGCGGCGCGCAGCTTGGCGATCTCCTCGAAGAAGTCGTTGTGGATGTTGAAGAAGAAGGAGATGCGCGGGGCAAAGCTATCCACATCCAGGCCGCGGTTCACGCACCAGCGCACGTA
>JBHOQW010000067.1:0-2422 GCA_042408665.1 Dehalococcoidia bacterium
GTCAGCCAGACCGCCGGGTTTGAACCTGCGGCTGACGGTTCTGACGGAGCCGACGGTTCTGCAGGAACATCCGCCCCGGCACGTAGTGTAGACGATCTCTGCAGTTTCCCAGGCTGTGGGACGTTGATTGAAGCGTTCGCCCCCGACGGCCGCGGCTACTGCGAGCAGCACAACCCGCCGGACCCTGATGGTCCCGCCGACCGCGACGGAGGCGGTGGCGACGAGCCTGAGCCGCCGGGCGCTGGCGAGGCGCCGAGAGGCGCGGTTACCGTCGGCCCGGCCCTGCCGCCGTATGAGCTGCTCACCGACGCCGCCGCCGTGCAGGCGGTGCTGCCGGAGCTGGTGCGCCAGCCGGTGGTGGGGTTGGACACGGAAACCCTGGGCTTGAACGCGCTCACCGACCGCCTGCGTCTTCTGCAGCTCAGTACCCCGGAGCGGGTGTACCTGATCGACTGCTTCCGGGTGGACCCGCAGGTGCTGCGGCCGCTGTTTGAACACCCCCGGCAGGGGCCAGTGCTCATCGGCCACAACCTGAAGTTCGACCTCCAGTTTCTGTGGGCCGCCGGCCTGACCCCGCCGCACGGGGCGCGGTTGTTCGACTCACTGCTCGCCGACCAGTTGGTGCGGGGCTGCCAACCACCGCGGGGCCTGGCGGATGTCGCGCGGGAGCAGCTCGGCATCGAGCTGGACAAGTCGTTCCAGGAAGCCGATTGGTCCGGGGCGCTGTCCCCGGCCATGCTGCAGTACGCTGCCCGGGATGCGGCCGTGCTCCTTCCTTTATACCGGCGCCTGCGCGAGCGCATTCGCAGTGAGGGCCTGGAACGGGTGGCCGACCTTGAGGCGCGGGCGCTGCCGGCGGTGGCCTGGCTTGAGCGGTCGGGCTGCCCGTTCGACGTCGGCGCCTGGGACGCCCTGGCAACGCTTGCGCAGGCGGAGCGGGACCAGCTGGCCGCGGAGTTGTCCCAGATGGCCGGCACCGACGTGAACTGGGACTCGGTGCCGCAGGTGCTGGCCGCCCTGCGCCGGGCCGGGGTGTCGGTGGAAGACACCCGCGAGGAGACGTTGTCTCAGCACGCCGACCACCCGCTGGTGGCGCTCCTGCTCCGCTACCGGGAGGCGGCCAAGCGCGCCTCAACCTACGGCAAAGACTGGCTGCGGTATTGCTCCCCGGCCGACGGGCGCGTGCACGCCGATTGGTTCCAGATCGGGGCTCAATCCGGGCGGATGGCCTGCCGGAGCCCGAACCTGCAGAACCTTCCCCGGGACCCCCGCTACCGGGCCTGCGTGCGGCCGGGCGAGGGGCGGGTGCTGGTGAAGGCCGATTACTCCCAGATCGAGTTGCGCATTGCGGCAGAAATTGCCGGCGAGCGGCGCATGACGGAGGCCTACCGCCGGGGCGAGGACCTGCACCGGCTCACCGCGGCGCTGGTGCTGGGGAAGCGGCCAGACGCCGTGACGGCGGACGACCGGCAGCTTGCCAAAGCCGTGAACTTCGGCCTGCTCTACGGCATGGGCCCCCGGGCCTTTGTCGCCCACGCCCGCACGGCCTACGGCGTGGCCCTCAGCGAAGCTGAGGCGGCCGCGCTGCAGGAGAAGTTCCTCGCCACGTACCCAGGCCTGCGCCGGTGGCACCGCGCCCAGCCCCGGGGGCCGATGACCACCCGCACGCTCCTGGGCCGCAAGCGGTTCGGGGTGGAGAAGTTCACCGAGAAGCTGAACGCGCCGGTGCAGGGGAGCGGCGCCGATGGGCTCAAGCTGGCACTGGCGCCGCTGTGGGAGGCGCGGGACCGCTGCCCTTCGGCCGTGCCTGTTCTCGCCGTACACGATGAGATCGTGGTGGAGTGCGACGCGACCGAGGCCGAGGCGGCGCGGCAGTGGCTGGTGGCGTGTATGACCCAGGGGATGCAGGCGGTGCTGCGCGAGGTGCCGGTGGCGGTGGAGGCGCGGGTGGTCCGGGATTGGAGCGGGAGCGATGCGGGTGGATGACAAGGGCGAGGGGTCCACGGCCGCCGTGGCGGACGCCGGCGCCGGGGCTGAGGCTGAGGACCAGACGCCCCCCGACGCGGCGCTGACCGCCGGGTGGGTGGTGGCGGCCGAGGTGGTACCGGGGTATTGGCGGCCGTTTCTCACCGTCACGGGCGTGCCGGCGCGGAGTACGCCGGAGCAGGTGGAGGAGCACGTCCGCCGGGCGGGGCTGTGGCCGCCGCCGTTCCGGCCCCTGCGCCGCGACGGCACCCCCGACCCTACCCGCGCTCCCTGCCAGTGGCAGGCGCGGCCGGTGGCGGCGGTGTGGCCGGGGGTGCGCCGCCCCCTCACCCTCAACCTCAGGTCCCTCGCCCCGGTCATCCCACACCGGCATCGCTCCCGCTCCAATCCCGGACCACCTGCGCCTCCACCACCACCGGCACCTCGCGCAGCACCG
>JBHOQW010000157.1:0-1058 GCA_042408665.1 Dehalococcoidia bacterium
TTGGCTACCAGAGGACGCGCTCGGCCTCTAGGGCGGCGATCTCCTCCAGGGGGAGGCCGAGCAGGCCGCCGAACACCTCGGCGTTGGCCTCGCCGATGAGCGGCCCGGCGCGGCGGACGGCGGCCGGGGTGCGGGAGAAGCGCACCGGCACGCCGTCCACGGTGAGCGTGCCGAGCAACGGGTGCTCCACGGTGGGGTGCATGCCGCGGTGACGCAGTTGCGGGTCGCGCTCCACGAGGTCGCGCGAGCGCTGTACGGCGCCGGCCGGCACGCCGGCGGCCTGCAGGGCCGCCATCGCCTGCCAGGGGGAGCGCGGGCGGGTCCAAGCCTCGATGGCGGCGTCGATCTCCGCGGCGCGACGCCGGCGACCGGCCAGGGTGGCCAGCTCGGGATCGGCGGCCAGGTCCGGGGCGTCGATCACCGCGCACAAGGCGCGCCACTGGTCGACCGTTTCCACGGCGATGGCGATCCAGTTATCGTCGCCCACCTGCGGGTCGGGATCGGGCGCGCAGCGGTAGACGCCGTGTGGGGCGATGGGCGGTTCGCCGGACGCGTTCCCGATGCGGGTGGAGGGACGGCCGTTCACCACCTTATCCAGGATGGCGGTACCGGTGAGGGTGATGGCGGCCTCCACCTGGGAGAGATCTACGTGCTGCCCACGGCCGGTACGGCGGCGGTGAAGCAGGGCCTGGAGCATGGCGATGGCGCCATAGTAGCCGCCCGTGTGGTCCATGTAAGAGTAGCCCCAGCCGGCCGGCTCACGGTCGGGGAAGCCGGAGAGGTGGGTGAGGCCGGAAACGGCCTGCACGGAGGGACCGAAGGTCTGGTAGTCGCGGTAGGGGCCGGTGTGGCCGAAGCCGGCCATGGAGACGTACACGATGTCCGGCTTGATGCGCGCCATCGCCTCGTAGGAGAAACCCCAGGCGCGCATCACCCCGGCGGAGAAGTTTTCCAGCACGCCGTCGGCCACGGTGAGCAGCCGCGCGAACAGCTCGCGCCCGCGGGGCGTGGTCATGTTGAGCGTGATCGAGCGCTTGTTGCGGTTGAAGTTGGTGAAG
>JBHOQW010000172.1:0-22493 GCA_042408665.1 Dehalococcoidia bacterium
GTGAAGGCTCCGGCCATCGCCAGGGCCCCGTGGCCCAGCGAGATTTGGCCCGTGTAGCCCACCAGGATGTTCAGGCCCACGGCCGCGATGACCGAGATCCAGACCAGGTTGAGGTTGTTCAGCCAGTAGTCGCTCAGCACCCTGGGGAGGATCAGGAAGGTGACCGCCAGCCCGCCCCAGAAGGCAAACCGCGCCAGTGGCACGCGCTGGATGGCGGCGTCCGCCTGATACGACGTCTTGAACCTGCCGGTGGCCGTGCTCAACATGGCCGCGCTCCCAACCCCGCGCCCGCGCCGTGTCCCGGCCCCTCAGCCCGCATGCCGCCGCCTCGTCACACCCGCTCGATGTGCTCCCGGCCGAAGAGGCCGTGCGGCCGGATGAGCAGGATGAGGATGAGGACGATGAACGGCACGGCGATGTCAAACCCGCCGCCGTAGCCCGCCTCCTGCAGCCACGGGTTGAGGTACCCACCGGTGTAGTTCTGCACCAGGCCGATGATCACCCCGCCGAGGATGGCGCCGGTGAGGCTCTCCAGCCCGCCCAGGATCACGGCCGGGAACACCACCAGGCCCACCGTGGCCAGGGTGAGGTCCACCCCCTGGCGGGCGCCCCACATAATGCCGCCCACGGCCGCCACCATCAGCGCGATCGCCCAGGTGATGGCGAACACGCGCCGCACGCTGATCCCCATCGACATCGCCGCCTGCTGGTCGTCGGCCACCGCCTGCATGGCGATGCCGGTGCGCGTGTACTTGAAGAACAGCGTCAGCACCACGATGAACAGCACGGCAAACGCCAGCGACCACAGGTCGATCTGCGCCACGGGTGTGTTGAGGATGGTCACCGTCTTGGTGGAGAACGGCTCAAACGGGCCGATGCTTACCTGCGGGATGGCCTTGGTGGTTGGCCGCCAGATGGTCGCCACTAACCCCCGCACCACCGCCGCCAGGCCGATCGTCGCCATCACCACCGAGACCAGCGGCTTGCCGATGAGCGGCCGGAGGATGCCCCGCTCGATGGCAAACCCCAGCAGCGCGCCGATCACCAGCGTGAGCGGAAAGGCCACGGCCAGCGGCAAGCCGTAGCTGGTGATCATCGCCACCGCTAGGTAGCCACCCAGCATGACCATTTCGCCCTGGGCGAAGTTCACCACCTGGCTGGCCTTGTAGATCAGCACGAAGCCGATCGCCACCAACGCGTACAGCGACCCCACCACCAGGCCGATGATCGTTACCTGTCGGAACTTCGTCTCCAGCAAGAAGAAGGCGAGGGACGGCAGGTCCATACAACACCCCGATGCCCGCCGCAGCGAGCTACCCCACAAGCTGCCCGGTCCGCTCCGCCGCGACGGCCACCACCTCTACCCCTTCGTCCGGCATCCCCGCGCCGTACAGGGCCTCCACCAGCGCCGCCCAGCGGGCCAGCACCACGGACCGGCGCGCCACGCCCAGGGGCGTCAGCTCCCCCTCATCGGCGCTCAGCTCCCGATCCAGCACGGCCACACGGCGCACCTGCGCCGAGGGCGGCAGGCCGGCGTTGGCGGTCTGCACCGCTGCGCGCACCAGGTCCCGCACCTGGGGGTGCCGGGCCAGGTCGGCGTAGGCCGTCACCGTGAGCCCGTGCCGCTCCGCCCACGCGCTCACCGCTGGACGGTCCAGCACGACCAGCGCCGTCACATACGGCCGCCCGTCGGCCACGACCAAGGCGTGGCGCAGATAGGGGGAGGCGGTCAGGTGCGCCTCGACCTGCGCCGGTACCACCGCCGTGCCGTCGGCCAGACGCGCCAGATGTGCCAGGCGGTCCAACAGGGTGATGGCGCCGTCCGGCTCGACGCGGGCGGCGTCGCCGGTGTGCAGCCACCCGTCCGCCGCCAGCACGGGCTCCGTCTCACCGAGGTACGTGCTCGCCAGCCAGGGTGCCCGCACGCACAGCTCTCCATCCGCGCTCACGCGCAGCTCCACGCCGGGCAGGGCGCGCAAGCCGTGACCATCCGCCACGGCCACCGCACCTCCGGCGGCGGTGAGGGTGTAAAGCTGCCGGAGCGGCACACCGACGGCGTGGAAGAAGCGCTCCGTCTCCACCGGCAGCGCGGCGCCCGCGCTGTAGGCGCGGCGCACGCGCAGCAGCCCGAGGTGGTCCCGCACCGGCCGACAGATCAGCCAGTCCGCCAACCAGGCCTGCAGCCGTACGGCCCACCCGACCGGCTCTCCACCTGGCCGCTCGTCCAGCCGCGCGCCGGCGGCCACGGCCCAGCGGAAGAGCGCGCGCCGCAGGCGGTCGGAGGCGGCGGCGCGCCCCTGCGCTGCGGCCGCGAACCGGGCCCAGGCCAGCGGTGGCGCCATCAGGAGCCGCGGCCCGATCTCCTGGATGTTCTCCGGCACCGTCTCCGGCTCCTCCGGCAGGTTGACCGTGTAGCCCGTCACCAGCGCCGCCGCCGTGGCGAAGGCCCGCTCGCCGATCCAGCCGGAGGGCGCGAAGGAGACGAACTCGCCACGCGCGTCCAGCCCCTCGGCCGCCACCAGGGCGCGGGCGGCGGCGATCAGGACCGCGTGCGTCAGGCGCACGGCGCGCGGGCGACCGCCCAGGCCAGGGGTAAACACCACCTCAGCCGCATCCTGCGCGCCGATATCCGGCAGCAGCGTCGCGGTCGCCTCCTCGGGCTCCGCTGCCGGGGTAGCGCCAAGGGGCGGTGCCGTCTGTCCACCCGTGGCAAACGCTACCATGCCGACCCGCAGCGCGCGCAGCGGCCGCAGCCAGGGGTCATCGCGGTAGGCGCGCATCCCACGCGGGTCCCAGTAGAAGACGCGCTCCAGGGCGGACACCCGGTCGCGCACCGCGAGCAGCTTGTCAACCTGCTCTTGCCCCTCCACCACCGCCAGGCGAGCCCCGCACCGTGCCACCAGATCGGCCAAGGGGGCGGGCGCGAGGTTCTCATCCAACGGGGCCACAGCGGCGCCGGCGGCCTGGATGCCCAGCTCCGCCTGGAGCCACTGGGGGCGGTGGCCGCCGATGAGCGCCACCACATCGCCGGGGCGCAGGCCCGCGCCCACCAGCTCGGCAGCCACGGCGCGCACCCGCGCGTGGTGCTCCTGCCAGCTCACCTCCTGCCAGATACCGAGCCGTTTTTGGCGCAACGCCACACCGCGCGGGCTCCGCTCGGCGCGGGCCGCCAACAGGCCGGGAAGCGTCTCCGCCATCAATCCGCCCCTCCTCCGCCGGCCTCCATCCCGGCCGCCGCGGCCGCCTCCGCCGCCTCCCGTTCGGCGCGCCGGATCGTCTCATCCTCCTCGCCCAGGTAGGCGCGAATCACCGTGGGGTCTTTGCGCACGGACTCCGCGCCGCCGTCCGCGATCTTCTTGCCGAAATCGAGCACCACCACGTGGTGGGAGATATCCATCACCACGCCCATGTCGTGCTCGATCAGCACCACCGTCACGCCCCATTCCTCGTTGATGTCGAGGATGGCGCGCACCATGTCCTCCTTCTCCTCGACGGTCATCCCGGCCATCGGCTCGTCGAGCAGCAACAGGCGGGGCTGGGCCGCCAAGGCGCGGCCCAGCTCCACGCGCTTTTGGAGCCCGTACGGTAGCGCGCCCACCGCCTGCCGACGCACGCTCTCCAGGCCGAGGAAGTCGATCACCTCCTCCACCACGGCGCGATGGCGGGCCTCCTCCCGCCGCGCCCGGCCGATGTAGATGCCCGCCTCCAAAAGGCCGGTGCGCATGTGGCTGTGGCGGCCGAGCATCAGGTTGTCCAACACCGTCAGCCCCTTGAACAGGGCGATGTTCTGGAACGTGCGTGCGATGCCCAAGGAGGCGACCTTGTGCCGCGGGATGCGCGTGATGTCCTGCCCCTCAAAGAGGATGCGGCCACGCGAGGGACGGTAGATGCGGGAGATGCAGTTAAGCAGGCTGGTCTTGCCGGCGCCGTTGGGGCCGATGATGGCGCAGATCTCCCCCGCCTCGACCGCGAGACTGACGCGATCCAGCGCCGCCACCGCGCCAAAATGCAGCGAGATCTCCTCCACCTGGAGTTGCGCCATCGATGCCCCCTGCAGCAGGATGTCTGGCCACGGTTCCCACCCGCCCGCACGGCATCCCAAGGCGAGCCGGAACTCGTCTCACGAGACAGGGGGTCATCGCCCGCTGCTCCAACATGGGGGCGTGGTCGATGCCCCGTGGCGCGCACGTGCCGTTCGGCTTGTGTGCGACAGATTATAGCCGGTCTGTCAAGCGATGCAAAACCTGCTCGCTCGACTCGGGATAGCCAGATCACAGCGTGACCTGCGGCGCCAGGGCCAGGGGGGCGAGGAACTCGGTGATGGCGCGCGCCGCGCGCTCCGGCGCCTCCCAGAAGAAACAGTGGGCCGTATCCTTGACGATCACGCCGCGCGCGTCGCGGATGGCGCGCGCAAGGATGCGGGCGTTCTCCGGCGGCACCAGCCGGTCGCGGTCGCCGGTGATCACCAGCGTGGGGGCCACGATCTGGTGCAGGCGGTCGCTGATGTCGAAGGCGAGCGTGGCGGCGACCTGTTCCGCGAGCACGCCCGGCGCCGGCGGTCGCGCCATCGCCTTCACCGCCAGGCGGGTGAGCAAGCCGGTGCGGCGGGCCTGAAACTCCGGCGTGACCAGCAGGGAACTGATGGCAAACAGGCCCGCCCGGCGCAGCTCTTCCAACGCCGAGCGGCGCGGCGGCACCGCGGCGCTGCCCCCCGGAGTGGTGCAGCCGAGCACGAGTCCGCGCACCCGCGCCGGGTGCGTGGCGGCCAGCTCCATCGCTACCATGCCGCCCATGGAGACGCCCAGTACGTGTGCCGCCAGCACGCCCTCGGCATCCAGCACGCGCGTGGCGTCGTCGGCCAGGCGGGCGATGGTGTAGGGTCCACCGCCCCGCCCAGACAGGCCGGTGCCGCGGTGGTCGGGCACGATCAGACGGAACGAACGGGCCAGGTGCCCCAGGAACTCCGGCCCCCACAGGTCGCCGGAGCCGCCCAGCCCCATGAGCAGCAGGAGCGGCGCACCCCGACCGCGCACCTCGTAGTGCAGGTCGGTGTCATCGGCGGCGACGAACGGCACGGGCAGCCTCACGACGGGACGCCGGCAGCCCCCGGCGGTGCCGGGGCAAGGGCCGCCGGCTCTCACTCTGATCATCGGGGGCCGGGCGGGATTCTGCACCTGTGGCACGGGCCGGCCCATCGCCGCGGCCGCTTCTCTCGCGGTCGCCTCTCTCAGGGACATCGGATCGGTGCGGTGGGCGGCAGCTCACTTGGCCGGGACACGGGCGCCGATCACACCCGCCTCGCGCAGGGCGGCGATCTCTTCCCAGGACAGGCCCGCCTCCAGCAGCACCTCCTCGGTGTGCTGGCCGAACTCCGGCGCCGGCCCGCGCACCCCGACGTCCGGCGCCGCGCTGAAGCGCACCGGATGGTTGACCATTTTCACCCGACCCTCGGTGGGGTGCTCGATCTCCACGATGTAGCGGTTGGCGAGCACCTGCGGGTCCTGCGCCAGCTCCTGGTAGTCCTGCACGCGCGCCGCCATCAGGCCGTGGCGGGAGAGCAGCTCCACCCAGTAATCGCGCGGGCGGGTGGCGAACAGGGCGTCAAACTGGGCCACCAGCGCCGGCCCGTTGGCCTGCCGGGCAGCGGGGGTGGCAAAGCGGGGGTCCTGCTCCCACGCCTCGATGCCCAGCACGCGCACGAGCTGCGGCCACCAGCGCTCCTGCGGCAGCATCCCGATCACGAACCAGCGGCCGTCGCCGCCGCGGTAGGTATTCCAGAGGGGCACCATCTCCGCGCGGGAGCGGCGGCGCGGCAGCACCCCGCTGAACAGGTAGCCCTGCAGCAGGTGCGCCTGCAGCTCCACCTGCCCGCCCAGCAGGGAGGCGTCCACCTGCTGACCAAGGCCGGTGCGCTCGCGCATGAACAGCGCCGCCAGGATGCCGTGCGCCAAAAAGTACGATCCCACCTGGTCGGCCAGGCCGGCGGGGCCGGCCAGCGGCGGGCCCTCCGGCTCGCCGCTGACGGCCATGAACCCGCCGCGCGCCTGAGCCATGATATCCATCGAGGGGAGCTGCCGCTCCGGCCCGGCGTCGCCGTAGCCGGAGGCAACGGCGTAGATGATACGCGGGTTCACGGCGCGCAGGTCCTCGTAGGCCAGGCCTAGGCGCTCCAGCACGCCCTTGCGCATGTTGTTGACGAACACGTCGGCGCGTTCCACCAGGCGCAGGAGCAGCGCCCGCCCCTCCGGGCGCTTGACGTCGATCACCACCGAGCGCTTGCCGCGGTTGTGGTTCTCGAAGTAGGCGTTGAGCGCGGCGCTGGGGACCAACCCGGTCATGCCCCGGCCGGGGTCCGGGTTATCCGGCCCCTCGATCTTGATCACATCCGCACCCAGATCGGCGAGCAGGGCGGTCGCGTGGGTGCCCTGCTGCCAGATGGTCATATCCAGGATACGTACACCGTCCAACGGCAGCGCCATCGCCGTCCCTCCTGGGCATGTTCGCCGGCATTGTAGTGCATCGCACCCGCGGGGCGAGGGGGGTCCCGCTCACCGCTCCAACTCGCGCAGGCGCTCCTCCGGCACGCGGATTTCCACCCCGGCGCGCTCCTCCTGCAAGAGCATGGCCACACGCGAGTCACGCTCACCCCAGCCGCGGTTGAGCGCTTCCGTCAGCTCTGCCAGCGCCAGGTCCGCCATGCGCATCGGCACGTGCAACTCGCGCGCCAGGCCGGTGGCCAGGGAGACGTCCTTGTGGGCCAGGCGAAGCGTAAATGCCGGCGGCTCGAACGTGCCGGGCAGGAACTGCTCCACCAACCCGTCAAAGGTGCGCCGCCGGCCCACGGCGCCGTTGCGTACCGCCTTGAACAAGGCCAGCGGGTCCACGCCGGCCTTGACCCCCAGCGTGAACACCTCCGCCAGCGCGCACTGGATGGTGTAGCCGGCGCAGTTATGCACCAGCTTGGCTACCGATCCGGTGCCGATCGGGCCGACGTAGTAGGGTTGGTCGCCGATAGCGTCCAGCACGGGCTTATAGCGGTGGAACAGCTCCTCGTCGCCGCCCACCCACAGGGCAAGGCGGCGGGTCTGGGCACCGCGCGGGCCGCCGCTCACCGGCGCGTCCAGCACGTGCACGCCCCGCTCGGCGAACAGGGCGTGCAGGCGACGGATGAGCGCCGGCGCGTTGGTGGTGAGGTCGAACCACACGCTGCCCGGTCGCATCCCGGTGATGAGCCCCGCCTCACCCAACGCCACCGCCTCCACCTCCGCGGGGCCAGGCAGGGAGGTGAACACGATCTCCACGTCGCGCGCCAGCTCGGCGGGCGAGTCCGCCCAACGGGCGCCGGCCGACAGGTGCGGCTCCGCCGCCTCCCGGCGGATATCGTGCACGACCAGCGTGTGGCCGGCCTCGATGAGATGCATGGCCATGTGTCGGCCCATCGTGCCCAACCCAATGAACCCGATCTGCATGCCGTTCTCCCTCCTGGGGATGAGGTAACCCTGCGCCCGACACGGCGCCTCACCCATGCGCTCCCACGCGCGGGCAGGCGCCGTTCCGGCACCCTGGAGACTACCCGAAGTGGACGGAAATGCAACTGAAACGCGCCAGCTCGCGGTCAAGACGGGACCGCATGGTGGTACAGCGGTCGTGTGGGCGCTGGTGACACCACAGAGGTTCACCCATTGCGCCAGTCGCCGCTCTGGCCTCTGCCCACGCATCGGCGCACGGGGGACATTGGTCCCACTTGAGCGGGGGTACACGGCGGCCCACGCCGTACCCGTGGCGAGGTAGTCGTTCAGCCGTCAGCCCCAAGGTGGGCGGCAGGGACGCCCTCGCTCTGGGGTTGGGCAGCGAGGATCTGCGAGGCCACCAGGTGGGCGTAGAGCCCGCCCCGCGCCAGCAACTCGTGATGCGCGCCCTGTTCCACTACCCGCCCCGCGTCGAGCACGACAATGCGATCCGCGTCACGCACAGTAGAGAGACGGTGGGCGATGACGAGCGTAGTGCGGCCGGCCATTAGGTAGCGCAGCCCCGCGCGCACCACGGCCTCGTTGACCGCGTCCAAGTGTGAGGTCGCCTCATCAAGCACGAGGATGGGCGCGTCCCTGAGTAGCGCGCGGGCGATAGCGATACGCTGGCGCTGCCCACCCGAAAGCTGCATCCCCCGCTCACCAACGAGCGTGTCGTATCCATCCGGGAGCGCTTCAGCGAACTCGGTCACGTTGGCCAGCCGCGCGGCGCGGAGGATCTCCTCCTCGCTCGCCTCCGGGCGTGCCAGGCGCAGGTTCTCCCAAAGTGTGGTGTTGAACACATAGGTGTCCTGCGACACCAGGGCCACCAGCGCACGCAGCTCATCCAGCCGGAAGTCGCGGATATCATGCCCCGCGATAGTGATGCGCCCTTCCTGCGGGTCCCAAAAGCGTAGCAACAGATGCGCGGCCGTCGTCTTGCCAGCACCCGAGCGCCCGACGAGCGCCACCGTTTGGCCGGCGCCGACGGTGAAGGAGACGTTGCACAACGCGGGCGGTTCCTGCGCACCGTAGCGGAAGGTCACCCCTTCGAACGCCACCGCCAGGCCGTGGCGTTTTCCCTTCGGCCCATCGGCCCCGGGCACGGCCGCGTCCACGGCGGTCCGCAGCCCGAGCACCGCCACACCCGGCCCGTCCTGCACCGGCACCGGCTCGTCTTCGATGGCGAAATAGCGGCGCGCCGCCGCCACGGTTTGCATGAGCTCCTTCGCTACCGTGACAATCGTCGTCACCGGTGCAAAGGCAGCCACGGCGAGCACGGTTGCCAGGGGAAGTTGGGCGCGGGCCAGCCGCCCGTCCGTCACCAACACAGCGCCGACGGCGAGGACCGCCAACCCGCCCAAACCGGTGAGCACTTCGATCGTGGCGTTCTGCAGGCCCTGCCAGCGCAGGAAGCGCCGTTTGAGCCTCCCAAGCTGCCGACCATTGGCGTCGATCTGGGCCAGCCGTAACGGTCCGTAGGTGAAGGCAGCGATGACGCGCAGGCCCTGCACGCTGTCCACCATATGCGCGTTCATCTCGGCGGTGTGCGCGCGCAGTGCCGTGCCCAACCGCTCCATCCGCTCGCCGGCCAGCAACGGCGTCAACGCCACCGCCAGCAGGAAGGGCAGCAACACCAGCGCCAGCGGCGGTGCCAACCAAGCCAGCGCCAGCAGCACCGCGCCCGGCACCAGCACCGCCTGCAAGGCCGGCGAGATCGTGTGGGCGTAAAACAGCTCGATCAGTTCGATATCACCGGTCGCGGCGCTGACGAGATCACCGGAGCGGCGACGGTAGAGGTACGCGGGCGCCAACCGATCGAGCAGGTTGTATAGCGCGATGCGCATCTCGGCCAGCAGGCGAAAGGCAAGGTCATGCGCGATCCACACGTCGAGCCAGGAGCACACCGCGGCAATCGGCACGAGCGTCAGCAGGAGGGCAAGCAAGGGACCGATCTCCCCACCACTTGCCACGCGCCCCACGAGCAGCGCGCCTACAGCACCGAGCAGCACGGTGGTACCCGAGTGCAGCAACCCGACCACCACCGTCACCGCCGCCTCCCACCACCACGGCCGCACCAGCTTGAGCAACCGCGCCCACAGCGTACGCATCGGGATGGACGGGGGCGTCGGCCGCGGCGGTTCGTCCGAGGCCCGCATCGCCGCCCGCTCGCCCTCGACCGATGGCCGCTCGGCGACGGGGAGGATGGGTTGCCACTCCGCTTCCGCCCTGGACTGGGCGGCCATTAGCCGGCTGTAAGCGCCGCCGCGAGCTATCAGTTCGGCATGGCTCCCCTCTTCGACCACGCGGCCGCGCTCAAGCACGAGGATGCGGTCTGCATTAACGACGCTGGAGAGCCGATGCGCGATGACCAGCGTGGTGCGGTTGCGCTGCAGGCGCTCCAGCGCCTGGCGGATCAGGTGCTCGTTCTCGGCATCTACGCTGGACAGCGCCTCGTCTAGCACAAGGATGGGTGCGTCCTTGAGCAGCGCGCGGGCGATGGCGATGCGCTGGCGCTGCCCGCCCGACAGTCGCACGCCGCGCTCGCCCACCACCGTGTCGTAGCCGTGAGGCAACGCGACGATGAACTCGTGCGCGTTGGCGGCGCGCGCGGCGGCCTCCAGCTCCGCTTGCGTGGCCTCAGGTTTGCCCACGCGCAGGTTCTCGGCCACGGTGCCGTGGAACAAGTACGTATCTTGGGCCACAAGGGCAATGTGCCGGCGCAGTGTCGCGAGGGGAAGGTCGCGCACGTCGTGCCCGCCGACCAACACGCGCCCTTGCTGGGGGTCGGCGAAGCGCAGAAGGAGGTGCACAATCGTGGACTTGCCGGCCCCACTCGGCCCGACGATGCCGAGCGTTTCGCCCGGACGTAGCTCGAACGAGAGGTCTGTCAGCGCTGGCGGACGGCCGGGCGCGTAGGTGAAGGTCACGCGCTCGAAGCGCACGGTAGGGGCAAGCGGCTCGTCGCTGGCGGTGCTCTTGGCGGTCGCCGCGGCCGGCGTTGTTCCGGGCGTGCGCTCCACCACATCCGGGCGCGCATCCAGCACATCGAAGATGCCGCGTGCGGCGGCCATCGCCAGCATACCCTGGTGGTATAGCACGGTGAGGTCGCGCAGCGGGCGAAACACCTCGATGCCGAGCAACAGCACGATGAGCAGGGTACGCAGGTCAAGCGTCCCCTGCTCGACGCGCACCGCGCCCCAGGCCAAGGCCACGGCCGCCCCGGCCGAGACGCCGAACAGGGTGATGCCGCCCGTGCCGATGTTCACGGCCAGGAGCCACATCGTGCTGTGGTACAGCCGCCGCGCCCGTTCGGCCAGCAGCACGCCACGCTGGCGGCTCTGCCCGAAGGCCTTCAGCGTGGCCAGGCCCTGCATGCTGTCCAAGAACTCGGCACCCAGGTCGGCGTAGGCACGGCGGCGCGCCTGGCTGGAGCGAGCATTCGCGCGGTGGAAGAGGGCGGGCGCCACCAGGGTAAACAGCGCGAAGACGAGGTAGACCGTCGCGGTCGGCAGGTCGAGGAACGCCATGACGCCGAAAATGAGCACCGGGGTCAATGCCGCGATCACCAGCTGCGGCAGGTAGAGCCCGAAGAACGTCTCAAGCTGCTCCACGCCCTCCACCAGCGACAGCACGACATCGCCGGTACGCCGTCGGTCAAAATGACCCGGGCCGAGCCGCAGGGCGTGCTCGTACAGCAGATGGCGCAGGCGTTCCTTCATGAGGGCCGCGGTGCCGTGCGCGATCTCGTCTTTGCAATACTGGAGGGCGGCACGCCCTCCGATGAGCGCCACGATCCCGGCGAGAACTCCGGCGACGGCGGTCAGTGAGTCGCCGTGAAACACCCGTGCCAGCACCGCCCCGGTGAGCACGTACCGCAGGATGGCCACCGGAACGGCCAGGATCCCGATCAGCGCAGCTACAACGATGCGCCAACGCACACCACGTGTGAGCCGAAAGAGGCGTGGGCTGAAATACATCGGTCCCCCTCGACGACGACCCAACCCGACGACGGCACCGCAAGCCTACTCGCAATGAGTTGCAAATGCAAGCAAAGGCGCGAGGGAAATGAAGCGGGGATGGCAACGGGGCGAGACGCGAGCCGGCACCTGCCGGACCCGCGCCACATTCAGCCGCGTTATCGCTGCCATAGACGACGACCGGCAGCGGCAACGAACCGGCTATAACGTACCGATCCGGCCCACATACTAGAAGGTGTCACCCGTTGCCGTGGGCCGTCCGTCGGCGTACGATGCCGTCCCACCGGGCGCCACAGGGCGGCGCCGGCCCAGCGCTGAGGAGAGAGCTATGACCACGGAGATGCAACCCGAAACCGAATCGGCCATCCGGCTAAAGCGCGTCGTGGTGCTGGGGGCCAACGGCGCCATGGGCGCCGGCGCCGCCGCCATGTTCGCGGCAGGCGGCTGCGAGGTCACCCTGGTGGCGCGCGACCTGGGCAAGATCGAGGAGGCGATGGCCACGATCCAGGGCATCGCCAAGTCCGAACGGATCGTCGACGGCATGGAGGGCATGACCTATGCCGACGGCTGGGACACGATCCTCACCGATGCCGACCTGATCTTCGAGGCCGTGGCCGAGGAGTTCGAGCTCAAGCGCAGCCTGTTCCAACAGATCGACGCCGCCCGGCCGCCGGAGGCGCTGGTGGCCACCGTCTCCTCCGGCCTCTCTATCCGCGGCATGGCCGAGGGCCTGAGTGAGGGCTTCCGCCGCCACTTCGCCGGTATCCACCTCTTCAACCCGCCGCACCTGCTCACCGGCACGGAGCTGATCCCCCACCCGGACATGGACCCGGCCACCGTGCGCGCCCTGGAGCGGGTGCTGGCCGAGCGCTTCGGCCGCAGCGTGATCGTCTGCGCCGATACGCCCGCCTTCGCCGGCAACCGCATCGGCTTCAAGGTGCTGAACGAGGTCGCCCAGCTCGCCGAGCGGCACGGCGTGCAGACGATGGACACCCTCATCGGCCCGTACACCGGCCGCGCCATGGCCCCGCTGGCTACCATCGACCTCGTGGGCTGGGACGTGCACCAGGCGATCGTCGACAACGTGTACGCCAACGTGCGCGACGAGGCGATCGAGTGCTTCCGCCTGCCCGAGTACATGGCCCGGCTGGTCCAGCACGGACACCTGGGCAACAAGACCCCGCTGCTGGGCGGTTTCTACCGGCGGGTGACGCACGAGGGCCGAGCCGAGGGCAAGCGCACCGCCACCGAGGTGCTGGACCCGGCCACCGGACACTACCGGGAGGTGGAGGGGGAGCTGAAGATCCCGTTCGTGGAGCAGATCAAAGATCTCAACCGGCGCGGCCGCTACCGGGAAGGGATCGCCCGTTTCATGGAGGCCGAGGGCGCCGAGGCCGATCTCGCCCGGCGCGTGATCCTGGGGTACGTGAGCTACGCCCTCAACCGCGTCGGCCCCGGCGAGGTGGTGCAGCGGTACGAGGACGTGGACCGGATCATGGCCACCGGCTTCAACTGGGCGCCGCCCAGCGTGCTGGTGGACCTCATCGGCCTGGAGCGCACCATCGCGGCGCTGGAGCGCTACAACCTCGCCGTGCCAGAGCTGCTCCAGGCCGCGCGGCGCGGCGAGGTCAAAACGCCGCTGTTCAACGTGCCGTTTATATCCCCCGGCCGGTTCTTCGCCGGCTAGGGGGCAACTGCGGTCGACAGACAGGATAGAAAAGGAGGAAGAACGTGGCCGAGCCCGTGTACGTGCTGGGGGGATATCAGACCGACTTCGCCCGCAACTGGCAGAAGGAGAACAAGCACATCAGCGCGATGGTCACCGAGGTGGTCGTCGGCGCCCTGGAGGCAACGGGGGTCGAGCCCAAGGAGGTGGAGGTCGGACACGTCGGCAATTTCGCCGCCGAGCTCTACACCATGCAGGGCCACCTGGGCGCCTTCCTGCTGGAGGCGCACCCGGACTTCCGCGGTATGCCCACGGCCCGGCACGAGGCGGCCTGCGCCTCGGGCTCCATCGCTATCCTCGCCGCCATGGCCGAGATCGAGGCGGGGCGCTACGACCTGGCCATGGTGGTGGGCATCGAGCAGATGAAAACGGTGGACTCGGCGCGCGGTGGCGACTTCCTCGGCACGGCCGCCTGGTACGAGCGCGAGGCCAAGGGGATCAGCTACCCGTTCCCCAAACTGTTCGGCCGGCTGGGCGACGAGTACGACCGCCGCTTCGGCCTCAAGGACGAGCACCTGGCCCGCATCTCCGCCATCAACTACGCCAACGCCAAGAAGAACCCGCTGGCCCAGACGCGCACCTGGTACATGAGCGAGGAGCACGCCCGCAGCGCCGACCGCTTCAACCAGGTGATCGGCGGCCGCATCAAGGTGTCCGACTGCTCCCAGGTCACGGACGGGGCGGCCTGCATCTTTCTCGCCTCACACCGCTACGCGGAGCGGTACGCCCGCCGGCGCAACCTGGACCTGGAGCGGATCCCGCAGATCCTGGGCTGGGGCCACCGCACCGCGCCGATCATGCTGGACGAGAAGTTCGCGGAGAGCCGCGACAACCCCTACGTGCTGCCGCACACGCGCCAGGCGATCCTGGACGCCTTCCGCCGGGCCCGCATCGCCGAGGTGTGGCAGCTCGACGCCATCGAGACGCACGACTGCTTCACCACCTCCGAGTACATGGCGATCGACCACTTCGGCCTCACGCCGCCCGGCCAGTCGTGGCAGGCCATCGAGGAAGGGGTGATCGAGCTGGACGGCGAGCTGCCGATCAACCCCAGCGGCGGCCTGATCGGCTGCGGCCATCCGGTGGGCTGCACCGGCGTGCGCCAGGTGCTAGATGCCTACCGCCAGGTGACGGAGACGGCGGGCGGCTACCAGGTGCCGGGCGCGCGCAAGGTGGCCACGCTCAACATCGGCGGCAGCGGCACCACCAGCGTCTCGTTCGTGGTGGGTTACCCCGATTAGCCGCCCGGCTGCGACCGGCCCTCACCCCCACCCCCACGGACACCCCCTCTCCCACGTGCGGGAGAGGGGGTACGAAGCACCCGCTCCCGCACGTGGGAGCGGGTGCTTCGGTGCGCCGGGGCGGGTGCGGGCTCGCCCCTGTTCTCCGCAAGCGCCGACGTGCGGCTCACCGGCCCACGCTCTCCAACACCAGCGTGGGACCGCGCGTGATCTCGTACTTCAACAGGGTGCGGCGCGCGTCCGCCCGGTACCAGGCGGTGTTGGTAACGCCGGCCGCGCGGAACTCCACCCGCCAGGCCTGCTCGGCCCCGCCGGGCAGGTCCACGTTTCCCTTGCCGGCCGTCTCCATCGTGGCCACGGCGCGGCTGACACTCCCGCGCTTGGGGTCCACGATGATGTTGCCGAAACGGACGCTGGCCCCGACCTCCTGGTCCAGGGCGCGCCACAAGAAGAGCGAGGCCAGGTTGTCGTAGGCCGAGGCGCCGATCCGGACCTCGGTGCGGCGCCCGCGCCCGCCGTCGTCGAGCGTCACCACCACCGTCTCCGGTCCGTACTCGGCGCGCGTCACGTAGCGGCGCTCACCGTCCACCACCACTCGCTCGGAGCGCACGGGCTTCATCGTGTCGCGCCGCACGACCACCGTGGCGCTATCCTTCTGGTCGGCGCCGAAGTCGTAGGCGATACCCAGGCGCAGATCCTCGCCCTCCGGCGTGATCGTCAAGATCGCGGTGCCGATCTGTTCGCCCCGGCTGCTGAGCACCCGGTAGCGGGCCTCCTCCGGGCCGGCCAGGGGGCGCGCCACGGTCAAGACCTGGGTCTTGACCGCCTCACCGCAGGCGGCCAGAAGCAGCGCGCCGAGGAGCAAGGGCAGCAGGCGGAGGAGGACGGGCACGGACACCTCTACACGGCCACGGGCAGGACGCGGGAGAGCCGCGCCACCGCCTCGTCGATGTGCCGACGCTCGATGCCGTGGTGCGTCACCAAGCGGATGCGGCGCGGGCCGAAGTTCGTGGCCAGCACGCCGGCCTGCGCCAGCCGGGGCAGGAGCTCGTCCGCCGTGCCCGCGCGCAGCGTGAACACGACGATGTTCGTCTCCACCGCCGCCGGGTCGATCTCCACCCTTGGGAGCTTCGCCAGCCGCTCGGCCAGGTAGCGGGCGTTGGCGTGGTCCTCGGCCAGCCGGTCGATCATCGTCTCCAGGGCCACGATGCCGGCCGCCGCCACCGCGCCTACCTGGCGCATGCCGCCGCCCAGCATCTTGCGCACACGCCGCGCCCGCGCGATGAAGGCCCGCGGGCCGCACAGCAGCGAGCCCACCGGCGCCGACAGCCCCTTGGACAGGCAGAACATGACGGAGTCGACGTCGCGCGCCAGCTCGGCCGTCGGTACGCCCAGGGCCACGGCGGCATTGAAGATGCGAGCCCCGTCCAGGTGGATGGGGATACCGTGGCGACGCGCCACCGCCACCACCGGCGCCAGGTCGTCCGGGGAGAGGGCGGTGCCACCGCAGCGGTTGTGCGTGTTCTCCAGGCAGAGGAGCGCCGTGCGCGGGAAGTGGATGTCCTCCGGCCGGATCACGGCCGCCACGTCCTCGGCGCGCAGCCGGCCGCGGCGATCGTTGGGCACCGTGCGCAGCAGCACCCCGCCCAGCGCCGAGGCGCCGCCCACCTCGTAGTGCAGGATGTGCGACTCGTCGCCGACGATCACCTCGTCGCCGCGGCGGGTGTGGGTGAGCACGGCTACCAGGTTGGCCATCGTGCCGGAGGGCATGAACAGCGCGGCCTCCTTGCCCAGCAGCCGCGCCGCCATCTCCTCCAGACGCTTGACCGTGGGATCGTCCTCGAAGACGTCATCCCCCAGCTCGGCGTCGCGGATGGCGCGACGCATGGCCTCCGTGGGCTGGGTGACCGTGTCGCTGCGCAGGTCGATGACCTCCATGACTCACCCCTCGCCACCCGTGCCGGTGGCGCGCCGCTCAGGCCCGCTCCCACAGCGTGTGCCAGCCCTCGCCGCCGCGGATGGCGGCGATCTCCTCGCGCCGTTCGGCCGCCACCAGCTCGCGCCAGACGGCGTCGCACATCGCGCGCACGCCCGCGTGCCCGCTTTCCTCCAGCCGCCGCACGATGCGCTCCCACACCCCACACTCGGCCAGCGCCGCCACGTGGCGCGGCCATTGAAAGGAAAGGATCTTGTCCGGCAGGGGTAGGCGGGGGCGGAGCTGCTTCAGGCTGCGGAAGCGCTCCTCCACGGAACTGGCGCGGCTGACGAGCGTGACAAGCGGCGGGTCGATCTCCGTGCTGCGCGTGTCCACCAGCAGACGCTTATCCACGGGCATCTGGAAGCGGATGATGAGCACCTCCGCCGTGTCCACCACGTGGAAGATCTCGTCGAGATCGAGGCCAAAGTCTTTGCTCATCGACGGGCCCGCGTTTGGAGCCGGACGCCGTGCTCGGGGATCGATGCCGGCGTAGACGCCCTTCATTCTACGTGCCCACCGCCGGCAGGGGCAAACGCGCCCGCCGCCGACATCGATCGGGCCGACGCCCCGCGGTGCGCCGGCAACGATCTGCCAGACCGACGGTGATTGATTAGCAGACGTGGCTCTTCAGCGAGATCCGTCCCCCACCGGCACCGGCTCCGCGTTCACCTCGTTGACCAGGCGCATGAACCTTCCAAGCGTCTCGAGCCGCTCGGCCAGGGTTTCTCCGGCCGGCGCCACGCGGAGCGTGGTAACGCCCGCGTCCCGGTACACGCGGATGCGCTGCTTGACCATCGCGTCGGTGCCAAGCAGGTTGCTCTTAATCACAAACTCATCCGGGATCAGGGCGGCTGCCTCGTCACGCCGCCCCGCCAACCACAGGGCCTGCACGCGTTCGACCAACTCGCCATATCCCTGGCGAGCGTATGCATCCTTGTAGAAATTCCGTTGTCGCGACCCCATGGCGCCGATCTCAAAGGCGAAGCCCGGCTTCCGAGCCGCGATCAGGTTGTCCAGGTCATCAGAGAAGGCGACGACCCCACCGGCGTGGATGTCCAGGTCCGCGAGCGAGCGGCCGGCGCGGGCCGCGCCCCGGCGAATCGGCTCAAGGAACACATCGGCGTGCTCGGGCATGAACGAGCTGGCGATCCAGCCGTCGGCCAGCTCGCCGGTCATCTCCAGGCTCCGGGGACCGAGGGTGGCGAGATAGATGGGCACCGGCCACGGCGGCGCGCTGGTCTTCAACGCCCGTCCTTCGCCGCCCGGCAGCGGCAACCGGTACACCGTGCCTTCATAGACCACGCGCTCACCGCGCATGGCTATGCGCACGATCTCGACCGTCTCACGCAGGCGAGTCACGGCCCGCGCGAACGGGATACCGTGCCATCCCTCGATCACCTGCGGCCCACTGGTGCCCAGGCCCAGGACGAAGCGCCCGCCGGATAGCGATGCCAGGGTGAGCGCCGTCATCGCGATGACGGCCGGGGTGCGGGTCCCCGCCTGGGCGATGCTCGTGCCCAGCGTGATGCGCTCCGTTTTGCCTGCCATGTAGGCGAGCGGCGTAAACGCGTCGAACCCCCACGCCTCGCTTGACCAGGCGCTGGCCACCCCCAACCGTTCCGCCTCGAGCAGGAATGCCGCCTCTTCTTCCCAACTGCCCCGTCCGCTTCCGATACCGATACCGACGCGCATGGCCCCCTCTCCGCTCAACTCGCGAAGCGCTGGGCAATGGCCTGAAGCTGCCGCAGGTGATCGAGGTCGTGCACCCGCATGAATAGCAGCCACTCCCGCCAGTTCAGTGGCCCGAACCACCGGTGCGTGATGGTCACGTCCAGGTGCTCGTCGCCACGCGCCCGGAGCACGCGCGCAAGCAGCCGCTCGCGGCGCGACTGGTACGTCTGCCAGAAGTCCTCGGCCGAGCGCAGTTGCCGATGTATCTCCCCGGAGATCTCATCCCTGGTCGGCGGTGGGGGAGTGCCGTGGTCCAGCACACCCTCGATGGCCTGTGCCCCGTATTCGTTCATCTCCAGCACATGGGTCAGGACCTCCGCGGCCGACCATTCGCCGGGGGCGGGGCGCTCAAAGAAGCGGGCGGGCGGCACCGCCGCGGCGGCCTTGCGTAGGGGAAGGGTATCGCGCCGCACTTTGTCGACCAGCTCCGGGACGCTCAGTTTGTTCGCCTGGCTGAGCAGGTAACTGCGGACACGCTGGACTTCTTCCGTCGAGGGCATCACGATGTCCTCCTTCTGGCAAGCACGCGAGACGGGGTGCCCGTGGCCGTGGCTTCTCCCGCGTGGGTCAGTTGCAGCATGCAACGAACCTAGCACAGTAAGTTCGTCTGTGCAACTTATTACGGCTGCTATACTGGGTGCGTGCGCGGTGTGTCGCTCGGAAGCCTGAACTGCCCGGTAGCCCGCACGCTCGATGTCGTGGGCGAGCGCTGGACGCTGCTGATCCTGCGCGACGCCTTCAACGGCGTGCGCCGCTACGAGGACTTTGCCGCGCGGCTGCCCATCGCCCGCAACGTGCTCGCCCGACGGTTGCAGAAACTGGTCGCGCACGGCATTCTCAGCCGGGTGCCGTACCAGGACCACCCGCCGCGGTACGAGTACCGGCTTACCCCGGCGGGGATGGAGCTCTACCCGGTGATCGTCGCGCTGGTGCAATGGGGCAATCGCTATCGCATGGGGGCAACGGCGCTGACGATTGAGGTCCAGCACAAGGCGTGCGGCCACCAGGCCGAAGCTGTGGTGGTTTGTGCCCACTGTGGTGAACGGTTGTCAGCGCGGGACGCTCAGGGTGTCCACCGCGCGCCGACCGCCGTCCCTCCCGGCGCCGATGCGCACGCCGCCTCGACGGCCGACCGTGACGCGGACGGGGCACCGCACCCAGGGGCACGCTAGGCCCTTGCTCCGGCTCTCGCCCGGCGAGCGCCGACCGCCGGACGGCGCCAACAGACCCCAGGAGGGTCGGCTGGGCGCCGCCCGCGTGGTTCCAGCGGGGTCGGTCTCCTAAATGCCGCCGCTCGTGCCGATGCCGAAGATATCCAGGCGCTGGAAGTAGGGGTTGAGCAGCGTCCAGCGGTTGGTGAACACCAGGACACCCGCGCCGATCAGCACCACGCCGCTTACCACCTCCACCACCGGGATCAGCCGCCGCGCGCGCTTGAGCGCGGCGCCAGCCTGCCCCGCCAGCAGCCCGGTCACCAGGAACGGCAGGCCCAGACCGGCGGAGTAGAAGGCCAGCAACAGCGCCCCCCGGCCCACCGTGGCGGAGGAGCCGGCCAGCGTGAGGATGCTGCCCAGCGCCGGGCCGATGCACGGCACCCAGGTCACGGCCAGCGCGCCGCCCACCAGCGCCCAGCCGGCCATGCCGCGCGGGGTGCCGCCGCTTCCCCCTATGCCGAAGCCCCGGTAGAGCAGCGGGATGCGCACGATCCCGGCCTGGTGCAAACCGAGCACGATCAGCAGCGCCCCCGCCACCTTGGCCAGCGTGCCCAGGTGGTCGCGCAGGGCATAGCCGACCAGGCCCACGCTGGCGCCCAGGGCGATGAACACGGCGCTGAACCCGAGGATGAACGCCAACGAGCGGATGAGTACGTCCCGCCGCGTGGCGGCCGCCCCCGCCACGGTGGCCCCCGCCATCTGCGCTACGTACACGGGCACTAGCGGCATCACACAGGGCGAAAGGAACGAGACCGTCCCGGCCGCCAGGGCGATAACCGGGCCGAACGCGCCGTCAACGTTCATCACAGCCCCCTGCCGCAGCCGTCACGGTCCCTCCTCCGGGAAGGGGCTTTCGCCGCCCTCCAGCGGCAGGCCCAAGAGCTTGGCCCGCGCCCGCTCGTAGCGTTCTTTGGAGTGGCTCTCGCGCCGCAGGAGCGCCACGCGGTGCAGCGGGTCCATGGGCTTGCCCTCCAGCAGCACCTCGTGCAGCCGGCGCAGGTCCTCGTACCAGCGCTCCCAGGCGGCGCGGTACTCCTTCACCGTTTGCTCGTCCAGCGGCATCGCTTCGCTCCGCGGCCCGGCTGCCCCGATCATAGCGCCCGCGGCCGCCGCGCGCATTGGCCCAGGCCGTCCCACCGGCTATGCTGCGCTCGATGCCGGTGCGCACCAACGTCACGCGCCTGCTCGACGCCCGCGGCATCGCCTACACGCCGGTGACGTACGACGCCACCCGCTTCCACTCCGCCGAGGAGGTGGCGACGCTCATCGGCGTGCCGGCGGCGCGGGTGTACAAGACGATCGTCGTGCTGCGCGCGGACCGCACCGGCCGGCCCCTGCTGGTGCTCGTGCCCGGCGACCGGGCGGTGGACCTCAAGCGCCTGGCGGCGGCCCTGGGCGAGAAGAAGCTGCGGGTGGCCACGCAGCGGGAGGCGGAGGCGCTCACCGGTCTGCAGGTGGGCGGCATCTCCGCCCTGGCGCTCCTCCACCGCCGGTTCGAGGTCTACCTGGACCGCAGCGCCGAGCGCTGGGCTGAGGACGGCATCTACGTGAGCGGCGGGCAGCGCGGCCTCAACATCCGCCTGCGCCCGGCCGACCTCCTCGCCCTCACCGGCGGCCGCACCGTGGACGCCGCCGGGCCGCCACCGTCGGGTTGAGGGGCACACGTGCGAAGCACGGAGGGAGGCCATGGAGCCGAAGCTGCGCACCCTGCTGGAGGAGCTGGCCGCCTTCGGCCGCGAGCACGACGCGCGCGAGCCGGAGCACGCCCGGCGGATGCTCAACATCACGCCGGAGACGGGCGCGTTCCTGGCGATCCTCATCCAGGCCACGGGCGCCCGCCGCATCCTAGAGATCGGCACCTCCAACGCCTACTCCACCATCTGGCTGGCCTGGGCGGCGGCGCAGACGGACGGCCACGTCACCACGGTGGAGCGCAGCGCGGAGAAGGCGGCCATGGCCCGCGCCAACCTGGCCCGCGCGCGGCTCCTGGAGCGCGTCACGCTGTGCGAGGGGCCGGCGCTCGACGTGCTGCCCAGCCTCAGGGGGCCGTTCGATTTCATCTTCCTGGACGCCGACCGGCCCAACTACCCCGCCTACCTCGACCTGCTCCTGCCACGCCTGCGCCCCGGCGGCCTGCTGGTCACGGACAACGCCGTTTCCCACGCCGCGGAGATGCGCGAGTACCTCGCCCGCCTCCGCGCCGACCCCACCCTGCAGAGCGTTACGGTGCCCATCGGCAACGGGGAGGAGCTGACGTACAAGCGGCCCTAACGACGACGGGGGATGACGGCACCCTCACCAGGCGGCGCGCGCAGCGTCCATCACCAGGCCGAGCGCCAGCAGCAGGCCGAAGTCGCGGTGCAGCTTGGCTGTGCCCACCATCACCCCGTCCAGGGGCAGCACGTCGCGGCTCATGCCCAGGGCGCGCACCAGCCGCACCGCCCGCGGCAGGGTGAGCAGGGCCAGCAGCACGGGCGGCGGCAGGACGCCGGCCGCGACCAGACACGACAGCAGGGTATAGGCGCCGAGCACAAGCAGTGTGTACTCCACCCCGGCGGCGCGCCGGCCGAGCAGGTTGGCCAGCGTGCGCTTGCCGTGGGCGCGGTCATACTCCATATCGCGCACGTTGTTAACGTGGAGGATGGCCGTCACCAGCAGGCCGATGGGTAGGGAGAGCAGGAACGCCGGCCACGTCCATCGCTCCACCTGTACGAAGTGCGCGCCCATGACGATCACGGGCCCCATGAAGGTGAACACCGTCACCTCGCCCAGCGCCCGGTAGCCCAGCGCGAACGGCCGGGCGGTGTAGGCGTACCCGGCAAAGACGCTCAGCACCCCCACCACCAGCAGGTTCGGCCCGGTCTGCGCCACCAGGGCGAGGCCACACAGCGCGCCGACGAGCATCGCCACCACGCCGCCGCGCAGCAGTGCCTCCGGCGGCAGCAGACCGGTCTGCACCACCATGTCGGCCCGCCGCGGGCGCGTGCGGTCCAGTCCCTGCACGTGGTCAAAGTGCTCGTTGAGCATGTTCGTGCCGGCCTGGATGGCGACGGCGCCGAGAAGAGCCAGCAGGAACCGGTGCGGCGCGAACGCCTGCGGCAGCGCCAGCGCCGTG
>JBHOQW010000175.1:0-103525 GCA_042408665.1 Dehalococcoidia bacterium
GGCGCGGCCCTCGGCGGCGGAGCAGGGGTCTCGGCCGCAGCCTGGACGGGGGCGGACTCGGCGACGGGCTGGGCCGCCTCGGGCGCGGGGGTGGGGGCCTCTGCCGGCGCCGGCGCCGGCGCGGGTGCCGCCGTCGGCGGAGCGGCCGTCGGTGCGCCGGGTAGGGGCTCGCCTTGGGCGCCCAGGTAGCCGATCACGGTCCCCACCGGCACTTTGGTGCCCTCCGGCACCACCCCGCCGAGAAAGTACCCCTCCTCGAACGATTCCAGGTCCACCGTCGCCTTGTCGGTCTCGATCTCGGCGACGATGTCGCCGCGCTTCACGAACTCACCCGGCTTCTTCAGCCAGCGGATGAGGGTGCCCTCCTCCATCTCCGCGCCCATCTGGGGCATGACGATCTCGGTTGCCATTGCTGCCTCGCTCCATTCAGCCGGTATGGGCGCTCTCGGCACACGCCCGGTCCCGCGCCCGCCTGGGGGTGCGGATAGGCACCTCGTCGTGCGGCCTGCTCACGGATGGCGGTAGTCGCTGGTGGCGCCGGGAAGCGTGGCGCGCACCGCCTCGATGACGTCCTCCACCGTGGGGTAGGCGAGCGCCTCCAGATTGCGGGCGTAGGGTGCGGGCACGTCGGCGCCGTTCACGCGGGTGGGCGGCGCGTCCAGGTAATCCCAGGCGTGCTCGCTGACGAGCTGACAGATCTCGCTGGAGAAGCCGCCCGTACGCCAGGCATCCTCCACCACCACCAGGCGGTTGGTACGCTGCACCGATTCCAGGATGGTGTCCAGGTCCAGCGGGCGCAGGCTGCGCAGGTCGATGACCTCCGCCTCGATGCCCTCACGCGCCAGCCGCTCCGCCGCCTCCTCGGCGAGCATCGCCGTGCGCAGGTAGCCCACGATGGTCACATCCCGGCCGGGCCGGCTGACCGCCGCGCTGCCCAGCGGCACGGTGAAGTGCTCCTCCGGCACCTCGCCGCGGCGCCGGTACAGCAGGCTGTGCTCGATGTAGATGACCGGGTTCATCTCCTGCAAGGCGGCGCGCATCAGCCCCATGGCGTCGTACGGCGTCGAGGGCACCGCCACCATCAACCCCGGCACGCGCGCGTACCACGCCTCCAGGTTCTGGGAGTGCTGGGCGGCGAGCTGGCTGCCACCGCCCGTGACCATGCGGATGATGCACGGCACCGGGATCTGACCGCCGCTCATGTACAGCAGCTTGGCGGCATGGTTGACGATCTGGTCCATCGCCAGCAGGGAGAAGTTAATCGTCATCAACTCGACGACCGGCTTCATGCCGCCCATAGCGGCGCCGATCGCCGCGCCCACAATGCCTGACTCGGCGATGGGCGTATCGCGCACCCGCTTCTCCCCGAATTCATCCAGAAAGCCACGGGTAACGACGTAGGAGCCGCCGTAGGCGCCGATATCCTCTCCCATAAGAAAGACGCGCTCATCGGCGCGCATCGCCTCGCGCAGCACCTGGGCAATCGCGTCGCGGTAGGTCATCTCCGGCATAGACGCCTCACTGTTACCTGACGGGTGCGATCGGGACGGGCCAGCCCGGCCGGCAGCTTACCGCTCCACCACACCCAGCCGGTGGTGGGACTCCTTCGCTACCCCCACGTAGACGTCTTTCCACAGGTCTTCGGGCGGCGGCTCCGGGCTTTCCTCGGCAAAGCGCACCGCCTCATCGATGATGCGCTCCACCACGGCGTCCATGGCGTTGAGGTCCTCTTCCGTGGCCAGCCCGTGCTCGATCATGTAGGCACGCAGGCGAGTGATCGGGTCGCGCTGGCGCCACTGGGCTACTTCCTCCTTGGAGCGGTACAGCTCCGGGTCGGCCATGGAGTGGCCGCGGAAGCGGTAGGTCATGGCTTCGATGAAGTAGGGGCCGTGCCCCGAGCGGGCGTGCTCCACGGCCTTGCGCGCCGCCTCGTACACGGCCAGCACGTCCATGCCGTCCACCCGCTCGGCTGGGATGTTGTAGGCCTCGGCCCGCCGGTAGATCTCCGGCACCGCGGACACCCGCGCCAGCATGGTGCCCATGCCGTACAGATTGTTCTCGCACACGAACACCACCGGCGTCTTCCACAGGCCGGCTAGGTTGAGCGCCTCGTGGAACTCGCCCTCGTTGACGGCGCCATCCCCGAAAAAGCACATGTTAACCCGATCTTGTCCCTGCATCTGTGCCGCCAGGCCCAGGCCCACGGCGATGGGCATCTGGCCCGCGACGATGGCGTAACCGCCGAGAAAGCCGATGGACACATCGAACAGGTGCATGGAGCCGCCCTTACCGCGGCTGCACCCAGTGACCTTGCCGTACAACTCGGCCATGGCCGCCTTGGGGTCCATGCCGCGCGCGAGCGCGTGGCCATGCTCGCGGTAGGAGGCGACGATCGTGTCCTGGGGCGCCAGAGCGGCGATGGCGCCCACCGCCACCGCCTCTTCACCGATGTACAGGTGCAGGAAGCCGCCGATCTTGCGCCGCTGGTAGGCCACGGCGGCGGCCTCCTCAAAGCGGCGGATGAGTTGCATTTGCCGGTAGAAGGTGATCAGTTGCTCGCGGCTCGGGGCCTGGCGGCTGAGGGATTCAACCATGACGTCCTCCGGAAGCGGGCCGGCGGCCGGTGGAGGGAGACGGCGCCGCGCCCCTGCGCTGGCGGGGTCGGGCCGATACAGGGGGCCTGCTGATATGGTCGCACATGGGGCGGAGAATCTGTAGGGGTGGGTGAGGCCTACCGACACAACCCACCGTCATGACAGCGCAGGTCACCTCACCCCATGCGACAGGGCGGCGTCACACCGTGCGACCGATGGGAAAGGGGGCGACCGACGCTTCAGGGGCCTACCCCGGCGGCAACAGCGATTCGATCACGTCGGCCGCGCGCGCGTCGCCCGGACTACCCCGTGCGCGCAGCCGGCCGGCCACCGCCCGTTTCAACTCCGCCGAGCCCGCCGGCCCGGCTTTGAACTTGGCGTACGTTTCCAGCACACGCAGCCGCACCACGGCCAGCCGCCGCAACCGCGGACCGTAGAAGGGCCCGTCCACCAGTTGCTCGTAGCAGCCACCCGGCTCGTAGGTGGCCAGCAGCCGGCGTAGCGCCGCCGCCACCTCGTCGGGATCGGTTGAGGTGGTCGCCGTGCAGGCGTACTGCACGGCGCGGAAATGGAGGGTGGCCCGTCCCGCATCATGCGGGTCCACCCAGTCATGCGGCGTGAAGGCGAGGAAGTCGGCGACCAGAAACGTCACCAGCGGGTTGGCGCATATGGCCGCGAAGGTAGGGTCAGCCTGCACGCAGTGCAACTCGATCTCGTCGCCCGTCTTCACGAAGGGGAGGATACTCACCTGGGGGTGGCCGCCGGGCGGCGTGGCGATGAGGTACCCATGCCGCTGCTCGGCCACGAACGCCTCGGCGGCGGCAAGGTCGGTAGGGTAAAGCGGCGAGCGGTACATCGGCCCTCCTCACACCGCGGCGTGCCGCACCCACGCCCGGCATCCGGGGCGAGGTGGGTGCCACGCGCGGCACAAACCGTGGACAGGGGCAGAACCCTGCCCCCGCCCACGGTCAGCCTGGCCTCGCTTAGCGTACTGTGACGACGGCGTACATGCCCAGCGCCACGTGCGGCAGACCGGTGGCCGGATCGGGCACAAAGCACAGCAGCACGTAAGTGCCGGCAGTGAAGTCCACCGTGACCCACCCCGAGAGGCCGGCCGAGAGAGCCTGCATACCGGACAGGCTCTCCATCGGGAACGGCGGCGGCGCCTCCGGGCGCTCCAGCGCCGCGGCGATCTGCTCCGGGGTGACGTCATCCGGCACGCGGGCGATCGCCATCTCGTGTGGCTGCGGCCCCCGGTTCACCACGCGCAGCGTCTGTACGCCGGCGTGAATCTCCGGCGTATCAAAGGCGAAGTCACGCATCACCACCGTGGGCGGTGGCGACACCACGAACGGCCGCACCATACCTTTGGCCAGGTGCGGCACCCCATCCGGGCTCTCGATGAAGCACAGCATCATGTAGGTGCCGGGCTCAAGGTCCAGGATAACCTCAAAGCTGCTCTGACCCGGCTTCGTGGCGCTCGGGCCGCCACGGAAGGTCACCAGCGGGAAGGCCGCCGGCGACCCCTGGCGCAGGGCCGCACCGAACTGCTCCAGCGTTACCCCATCGTTAAGGCGGACGAACTGCGCGTGATGTTCTTCCTGGCCCTCGTTCCGCAAGGTGAACGCCACGGGCCCGGCCGGGACCGCATCCGGCGCGTCGAACGAGTAGTCACGGGCCGTGATCGTGATGGGCGCGGCGGCCTGGGCGGCTGCGGCGGGCGCGGATGCCGTGGTCAGGCGTGCGGCCGCCGCCAGTGGCCCAGCACCTACGGCGACGATCCCCGCGAGCGCCGCCACCGGCAGCGCGCGCACCCACGATCGCGGTTGGCTGAGGGGCATCCGTTCACCTCCTCCGTGAGACTAGGGGGCTGCCGGCCGTGCATCGTGGGACATCGTGGGACCGCGCACGGCTGCCAGGCGGTTGTGTGTTCCCATCCTCCTACGCCGTGCGAACGGTCCAGCCGTGTCGCGCACGCGACCCAGCATAACCGCTGGCGATCCGCATGACCAGGTCCGCAGGACCGAGGTCAACAGGTTGGATCCGATCCGGTCGGAACGGCGCGCAGAAACCGGACCGATGAACGGGGCTAACACCTTGCCTCAGATGTGGATCGCCTCGCCCCTCACGGCGAGCGCGGCCTCTCGCAGAACCTCGGACAGGGTGGGGTGCGGGTGGACGGCCCAGCCCAGCTCGGCGGGCGTGGCCTCCAGGGCGCGCGCCAGCGAGGCCTCACCGAGCAGTTCCGACACGCCGGCGCCCAGCATGTGGATGCCGACGATCTCACCCGTGCGGGCGTCGGCCACCACCTTGACGAAGCCGTCCGGCTCGCCCATCGCCAGCGCGCGGCCGTTGGGGCGGAAGGGGAAGGAACCGGTGCGCACCTCCAGGCCGCGCTCGCGCGCCTGCGCCTCCGTGAGCCCGATGCTAGCCACCTCCGGGCGGCAGTACGTCGCGCGCGGCATTTGGTCGTAGTCCAAGGGCGGCGGGGTGCGGCCAGCGATGTGTTCGGCGGCCACCACCCCCTGCGCGGAGGCGACATGGGCCAGCAGGGGCGGCCCCGTCAGGTCGCCGATGGCGTAGATACCGGGCACGTTGGTCTGCATATACTCGTTCACCGGCACCCACGTGCGCTCCACGTGCACACCGACGCGCTCCAGGCCGATGCCGTCGCTGTTCCCCTGCACGCCGATGCCGACCAGCACCAGGTCCGCGGTGAGCACCTCTTCCCGCCCGTCGCGCCGCACGCGCACGCCCACGCCGTTCTCTCCCCGCACGACGCCTTCAACGGGGGCGCCGGTGATGCAGGTGATCCCGCGCTTGGTCAGCGCCCGCTCCAGGGCCGCCGAGATCTCCTCGTCTTCCTGGGGCAGCACGCGCGGCAGGGCCTCTACCACGGTCACGCGGGCGCCGTACACGTGCCAGACGTAGGCAAACTCCAGCCCCACCGGCCCGGCGCCCACCACCACCACCGAGCCCGGGACCCGGCCCAGTTGCAGCGCCTCGTAGGAGCCGATCACGCGCTCACCGTCCGCCTCCAGGCCGGGCAGCCGACGCGGGCGGGCGCCGGTGGCCAGGATCACGTGCCGCGCGGTGAGCACGCGCCCCTCCGGCGCCACCTCGACCTCCGTGGTGGAGCGCAGCGTGCCGGTGCCGCGCACCACCTCGATCTTGTTCTTGCGCATCAGGTAATGGACGCCCCGCACCATGCGGTCCACGATCTGCCGCGAACGCTGCACGGCGCGGGCGAGGTCGGCCTGAAACCCTGGCACCGACAGGCCGAACTCATCGGCACGATGGACAAGCTCCAGCACCTCGGCGTTGTGGATCAGCGCCTTGGACGGGATACACCCCCAGTTCAGGCAGATCCCGCCCAGCTCCTCGCGCTCCACCAGCGCCACGTGCAGGCCGAGCTGCGCGGCGCGGATCGCCGCCACGTACCCGCCGGGGCCACCCCCAAGCACCACCACGTCATAGCCGTCCACCGGCACCCTCCGTCGGCACGCTTGTGTCCATTATACGGACGCCGGCCCCGGCCCCCTGCTACCAGGAGTAGGGGATTCCCCGACTCAGATTGTTGACCGCTTCTGCCGATGAACAAGATGACACTGGCTCGGATGGCGCCCGTGGCCACGCGGCAGCGCCCGTCCGGCAGAGGAGTCTGAGGGATGGCACACAGCCGGTCGACGCAGGCCGCCCGCCGCCAGGCAACGCGCGCGCGGTTGCTGGAGGCGGCGTTCAACGTGTTCGCCGCGCACGGCTACACCGGTGCGACGGTCGACGCCATCGTGCAGGCTGCCGGCTACTCCAAAGGCGCCTTTTACTTCCACTTCAGCTCCAAGGAAGAGGTCTTCCTTGAGGTGCTGTGGACGCGCGCCCGCGCCGAGGAACAGTCGCTGCGCGCCGCCAGCGAGGCGGCCTCCGGCCGGCCGCTGGAGCTGCTGCGCGGCGTGGCCAGCTTCCTCGGCCCCGGCCACGACGACACCCTCTGGCCCGCGCTGCTGCTGGAGTTCTGGTCACACGCCGCCCGCAACCCGCGCGTGCGCGACGGCGTGGACTCCGTGGCCCGCTTCCGGCGCGAGGCGTTGCTCAACGCCCTGCGCGCCGCCGCGGAGGCCGGCGTCATCCGCCCCGCCCTGCCCTTCGAGGACTGTGCCGACCTCTTGCTCACCCTCGGTGACGGCCTCATCGCCCGCGCCGGCTCCGGCCAGAACGGCAACACACCGGCGTACCTGTCCACCCTGCTCGCCAGCGTGCTGGGCGTGCAGATCGGGCCGCGGGTGATCAAGGAGGGCACCGTACCCGCCCGCCGCACCGGTACCCAGTAGCGATCTCATGTGGGCGTCCCGCACGGGCGGCCTCTCTGGGGGAGGCCGCCTGCTGTTGCCGCGTGCGCTATCATGGCCACGCCCCTGGCGGCACCGCCGCGGGCAGCACTGTCGAGAGGGAAAACATGTCCGGGTATCGCATCGAGGAGCTGGCGCACGGCGTGTACGCGCGCATCGGCAGCCGACCGCTGGACCCCAACAGCGGCATCATCGTCGGTGAGGACGGCGTCATCCTGATCGATAGCTCCTTTTCGCCCACGGCCGCGCGGGAGATCGCTGCCGACATCCGCCGCCTGACGCCGAAGCCCGTGACGACGGTGATCATCACCCACCACCATTGGGACCACTCCTGGGGCAACCAGGTGTTCGCCGGCGCCCGCATTATCGGCCATGCCAGTGCCCGCGCCAGTATGACCGCCGACCCCGCCGGCCAGCTCCGCTTTGTGCGCGAGTTCGCGCCCACGGCCGCCCCCTGGTACGACCTCACCCCGGAGGCGTTCCTCGCCCAGATCGCCGAGGTAACGATCACCCCACCCGACACCACCTACAGCCGTGAGGTGCACCTGTGGTCGGACGGACGCGAGGTGCGGCTGATTCATCCCGGCCCCGCGCACACCTACGGCGACACGCTCATCTATCTCCCCGCCGAGCGCTTGCTGTTCGCCGGCGATGTGGTGTGCAACGCCGTCATCCCGGTCCTTGCCGATGGCGACCCGTTCCACTTCAGCCGCGTGCTGGACGAGCTGGCGACGATGGATATCGCCACCATCGCCCCCGGTCACGGCCCACTCTCCACCACGGCCGACCTGCGCCGCTTTCACGCCTGTCTCCAAGAGCTGTGCGATGCGGTGGCCGCGGCCCGTGCGGCCGGGGCTCCCGACCCGCGCGCGGCTTACGAGGTCGTCCGCCGGCATGACTTCGGCGGTTGGCACGGCCGCGAGATGCTCCCCGGCTCGGTGCGCCGCGTCTACCGCGCGCTCGACGCGCGCCGCTAACGCCTTTTAAGCGTCTTTCTAACCAAGAATAAATAGCCACGACCCCTCCAGGAGCGGCTATTTCGTATAAGCTGTAACCGGCGCCCTGACCGACTCGGGACACCGGAGGAGTGGCGATGGCGACCGTACTTTTCCCCATCACGCGAGAGTCGGCTGATGAAGCCGAGGCGCTGGCGCCGGAGCTGGCCCGGCACCTGCGCCCGGATGAGGACACCGTGATCGTCTTGCAGACGGAGTGCCTGCACGGCCTCTTCACCGACGTCGACGAGGACGCGATCGAGATGGAGTCCCGCCGCATTCTGGAGGCGACCGAACGCGTGGCCGACGCGCTGCGCCGGCAGGGCCTCAAGGTGGAGACGGTGTGGGAGTGCGTGCAGGCGCCGCGTCGGCCGGTGGACCTGGACACCGTGCGGCGGCTGGGCGCCGATGCCGTGTTCGTGCCGCACCACGGCGGCCTGGCCGGCCTGTTTGAGGCCCTGACCCTGCGCCGCCTGCGCCGGCACGGGATCCGGGTGCTGCGGCCGGAGCAGGCTCCGGTCTCCACACCGTCGTGATCGCCGGCCGTAGGCAGCGCGCACCGACCGCCGCCACGGGTCGGTCGCTCGCAGCACGGGAAGGAGGGATGGTGCCATGACCGAGATGGACTACGAGGCCGTGGAACCGCGTCGCTTCCTGCCCAGCGCGGTGGGCCGCTCCTTTGAGCTGGCCGCCGAGTTCGCAGATCTGGCAGCGGCTCGTCGTGCCGTGCGGGCGCTCCGGGAGGCTGGTATCCCCGATGAACACGTGGTGATCCTGGGCCAGCTCGGCGACGAGGTCAGCACCGACTGGGGGCTAAGCGCCGATGAGCGGGTGGTCGCAAGCGCGATCGCCTGGGGGGTCACCATCGGCGCGGGGCTCGGCGCGGTGCTGGGCGGCGCGATGGGGCTGGTGGTGGGCCTGCTCACCCTGGGAGTGGGTAGCCTGCTCTGGGCGGCGGTGCTCGCGCCGGCGGTGTTTGGCGCGGGCGCCGGCGGTGTCATCGGTGGTATCGCCGCGACGCGCGTGGTCTTCAGCCGTGCCGCCCTGCACCGCGGGCACCCGGAGTTCGAGCACGCCCTGATCGGCATCCACGCCGAGTCGCCGGAGGTGATCGAGCGCGCCCGCGCCGTCCTCGAGCGCCTGTCCCCGGTGCGCGTGATCACGCCGGCCGCTCCCGCCCCGACGGTGTAGCGGCCGGCGCCCCTCAGGGCGCGACGCCCACCTGGGCCGGTACCAGCCGGCAGCCGAACACTGCCGCGAACGCCTCCCGGTACGCCCGCACGGCCTCTTCTATGGGCACGCGGTGGCCGCATTCCCGGGCCAGCGTGGTCATCTCCAGCCCCGCTAGGCCGCAGGGATGAATGAGCGTGAACGGCGTTAGGTCCATGTCCACGTTGATGGCGATGCCGTGCATCGTCACCCAGCGGCTGATGTAGACCCCCACCGACGCCACCTTGCGCGGTCCCACCCACACCCCGGGGGTGCCCGGTCGCCGCTCGCCCCGCACGCCGAACCGGGCCAGCAACCGCACGGCCGTCTCCTCCAGGCGCCAGATGTGCCGGCGCACGTCGCGGCCGAAACCCGCCAGGTCCAGAATGGGGTAGGCCACGAGCTGGCCCGGCCCGTGGTAGGTGATATCACCGCCGCGCTCCACCCGCACCAGGGCGATGCCACGCGTCGCAAGCTCAGCGGGCGGCACCAGCAGGTGGTCCAGCCCGGCGTTGCGGCCCAGCGTCAGCACGGGCTCGTGCTCCGTGAGCAGGAGCGTGTCCGGCTCCCGCCCAAGCTTGCGCCCGGCCTGGAGATGCCGTTGCAGGGCGAGGGCGTCCTCGTACCGCGTGCGGCCCAGCTCCAGCAGCCGCACCGCCACCGCCTCTCCCGATGCTGCCGTCCCGGCCATCTCCGCACCATCGATGCCGGCCTACACCAGCGTGGCGCCCAGCAGCGCCGCCATGTCGCGCAGGTGCTCGCGCTCGTGCCGCACCATCTGGGTGGCCATGTCCAACACGCTCACCTCACCCAGCTCCTCGTGCACCGCCGTGCGCTGCCAGCCCTCCGGCGGTAACTCCGCGAGCAGGGCAACCGTCTCCTCACGCCAGGAGCGGGTCTCCGGCACGATGCGGCTCGTGTCGGCGTTCTGGTAATCGGCGTCGCGGGCCAGTCGCGCCTCGTCGAAGGCGGGCAAGAACGGCCGTTCATGTGTGGCGGCCAGGAACAGCCGCTCGTGGTAAATGCGCGCCACGTCGCGCAGGTGGCAAGCGATCTCCTTGGCCGACCAAGCGTCTGGAGCGGGCCGACGGCGCAGCTCCTCCTCGCTCCGGCCGGTCAGCAGGGCTGCCAGCCGCTCCGGCAGGCGCGCCAGTTCAGCCACCAGCTCGTGGACGGGCATGGCCGTCATCTCACACCTCCTCACCGCGCACGGCCGCCCGCGCTCACGTCCTTTCGCCAGTGCGAAGTGCTGGGCGATGAGCGCGGAGTGGGCAGCCGCCCTTCGCTCAGCACTCCGCCACGGTGTGGAACTCGATCCCCACCGTCTCCAGCATCGTGCCGCAGACGCGCCGGCGCAACGTCTCACGAAATTTGGTCATCACGGTCTCCTGGATCCAGCGGCCACTGGAACGGCCGGTTCAGGGCCACGGAGCACCGAGGGTCTCAACCGGAAATGCTGCGCCAGAGCAGGCGCGCGCCCACCAACGCCAGCCCCAGCGCCAGCGAGCGAGTGATGAACGCCGGTCGGGCACGGGGGGCCAGCGCCGCCCCGAGCTGGGCACCCACCACCACGCCGGCGCCGATGAGCAGGGTACGACTCCAGGCAGCGCCCAACTCACCGGAGAGGAGGTGGGTGAGCGTGCCGGCAAACGCCGTGATCGCCAGCACGAAGTGCGACGTAGCGGTGGCGATATGAATGGGAAACGACAGCAGCATCACCAGGATGGGCACGTGGATGATGCCGCCGCCGATGCCGAGGACGCTGGAAATGAAGCCGACCAAAAAGCTGAGCGCCGTCCCCACCTCGGCCCGGTAGGACCAGCGATAGTGATGGCCCGCGCGGTCCACCAGGGCGCGCGTCCACGCGCCGGGACGGTGCTTGCGCTCGTGCGGGTGCGGGACGGGGCGGAGGGCGACGAGCAGGGCGATGGCCAGGAGCAACACGCCGAACACGAGGTTGAACAGCCCGCGCGATAGGAACCGAACGGCCCAGGCGCCCAGCACGGCGCCCGGCACCGCCGCGGCCGCGAACAGCAGGCCGCTGCGGTAATCGATCCGTCCCTGACGGGCGTAGGCCAGCGAGCCGGACAGAGCGTTGAGGAACACCACCGCCAGGGAGATGGTGGTGATCACCGCCGGCGGGTCGTCGGGGTACACGAACAGCAACACCGGCACCAGGATGAAGCCGCCGCCGGCGCCAACCAGGGTCCCCAGGGCGCCGACCCCAAATCCGAGCAGCGGCAGCAGCACGATGCCCATGCCGTCTCAGCATAGCAGGTGACGGTCACTAGCTCGTGCACTGGCTCGCGTCCTCGTACACGTACCAGCGGCTGCCCTCGCGGGCAAACTCCCACCGCTCCACCCGCTCCCCCTCCGGCCCGCTGAGCACGACGGTGGCCGAGGCACGCAGCCCGCGCGGTGGCGTGGCGTGCACGGCGCGAACGTGTGTATCGCGATACCGCCCCTGTCGGGCCCGCACCGAGCCCGCGAAACGGTGCAACGGGCAGACGGCGCGGAAGTCGAGGTCGGTCAGGCGGTAGGCGGCGGCCGCGTCGCCGCGGCCTAGGGCGGTGATATAGGCGCGTGCCACGGCATCAACAGCACGCTCCGGGGACGGCACGCCCAGCAGCCACGTGCCGAGCAGAAAGGCGAGCAGGGCGGCGGCCAGCCAGCGCACGGCCGCGCCTCACGGTCGTCGCCGACGCGGGGACGTTAGGGTCAAGATCACGATCCCGGTCGGCGCGCCGATCGCTTCCCCGAACAGGATGGCGGCCAGCGGCAGGTCGGTCAGCGTCAGGCAGAGCACGGTGATCAGCAGCGTGAGCGCCGCTACCGCCAGGCAGGCGTGCCACAGCTCCTCCACCATTACGGACCGCCTCCTACCCTCTCACCCCGGCCCCCCCACGAGTGCGGCATGCCGCGTGGGAGTGCTGAGTTCTGCCTGCTGAGTGCTGCGGCGACCGGCCCTCACCCCGCCCTTCGGGCGCCCCTCTCCCGCGAGCGGGCGCGGGGCCGGGGGTGAGGGCCGCTGGGGGAGAGGGTCGATCGATCCCACACCGGCAGCGCCGCCGATGCAACCGGTGGTGGCGCCGCCGCGCGCTCTCCGCCAAGCCAAGCGGCGAGCGCGGCCGGGTCGTAGCCACCATCACCCCGTGGCGGCCCATCCAGCGCGGCAGCCAGTTCCTCTCGCACCCACGGATCCGTCTCCCGGCGATGGGCGGCAACGAGCGCGTGGCGCGCCCGGCGGCCGCCGATCCGGCCCAACGCCCAGGCGGCGTGGCCACGCACCAGCGGCGCTGCGTCCGCCAGCGCCCGCGTGAGTGCCGGCACGGCCTCCTCGCCACCGATGTTGCCCAGCACCACGCAGGCGTTGCGCAAAAGGCCGTCGCGCTTCGCGCGCAGCACCGCCCGCCCGGCAAACCGCGACTGGAAGGCAGCCTCATCCAGCTCCAGCAGGGGCAGCAGCGCGGGCGCCGCATCCTCCAGCGCCGGCGCACCGAACTCCGGCAGCGGCGGCGCGGTGTACGCCGTGGGGACCGGGCAAACGTCCTGGCAGGCGTCGCAGCCGAACAGCCAGTCACCGAGCAGCGGCCGCAGCGCCCGCGGGATGGGACCGCGCTGTTCGATGGTCTGGAACGAGATACACAGGCGGTTATCCAGCACGTAGGGGCCGGTAAGCGCCCCCGTGGGGCAGGCGGCCAGGCAGCGCGTGCACCGGCCACAGGTCTTGCGCAGGGGCCGATCTGGCTCCAACACCGCGGTGGTGATCACCGCGCCGAGCAGCGTCCAGGAGCCGAGGCCGGGTGTGAGCAGATTGGTGTTCTTGCCCACCCAACCGATGCCGGCGCGGGCGGCGTAGGCCCGCTCGGCCAGGGGGCCGTAATCCACGTATGGGCGGGCACGGCTGCCCGGCGCCTGTTCCGCCAGCCAGCGGCACAGGGCGCGGAGCTTCTTCTCCAGCACGCGGTGGTAATCGCGGCCCCAGGCATAGCGGGCGATGCGGCCGCGCGGCGCCGGGCCCAGTTGGGCCGGGGTGGCGGGCAGGGAGCGCCAGTAAGGCGCGGCCACCATGATCACGGAGGCGGCATCGGACAACGAGCGGGCAGGGTCGGTGGCGCGGGCGGCGCGTTCGTGCGTGAACCAGGGCAACCCCTCGAACATGCCGAGCGCGATCCGCTCCTCGAACGCGCGCCGGTCCTCGGGCAAGGGCTCGGCGCGGGCGATACCCACCACGGTGAGCCCCAGCCCATGGGCAAAGCGGCGCACATCCTCACTGAGCGGCGCGGTGGACATGGATCCCGCCCCCGAGCGTAGCATACGGCGGCGCAGGGCGGCGCTCACGCCTCTGCGATCCACGAGCGGCAACGCCGATAGCTTAAGGTGCCGGGCAGGGCGTGGTGCCGGACGAGTAACCGGCTAGGATATCGAACGGCAGGAGGCTGATGATGGGCCGAATCGTGACACAAACGCTGGCGCTGCTGGCGGTGCTGGCCGCGGCGCTCGGGCTGGCGCGTCCGAGCGCCGCATCCGAGTGGTGGTGCTGGGATGACCCTGTGCTCGTCATCAACGGACAAGTTGTCCACGTGCTGGCCGGTGTGCCGGCCGACGCACGCACCCGCGTGACGCAGGCTGAGGTCGTGATCACCGTCCCGGAAGGTGTGGACGCCAAGCTGACCGCGGTGAACGCGCCTTTCTTCCCGCTCACAGCTCGTCTAGAGCGCGCGGGCACCGTCGCCGCCGACGGCTCCACCGCGGTCACCGCCACATTGACGGTCAGAAGCAGCGTTCGTTTCGCCGTCGGGTTGCGCATGGTGCAGCCCAGCGGCGGTGAGGTAGCCGCGTTCGACACTACAAACCAGCCGGTACGCACGGCCATCACCCTGGCCCCCAAGGCACCGCGGTCCCAAGCAGCGGCAAAGCAAACCCAGCGGTAACGGATTATGGAGGGGGAACCTCGGCGTCCACGCCCGCGCGTGCCGCGGCGTATCAAGGTTTATGTTTCCGGCGCGACGCTGGCCACGATTGGGGCGCTGGGATGGACCGCCGCGCACAGCGCGCAGCCCAACCCGACGCAGGTGGTTCTCACCGGGGTGCTGGCCCTCATGATCGGTGTGGCCCACCTATACCCGCTGCAATTGGCGCCGCGGACCAAGGTTTCGGCCGATACGGCGCCTGCCTTCGCAGCGGCGGTGCTCCTGCCAACACCGTTGGCCATGCTTGCCTCCCTGGGTGGCATCGGCACTGGCGAGATCATCCGTCGCACCGCCCCGGTCCAAGTCGCGTACAACACCGCCGTGGCGGGTCTGCGGGCCGGCGCCGCGGCGGCCGTGTTTGGCCGGATAGCCTCCGGCCCGCTGACGGCGACGCTCAGCGGCGAGCGGGCAGCCACCGCGTTAACCGCCGCCGCGGTGACCATGTTCACCGTCAACGCGACGCTTATCGACCTGATCATCGGCATCCAGCAGCGGCGTAACCCGCTGCGTGGCTGGTGGCAACGGCGCCGGCATCACCTCGCCCACGAGGGTACCCTGTACCTGCTGGGCGCCCTTGCCGCCGTGAGCGGCGCCCGCTGGCCCGCCGCCGTGCTGCTGCTCACCGCCCCGTCCGTGGTCGTGTACCGCTCGCTCAGGGACGGCGTAGCCGTGCGGGTGCAGACCCGTGCTGGACTGCTGGCCATCGCCGATACCGTTGACGCCCGCGACCGCACGCCGGGCCACAGCGAGCGGGTGGCCGAGCTGGCCCGTCGGCTCGCGCTGCACCTGCGCCTACCACCGCCAGAGGTGGAGCTGATCGCCCTGGCCGCGCGCGTGCACGACATCGGCAACCTCGGCCTGCGCTCGACGATCTTCGCCAAACCGGGCCCGCTGAGCCCGGCGGAGTGGCGCGAGGTTCGAACCCACACGGAGGCAGGCGCGCGGCTGCTGCGCGACCTGCCGGAACTGGCGGCGGCCGCTCCCCTCGTGCTCTCGCACCATGAACGTTGGGACGGCCGCGGCTACCCCCAGGGCCTCCAAGGAGAGGCGATCCCGCTCGGCGCGCGCATTATCGCCGTTGCCGACGCGTTCGACGCGATGACCTCAGAGCGACCGTACCGGCGCGCGCTGCCGCCGGCCGTCGTGCGGGCGGAATTAGAAGAGGGCCGCGGCACCCAGTTCGACCCGCGGGTGGTCGATGCCCTGCTCGAGCTGCTGACGCGAGAGCCTCAGCCTGCCGGCGGCGGCCCGATGCCCGGCCGCTAGCGGGTGGCGACGTTCCGGCCACGCCGCCGGAGGGCCGGCCCATCCTCGACGGGCCCTGCGGTGGAAGTTGGCCGGTGAGCCGGGCGAGCTTCACCGGGAGTCCGATTCACACGCCCCCGCTGAGCATCGTGCCGATAGGCCGCCACCACGACCGGCACAGCCAACACCGCCAGCAGCGCCGCCCCGACCACGCTCACGAGCAGTGGGATGCCACGCGTGACCAGCACCGTGGCCACGCCGCAGGTATAAGTCAGCCAGCCGCACGCCGCGACCTGCAGGGGGGAACGTAACCATCCGGCGCGGTATCCCGCCAGCGCCAGGGTGGTCACCGCTAGTGTGAGCGAGCCGCCGGTCAACGTGCCGGTCACATCCATAGCCCCTTCCTCCCTTGCTGGCATACCGATGCCGATGGCGGCCGCCGGGCGTCAGCTACAGCGGCCAAACGGTTCGTTGAGAAAGCGCTGACTCCCGGTCAGCGTCACCTGCGGCACGAGTGCGGCGATAAGCGGCGCAACCAGAGAGAAGGTGTATTGCACCTGAACCTCCACCGCATCGCAAGGCTGGCCGGCTGAATTCGGTGTCATGACCGTGTAATTGGGGTACGCCCAGCTGCGCACGGTGACCGGCGCCGAGGCGCCCCCTGGCAGATGCGCTAGCCCTGCCCGAGCCTCGCTGACAATGCAGCTCAGCCGGTCAGTGCCGCCGCTGCTGCACGTTTCTCGTCCGGTAACGGCGTAGCGTGCGCCCAGTTGTGCCGCGTGCTGCACGGACACCCACGCGTTCATCAGACGCCCAAGCTCCACGATGCCGAATAGCAGCAGGAACAGAGCCGGGGTGACGATGGCCATCTCCACCAAGGTCAGGGCCTGCTCATCCGCTGCACGACGACGCACCATTTCGCTTTACCTCGCCTTATTCGACCAGACGAGCAATAATCGATCCACCGATCGTCCTGAACAGTGAGGCTAGCTGGCTAGTATCGGCAGCTTCAAAGTAGTGATCCGTTGTTCCTGATGACGAAGATGCGATACATTTGAGGAGATTTCGGTCATTATCGGCTGAGCCTGCACCGATCTTGCTCGGATCGCATGGCACCCCCGGATCGTTTGTACCGCAGAGGCCAAATCCGACGACATAAATCTCAACTCCCTGACTCTTTATCGACTGAGCCAGATCATATGTCTTGCGGTCAAGAACATTCGTCACACTATCGCTGGTGTTGCATCCGGCACCGATCCCGGAGTCGCGACCAAAATCACATTCTGTGGGCCACGTTGAATCAGTATAGTGGTGAGGGTTATTATCTCCATCGGACAGTAAAACAAGCACTTTCCGTGTCTTTGGGTCAGTGTGACTTCCTGGACCAAATAGGATCTGCCGACCTTTCCAAAGGCCCATACAGATATTGGTATTGCCGTCGCCACTCAGCCGATTGATGGCAGATATCAGCATATTTTTATCACCAGTCATTCCGACAATATGACTGTTGGGCACACATTCATATGAGTAGAAGCGACAGTTCCGTCCACCAAAGTAGGACATGCGAAACGGCGCTAGCCCCAGCGCCGTCGACCCGGTTGCATCGGGCAGGAGCATGCTTGCCAGCTCACGGGCGGCATCCTGGGCATCGCGCAGTTTCTGGCCCTGCATACTCCCGGTCTCATCCAGCACCATCACGAGGTCCACGACCCCGCCCCGACCGGCCGTCGCGCTCGCCTGAACGGTTACCGAATCGACGTTCAGGACCCGCATGAACGTCATGTCCACCCGCTTGCTCACGGTCACCTTGAGACGCGGATCGCTGCCTGGCTGCTGCACCGTGACGGTCGCCTGCGGGTCGTTGGCCTGAACGTACTTGATGACGCTGGCCTGTGCCTTCGCCAGGTTGGGCAGCTCCACCACCCCGGCCAGCGCCGCGGCGTCCGCCGTGCGCATCAGCTCTGCGCGGGCAATGAACAGCCGGCCGGCATCGATGGCGAACCCTGTCAGGCCCATGAGCGCCACCGCCATCAGGGCCAGCAGCACGATGGCCACACCCCGCTCACCGTCGGCCCCTCCGCCGCCTCTGTGCCCATACCGCGACCACCGCATGGCACTCCTCCGCGCTCGTGCTTTCCCCCTGTGTCGGGCGGTGCCGTCACCCTGTCAGGCGCATCGTGGTGCTGGCGCATAGCCGAAGCGGGTTCGGCACCCCCAGCAAGGGATAGCTGATAATCAATCGGTGGCTGTGACAGACATTCACCTGGATTGACGCCTCGCCCGGGATCACGTTGCGGGTGATGGTAACATCCGCGTCGCTGGTGGGGTCCCGGAGGCGACGCAGGTCCGCCAACACAAGCGACCGGATATCGGTGTCGCTCGCGCCCGCCCGCGCAGCCAGCCGTGCTCCGTCCCGCGAGGCATTGACGACCGACAGGTACGCGTTCAGAGCATCACCGAGGGCGGCGATGCCGGCGAACAGCAGCGTCAGTACCGGCACCATGAGCGCCAGCTCCACCAGCGCGACCCCTCGCTCACCCCTCCCCCATGCACACCCCCGCACGGTCCCTTCTCCTCGCCGAGTACTCCTGCGAAACACACTCGGCTGAGGCCAGGGGCCGCTTAAGCCGCGCTGTCACGGCCAGTTCCGGCCGACATGCCCCTGTACGGCACCGCATCTCGCCCGTATGCAGCAGATCGGGTCGACCGGCGGGTCGGCGCACGCGCCGGCTGGACCACCAGGGTCTTGCGCGACGCGGTGCTTGCGTAGTTACATTGGCACTACAGCGCTGTCACATCGATACACTGGCCACGGAGAGATGCGCATGGGCGATTACTGGGATCGGGACGCCGAGGCCGAGCCGATCGCGGCAAGCGGGGGGCCGCACGGACCAACCGACCGGTCGGTGCGCAAGCAACAGATCACCATCCGCCTCGACCCGGAGATGCTCGTCGACGCACGGGCGATCGCCGCCCGCAAGGGGATCGGCCATCACACCCTGCTGCGTATGTGGGTGATGGAGGGGATCAACCGCGCCTACGAGGAGGGACTGCTGGACGGCCCACCGCGAAGCTGGGCGCCGGCAGCCCGACGCGGAGAGACCGACCCCCACCCGAACGAGCCGCCCGGGCGGCAACCACGGCGGTGGCCGCGCCCCAACCCGCGCCGCAGCAGCCGCTAAGACGCGCCCATCCGCCGGCGCCGTGCCCGCCGCCGGCGCCAGGCGGCGAGGATGGCGGCGTCGTGGTGGAAGGCCAGCTCGGGCAGGGCATCGGCCGGGAAGAAGCGCACCTCCATGCACTCCTCCCCGCACACCGGCTCGCCGGGACCCGCCTCGGCGGCAAACGCCAGGTAGATCACACGGCTGCCCGGCTCCTGGTACACGCCGAGGAGTGGGCCAACCGTGACTCGGATGCCGGTCTCCTCAAACGCCTCCCGCGCCGCCGCCTCGACCACGTTCTCATAGGCGTCGACGAAACCGGAGGGGAAGGACCAACAGCCCATCTTGGGCTCATGGTTGCGCCGCGTGAGCAGAATCTGGCCGTCCCGCTCCGCCACCACGCCCACGGCCACCTTCGGGTCCTCAAAGTGGACCTGGCCGCAGGCCGGGCAGACCGGCCGCACCTTGCCAAAGGCGGGTCGCTCCTCCAGTCGGGCACCGCACGCGCCGCAGAAGTTCGGCATCGCGCTCTGGCCTTCCCCTTGAAGGGCCACACGCTCGGTCTAGACGAAGGGCTGCCCGAAGCGCTCGCGGTGCGCCACCTCGGCCAGCGCCTTGCGCCGCTTGCGGCCCCGCCCCACGGGCTGCGCCGGATAGCCGAAGGGGATAATCGCCACGACATCCAGCTCCGCCGGGATGCCGAGCAGGGACTTGATCTCGCCGTTCAATCCCTCAAAACCGACCCAGTTGGAACCTACGCCCTCCGCCCACGCCGTGAGCATCATGGACTGGATGGCACGGCTGGCGTCCGAGAGCGAAAAACGGCCCTTCTCCACCGCTACCACCACGGCCAGCGGCGCCTGGGCGATATACGGCCCGGTGCGGGCCAGCTCGCCCAGCCGCCGCAGCGTCTCCCGATTCTGCACCACGATGAAGTGCCACGGCTGGGCGTTGCGCGCGCTCGCCGAAAGCCGCCCGGCCTCCAGGATGCGCCGTACCACCTCCTCCGGCACTGGGCGGTCCTGGTAACGACGAATCGCCAGCATGGTACGCACGGCATCGAAGACGTCCATCTCCCGCATCCCTTTCGCGTACACGCCGTTCGGGACCGGCAACCGGACGCGGCCGCCACCGGTCAGCACCATTGTAGACGTTCCACCGCAGAGCCTCAGAACTCGATGCCGGGCTGGGCGCGAATGCCCTGCTCGGCCAGTGGGTGGCGGATAGGACGCATCTCAGTGACGAGGTCAGCGGCCGCGATCAGGGCCGGTGGGGCGTAGCGGCCGGTGATCACCAGGTGCAGCATCTCTGGTTTGTGCGCGCGCAGCCAGGCCACACACGCCGCCGCGTCCAGCCAGCCGTAGTGCAGCGGGTAGGTGAACTCGTCCAATACCAGCACGTCGTAAGCACCGGACAGGATACACTCCTGCGCCAGCGCCCAGCCCCGCGCGGCCAGCGCCGCAGAGCGGTCCAGGTCCTTGCTCCGCCAGGTCCAGCCATCGCCGGTGCCGATAACGTCGATGCCAAGTCGGCGTGCGGCGCGGATCTCGCCGAAGTTGGCCGTGCCCGGCTTGATGAACTGGATCACACCCACGCGCATCCCGCGCCCCCGTGCCCGCATGGCGATGCCGAAGGCGGCGGTGGTCTTGCCCTTGCCCAGACCGGTGTTGACGATGATGAGCCCCTTGCGCCGCCCGGCTGCGCGGGCCGCCCGCCGCCGCGCCTCCCGCGCCGTGGGATCGGCCGGCTCCACCAGCCCCTCGGCCCACGGCTGGGGCTCCTCGGCCGGGTCGTCCACCGCCGCCCCACGGTAGCTCCCGGCGTCGCCGCGCAGGGCGGGCGCGTAGGGCGGCAGCACGCCCGGCGGGTAAAGGCAGTGAAAGGCCGCCGCTTCCACCACCCGCCCGGCCAGCAGGTGCTCGCGCGCGATCTGCCGGATGCGCACCTCATCGATGCGGTCGTACCACACCCCATCCGGGTACACGACGCCGATCGGGCCGTTGCGGCACACCCCCAGGCAATCTACCACGCTCAGCTTCACGCGCTCCGGGTTGCGCAGCCGTCGCCGGTCGCCCAGCTCCGCGCGGGCGACGGCGAGCAGGCGCGCGGCCTCCCCGGCCGGCGCGCAGTCGCCGTGCCCGCACAGCAACAGGTGCCGGCCGTAGGGCGACATCTGCGTGGGCGCGCCGTCGTCCATGCGAAGCAACCTCCGGTGACGGTGACCTCGTGCACCACTTTACACAGCCGGAACGAACGGGTATACTCGGCACCAAACTGCATACGGCCGCGATGTGCAGGGGAAGTCCGGTGCGAGTCCGGCGCTGACGCGCAACTGTAACCCCACCTCGGGGAAGCCAGGGTACCTGCCGCGGCCGCGGACCTTCACCCACCTGCGCGTCTCTGGTGGGCAGGATGCGGATTCCCCGCTGCTCCCTGCCAGCCAGCGGGGAAAGTTGTTTTTCTAAGGAGGCGGTTATGACCTTGCTGCGGCTGGCGCGGGTTGCCGAGGGTACCCGTGAACGGATGTTGCCGGCGCTCATGATCCTGGCCGGCATGATGCTGCTCTTTGTGCTCGCCTTCGACCAGGGGCAGGCCCTGGGCGGTCTGCTGGGGATCGCGCCCGGGAAGAACCTGCTGCACGAGTTCTTCCACGACGGCCGCCACCTGTTCGGCTTCGCCTGTCACTAGGGCGCGCGATGGGCGCGACGCAATCGACGCTGGTGCTCCGCGCCACCCTGATCGCGGCGCTGCTCGCCGGCCTGATCATGGCTGGCCTGCACCTCGTGGCCGGTGAGCCGCTGGTGGACCGCGCCATCGCCCTGGAAACGGCGGCGCGCCCGGAAGAGGATCACGGCCAGGAGGTCTTCTCCCGCCGCACCCAGAAGCTGGGGCTGGCCGTGGGGTCGGTGGTCTACGGGCTGGCCGTGGGGCTGATCTTCGGCGGGGTCTACCTCATAGCCGGCCGGCGCCTGCCAGGGCGCACGCCGCGCCGCCGGGCGCTGGCCCTGGCCGGGGCGGCGCTGTGGACGCTCTACCTGGCGCCGTTCCTCAAGTACCCGGCCAATCCGCCCGGGGTGGGTGAGGCCGCCACGATCTACGACCGCCAGATGCTGTACGTGCTGTTTGCCGCGCTGGCCGCGGGCGGGTTGGCCGTCGCGGTGCTGCTGGCCCGCTCCCTGCGGGCGAGCGGTGTGGGGGCCAGAGCGGCGGTGCCGGCAGCCGGCGGTGTGTACGCCCTGTACTTCGCCGGCCTGTGGCTGGTGATGCCGGACAACCCCGACCGGGGCAGCGTCCCCACGTCGTTGTTGTTCCAGTTCCGCGCCGTGTCGCTGGCGGGAGCGGTACTGTTCTGGGCCGTGTTCGCGCTGATATTCGCGGCGGTGCTGGAGCGGGCGTCACGCTCCAGTGCCGGTCACAGCTCCCGTGCCACGTGCTGAGTGCTGCGGTCCCGGCTCACCGGACCCCCGTGCCTTCGGCCGGGGCGGCTCGCCCCACGCAGCACACAGCACTGGGGCAGGGGTAAGGACAGGCCACCACCAGAGGATCTATGCGCAATCTTGTCTTCCGCGCCGACGGCAAGCTGGTGAACGTCGCGCGCAAGCAGGGGCAGTTGTTCGTCTGCACCGGCTGCTGCTGCGGTCATACGGAGCGTGGTCACGCTCCCGTACCGGCCGAGCTGTACCACAACGAGTGGGAGCGCCGGAAGCTGCGCAACCGCGTACACCTGACCATCGGCGGGTGCCTGGGTCCGTGCGCCCTGGCCAACGTGGTCATGCTGCTGTTCGATGGGCGGGCGCTCTACTTCCACTCCATGAACCGCGAGGACCTGGTGCTGGTGCTGTACGACTACATCGAGCAGATGCTGGCCGCGGACACGTACCTGCCCCCGCCGCCGGCCCTGGCGCCCCTGCACTTTACCGCCCTCACCTGGGAGGCGCGCCCAGACGGCCAGCCGATCGACGATCGGCGCGGGGCGCGCACCGCCGGTCCGGGCGGGTTCCTGTTCCTCACCCACTCCGATACGGACCTGCTTACCCTGGCGCGGGTGACGCCCCGCCTGCCGCGCGACTTCCCCCGTGTGCGCGCCTATAACCTCTTACACCTCAAGACCGACGCCGACGTCGACGCCCTCCTAGGCGCCGAGCTGCCGGAGGCGGAGGTGGTGATCGTACGCCTGCTCGGGGGTAGGGCCAGCTTCGCGCACGGGCTGGACCGCCTGACGGCCGACGCCGCCGCCCGCGGCACCTGGCTGGTGTGCCTGCCCGGCACCGATGCCCTCGACCCGGAGCTGACGGCGCTGTCCAACGTCGGCGTGCCCGTCGCGCATGAAGCCTTCGCCTACCTGCAGTTCGGCGGCGCCGACAACTACGAGCACCTGCTGCGCTTCCTGAGCGACCACCTACTCGCCACCGGCTACGGCTACGAGCCACCGGCCGAGCAGCCGCGCCACGGCCTTTACCACCCGGACGTGCCGGAAGGCACGATCGCCGCCTGGCGGGCCCGCCACGACCTGACCCGCCCCACCGTCGGCCTGCTCTTCTACCGCTCGCACTTTCTGTCCGGCAACACGGCCTTTGTGGACGAGCTGGTGCGGGCGGGCGAGCGCGCCGGGCTGAACGTGTTGCCCGTGTACGCTTACTCCCTCAAGGACACGGACGAGTCCGACACCGGCGCGCCGGGCCCGCTGCCCGCCGCCCTGCGCTACTTCCTTGACGACGCGGGACGGCCGTGCATCGACGTGCTCATCACCACCATGTCCTTCGCCATGGGCGGCGTCAGCCCGGACGGGCAGACTGCGAGCGATTGGGCCACCGAGGTGCTGGAGCGGCTGGACGTGCCGGTGCTGCAGGCCATCACCGCCGGCAGCCCGCGCGCCGCATGGGAGGAGTCGCTGCGCGGCCTCTCGCCGCTGGACGCGGCCATGAACGTCATGCTGCCGGAGTTCGACGGCCGCATCCTGACCGTGCCCGTCTCCTTCAAAGAAGAAACGGCGCAGTGGGCGACAAGCGGCGACGGCGCGGGTGCACCGGTGATGCGCTACGTGGCGGACCCGGAGCGCTGTGACCGGCTGATGGAGATCGCGGCGCGGCTGGCCGCCCTGCGCCGTAAACCGAACCACGAGAAGCGGGTCGCCTTCGTGCTCACCAACTCCACGGCACGCATCTCGCGCATCGGCAACGCCGTAGGACTGGATGCGCCCGCCTCGCTGGTGCGCCTCCTGGAGGCCATGCGCGCGCACGGCTACCGGGTGGAGGGCGTGCCGGCCACCGGCGACGAGCTGATCCACGCGCTCCTCGCCCGCTGCTCCTATGACACCGAGTTCCTCACCGAAACGCAGCTCGCCCAGGCCGCGGCGCGCGTCCCCGCCGCTACCTACGCAACCTGGTTCGAGGCCCTGCCGGAGCACAACCGGCGTGAGATGGCGGGGAAGTGGGGCCCGCCCCCCGGAGCGGCCTACGTCCATGACGGCCACATCGCGCTGGCGGGGCTGGAGTTCGGCAACGTGTTCGTGGCCCTGCAACCGCCGCGCGGCTACGGCATGGACCCCAACGCCATCTACCACATGCCGGACCTGCCGCCGCCGCACTACTACCACGCCCTCTATCGCTGGCTGCGCGACGGCTGGGGTGCGGACGCCATCGTCCACCTGGGCAAGCACGGCACCCTCGAGTGGCTGCCCGGCAAGGCGGCCGGGCCCGGCCCCACCTGCTACCCGGACCAGTTCCTGGCCGACCTGCCGCTGGTGTACCCGTTCATCATCAACAACCCCGGCGAAGGGGCGCAGGCCAAGCGACGCACGCATGCCGTGATCGTGGACCACCTCACGCCGCCCATGACCACCGCCGGCGCCTACGACGAGCTGGCCGAGCTGGCCCAGCTCATCGACGAGTACTACCAGGTGGAGATGCTGGACCCGGAGAAGCTGCCGCTCTTGCAGCGCCAGATCTGGGACGTGATCGAGCGGGCGCACCTGGACGCGGACATCGAGGCGATCCTCAACCGCCAGGCAGGTTCCGCGGACCACACGCACAGTTGGGACCCCTCCCGCACCGAGGAGGGCACGCCCATCACGCTCACCGAGATGCGCGGCAAGGACCTGGCCCACCTCCTGCAGGAGATCGACGGCTACCTGTGCGAGCTGGCCGGCGCCCAGATCCGCGACGGGTTGCACGTCCTGGGCGTCGTGCCCGAAGGCGAGCAGCTCGTGGACCTGCTGGCCGCCCTGGTGCGCGTGCCCAACCTGGAGGTGCCGGGCATGCGCGGGGCGCTGTGCGAGCACTTCGGGCTGGACCTGGACGCGCTCCTTGCCGCCCCTGCCGAACGCGTGTCGTCCTCCCCCGGCGCCGGCCTGGAGCGCCTGGCACGGATCAGCGGGCGGCAGCTCCGCATCCAGGGCGACGTGATCGCCGCCCTCGACGACACGGGCCGCCGCTTGATCGCGGCCCTGGCCGAACGCGGCTTTAGCCCAAAGGCGATCGACGCGGCCGTGGCGGCGGTGCTGGGCGAGGGCCAGGCGCCGACCGCGGTGCGCCGGGTGCTGACGTTCATCGGCGAGCGGCTGTTGCCCGCCCTGCAGCGCACCACGGACGAGATCGCCAACGTGTTGCACGCGCTGGACGGCCGCTACGTGCCGCCGGGGCCGAGCGGCGCGCCCACCCGCGGCATGGCGCACGTGCTCCCCACCGGTCGCAACTTCTACGCCGTGGACCCGCGCACGCTGCCCTCGGTGGCCGCCTGGCAGGTGGGACAGCAGCTCGCCGCCGCCCTCATCGAGCGTTACCGGCAGGACGAAGGCCGCTACCCGGAGTCAGTGGGTATCTCCATCTGGGGCACGAGCGCCATGCGCACGCACGGCGACGACGTGGCGCAGGTGTTCGCCCTGCTGGGGGTACGGCCGCGCTGGCAGCCCGAAAACCGGCGCGTGCTCGGCTTGGAGGTGATCCCGCTGGCGGAGCTGGGGCGGCCGCGTATCGACGTCGTCTGCCGTATCTCCGGCTTCTTCCGCGACGCCTTTCCCTACCTGATCGCGCTGCTCGACGAAGCCGTGCGCACCGTGGCCCACCTGGACGAGCCGCCGGAGCAGAACTTCGTGCGCAAGCGCTACCTGGAGCGCCGCGCGGCCCTCGAACGCGCGGGGGTAACGTCGGCGGAGGCGGAGCGGCGCGCCCTGTACCGCGTCTTCGGCTGCAAGCCGGGCACCTACGGCGCCGGTATCCTGCCGCTCATCGACGAGCACAACTGGACCGGCCTGGCCGACTTCGCCGAGGCGTACATCAACTGGGGCGGCTACGCCTACACCGGCGCCGAGTACGGGGTGGACGCCCGGTCCGACTTCGAGACGGCGCTGGCCGGCGTGGTGGCCGCCGTCAAGAACCAGGACAACCGCGAGCACGACATCTTCGATTCGGACGACTACCTCCAGTACCACGGCGGGATGATCGCCACCATCCGCGCCCTCACCGGCCGCATGCCGCGCCGCTACTTCGGTGACAGCGCCGACCCGGCCCGCACCCGCGTGCGCGATCTAAAAGAAGAAGCGCTGCGCGTGTTCCGGTCGCGCGTCGTGAACCCGAAGTGGATCGCCGCCATGCGCCGTCACGGCTACAAGGGCGGGCTGGAGCTGGCAGCCACGGTGGACTACCTCTTCGGCTATGACGCCACCGCCAAGGTGGTGGACGACTGGATGTACGAGCGGGTAGCCCGCGCCTACGTCCTCGATGAAGAGACGTACGCCTTCCTGCGCCGCTCCAACCCGTGGGCGCTGCGCGACATCGCCGGACGACTGCTGGAGGCGGCCGATCGCGGCCTGTGGGAGCGGCCGGACGCGGCCCTGCTGGACGCGCTGCGCGGCACCGCGCTGGAGCTGGAAGGTGAGCTTGAGGACCGGTGCTGAGCGATGGGTGAGGAGTGAGGGGACAAGCCAGCCCCGGCGGGCCGGGGGCATCCACCCTTCCCTCCGCCCCTCGGCCCCCGGCTGAAGCACGGGCCCCCTGCCCCCGACAAGCCGGGGGAGCACGGCTGTGAGACGGCGCCTACCGCGCTCTTGGCACCTGGCGTGCCGCGCTGCGCTGAGGTGATACGCTGCGAGCGATGAAGCCGATCCGACTGTCCGCTCACGCGCGGGAGCAGCTCCGCTTTCGGGGCGCGACCGAGGCGGAGGTCATCTAGGCGATCCAGGCGGCGGTCTGGACCCCCGCGGAGCGCGGACGGCTGGAATGCCGGCAGGACTTTCGCTACGGGCAGATGTGGACGCGCTTTACATCCGCTTTGTGGAAACCACCGTGACCACCCAGCACGTAGCGGAAGGGATCGCCATCGACTACACGGCGGACGGCCGTGTGGCGGGGATCGACATCCTGGACGCTCGGCAGCGCTTCGGCGACCTCGACTGCTGCGGCGGGTAGTGCTGGAGAACATCGCCCTGCACCGAGTGCCGGGCGGCGAGCGCTGAGCGCTGAGCGGTGGGGGTGCGGAACGGTGCTGCATGCCGCGCGCCGCGTGCTGCGGGGGAGCGCCCCTGCTCAACACGCCGCACGCGGCGCTGACTCGCCCCTCGTTCCTCGGAAAGGACCAGGCGCATGCAACGTCCGTTGTTTCCTTTCACCGCCATCGCCGGGCAGGAGCGCATGAAGCTGGCGCTCCTGCTCAACGCCGTGCACCCCGCGCTGGGCGGCGTCCTGGTGCGCGGCCGCAAGGGCACGGCCAAGTCCACCGCCGTGCGCGCCCTGGCCGCCCTGCTCCCCGAGATCACCGTCGTGCGCGGCTGCCTCTACAACTGCGACCCCGACGACCCGGAGCCCTGCGACCAGTGCGCCGCCCGCCGCGCGCGTGGCGAGCCGCTGGAAACGACGCGGCGGCGCATCCCCATGGTCGAGCTGCCGGTAGGCGCCACCGAAGACCGCGTGATCGGCAGCCTGGACGTAGAGCGGGCCATCCGCACCGGTGAGCGCCACTTCGAGCCCGGGCTCCTCGCCCAGGCCAACCGCGGCATCCTCTACGTCGATGAGGTGAACCTGCTGCACGACCACCTGGTCGATGTCATCCTCGACGCCGCCGCCATGGGCCGCAATTACGTCGAGCGTGAGGGCATCTCCGTCTCGCACCCGGCGCGCTTCATCCTGGTGGGCACCATGAACCCGGAGGAGGGTGAACTGCGGCCGCAACTGCTGGACCGATTCGCCCTGGCCGTGGACGTGGAGGGGCTGCGCGACCCGGCCGAGCGCGCCGAGGCGGTGCGGCGCCGCATCGCCTTCGAGAGTGACCCGCACGGCTTCGTTGCCGCCTGGGCGGCGGCCGAGCGCGCCGAACGGGAGCGCATCGAGCGGGCGCGGGCGCTGCTGCCGCGGGTGCGCGTGCCCGAAGCGATGCTCAGCCTGATCACGCACGTGTGCGCGGCCTTCGAGGTGGACGGGCTGCGGGCGGACCTGGCCATGTACAAGGCGGCGCGGGCCATCGCCGCCCTCGCCGGCCGCGACGCGGTCACCGAGGACGATGTGCGTACCGCCGCCGAGCTGGCCCTCCCGCACCGGCGCCGGCGGCAGCCGTTCGAGCAGCCAGGGCTGGACCCGGAGCAGCTCGAACGCGCCATCGCCGAGCACCGCTCCCGGTCGCCGACGGGGGACAGGTGGCCGCCGGAGGACGATGAGCCGCCCGAGCCACCGCAGCCACCCGATACGGGGCCGGACGGGCCTGGCACTTCGGCACAGCGGGGATCACCCGCCGCGCAGCCGCCCCTTGGACCGGTCCACCCGTCGCCGCCCGCGTCGCCGACCGGCCCGCTCCCCACGATCCAGCTCCAGGCGCGGCGCCGCCGTGCTCATCCATCGCGCGCCGCCGGTCGGGCCCCCGGCTTGCAGGGGCGGGCCCCGCGCGGTCCGGCGCGGGGGCGCGTGCTCCCTGTCCGCCCAGGGGAACCCATCTCGCTCACCGCCACCATTCGCGCGGCGGCGCCGCACCAGCCCGCCCGCCGCGCGGCCGTGTCGCCGTTTGAGAGAGACGGGCGCCCGTTCCTGCTCCTCGAGCCGCGCGACCTGCACCGACGCGAGCGACACGACCGGGCCCGCCGCCTCGTGCTCATCGTGCTCGATGCCAGCGGCTCCATGGGCGCCCAGGAGCGCATGGCCGCCACCAAAGGCGCCGTGCTCGCGCTGCTCCTGGACGCCTATCGGCGGCGCGACCGCGTGGCCCTGATCGTGTTCCGCGGCGCGGACGCCGAGCTGGTGCTGCCCCCCACCAACTCCGCCGACCTGGCCGAGCAACGCCTGCGCACCCTGCCCACCGGCGGCCGCACCCCCTTGGCCGCCGCGCTCGTGCGCTGCGAGGAGACGCTCCGGCGGGCCTGCGCGGGCGAGCCGGTGGAGCCGCTGATCGTGCTCGTGTCCGACGTGCGGCCCAACGTCGCCCCCGCCAGGGGCGACCCCTGGCGGGCCGCACTGGCAGCCGCCGAGCGCCTGCGCGCCGCCGGCTATGAGGGTGTGGTGATCGACACCGAACCGCCGCGCAACGCCCTGGGCCTCGGGCCACGCCTGGCGAAGGCGCTCGGCGCCCAGTACATCAAACTCGAACGGGCCACCGCCGCGACCATCACCCGCTTCATCGACGGCGAACGCGCGGCCGGCTGAGCCGGTCGCGACCGGCGGTTGACACCGCTGGGGCCGGCGCGTAGCTTCCCCTCAGTCCGGCCAACACGCCGGCCCTGGGGAGAGTGCCGCATGTCCGTCACCCACCTTGAGATCCGCTCCCGCACGCTCCTGGCCGACGGCGCCCCGTTCGGTGCCGTCGGGCCGTACGAACGCCTGGACGGGATCGTGCACTTCGCCGTCGATCCAGCCCATCCCGCCAACGCCGACATCGTGGACCTGGACCTGGCGGAGCGGGATGCGACGAGGCGCGTCCACTTCTCCGCCGACTTCTGCCTGGTGCAGCCCGTGGACCCAGCGCGCGGCTCCGGCCGCCTGCTCCTGGACGTGGTCAACCGCGGGCGCAAAACCGTGCTCACCCAGTTCAACCGCGCACCGCGCGAGCCGGTGCCGACACCGCGCATCGACCCCGGCGACGGCTTCTTGATGGAACGCGGCTGGACCATCGCCTGGTGCGGCTGGCAGTGGGACGTGATCCGCAGCCCGGCACTGATGGGCCTAGCGGCGCCGCGCGCCCTGCGGGACGGGCGGCCCATCCCCGGGCAGGTGCGGGTGGAGTTCCAGCCCAACGCGCCGGTGGCCGACCACCTGCTGGCCGATCGCGTCCACCACCCCTACCCGGCCGCCGACCCGGACGAAGCGGACGCGGTGCTCACGGTGCGCGACTGGTGGGACGGGCCACGCACGGTCATCCCGCGCGACACCTGGCGCTTCGCACGCGACGAGGGCGGGCGCCCGGTACCCGACCCGACGCGGGTGTGGCTGCCCGGCGGCTTTGAGCCGGGGCGTATCTACGAGGTGATCTACACCACCAGCGACTGCCCGCTGGCCGGCGCCGGCCTGCTGGCCGTGCGCGACTGCGCCGCCTTCCTGCGCTCCGCCGACGCCGCGGCCGGCAATCCCTGCGCCGGGCGGATCGGCCGCGTGTACGGCTTCGGGGCCTCGCAGAGCGGGCGTTTCCTCCGCCACTTCCTCTACTTGGGCCTCAACCTTGACGAGGAAGGACGGCAGGTGTTCGACGGCCTGCTCGTGCACATCGCCGGGGCGCGACGGGGCGAGTTCAACCATCGCTACGCGCAGCCCTCCGTGCAGTACGCCTTCGGCTTCGGCCACCTGCCGCCATTTGCGGCCGATGAGCTGACCGACCCGCTCACCGGCACGACCGACGGGCTGCTCCGCCGCCAGCGCGCCCTGGGCGGGGTGCCGCGCATCATCGCCACCAACACCGCCGCTGAGTACTGGCGCGGCGACGGTGCCCTCCTGCACGTGGACCCGGCGGGGGAGCGCGACATCGAGCCGCCGCCCGAAATGCGGGTCTACCACCTGGCGGGCACGCAGCATGTCTCCGGCAGCCTGCCGCTCACCGATCTGAGCCCGCTGGATGGCGCTCGCGGCGCCCACCCCTTCAACGTGCTGGACTTCTCCCCCCTGATGCGCGCGGCACTCACGAACCTGGACCGGTGGGTGACGGCCGGCGAGGAGCCTCCGCCTAGCGTCTTCCCGCGTCTGGCCGACGGCACGGCCGTGCCGCCGGAGCGGGTGATCGACCGGTTCCGCGCCGTGCCCGGCGCGCATCTGCCCGACCCCGCCCGCCTGCGCCCGGTGCCGCGCCTCGACCTCGGTCCGGAGGCCGAACGTGGTATCGGCCGTTATCCACCGCGCCTCGGCCCACTGTACCCGATGTACGTCGCGGCCGTAGATGAGGACCTGAACGAAGTGGGCGGCATCCGCCTGCCCGACCTCACCGTGCCGGTGGCGACGTACACGGGCTGGAACCCACGCCACCCCCTCACCGGCGGCGCGGGCCAGATCATCTCCATGCTCGGCTCCACCCTGCCGTTCCCGCCCACTGCCACAGAGCGCACCGCCCGCGGCGACCCGCGGCCCAGCATCGCGGAGCGCTACCCGAACCGTGAGAGCTACCTGCAACGGGTGCGGGCGGCGGCCGAGGCGCTGGCCGCTCAGCGCTACGTCCTGACGGAGGATGTGGACCTCCTCCTCCGGCTAGCCGGGGAGCGGTACGACGCCTTCGCCGCCACGCCGCGCGCAGCGGGCGCGCTACGCGCGGAGCGATGAGTGAGGGACCGGCCCTCACCCCGCACAGGGAGTGCTGCGTGGTGGACCGTGTTCTTCTTGCCCTTCACGCAGCACCGAGCACTCCCCTGTGTGACCGGCACAGTCCATGTGTTGCCTGCTCAGCGCCGGTTACACGTCACACATCGGCCTGGCCGGCCTCGGCCTTGCTGTCGAAACGGCAGGCTGCCCTCCCGCGCATCGCTCTACCCGCTCGGGTGGGCGGGGCCCGCATCCCGGCCTTTGCCTGCCCGCTCACTGCACGGGGCGCTCGGGCGGCGCCACCGGTGCCAGGCCGGCCGCAAGCACCGCGGCGTTGAACGCGGCCACGTCCGTCTCCATCAGCTTGCGGTAGCGCTCGAGCTGGACGTCGATGCGGGCGGAGAGCTCGCGGAACACCTCGTAGGACTGGCGCGTGGGCGCCCCATCCGCGCTGGCCACCACGCTGGTGAGCGCCGCCAACTTGGCGTTGAGCTTCACCGGGAAGTGCAGCGTGTCGAGCTGGCCCTTGGCCCGCGGTTGGATCAACTCCTCCGCGATGGCCGTGAGCTGGCGCACCAGCACCCGCCCCTGCTCGCGCACCGCCCGGTGCTCCGCCCCGTTCAGGCGCCTGACCCAGCCCTCCACCTGGTCCTTGAGGGCGCGGATTTGGTTGATCGTCGTGTGCGTCTCGGAGAGCTTGTCCCGGATCTGGAGCAGAAGCTCGAACTGGGCGTCAAAGTCCTCCTGCGTCGCCACCACACGCGGGTCCTTACGGATCTCCAACGGCTGGGTGAAACTCTGACCGTTCACGGTGAGGCGCACCTGGTAGCGTCCGGGCGGCACCACCGGCCCGGCGATGCTCTGCTCGGTGGTCACATCCCCCGGCACCTTGACGGCGTCCGGGTAGCGCATATCCCACACGAAGCGGTTCAGCCCCGCCTCCGCGGGCACACGCTTGGCCTCCGGGCGCGCCTCGGCGGCCGCCTCCTCCAGCTCGACCCCCTCTTCGCCCTCCACGGCGGCGTCCGGCGCCTGGGGCTCCGTGGGCGGCGGCTCCTCGGTCCGGCTGGTGAGGCGCCGGATCTCCTGCCCGCGCGCGTCCAGGAAGGCCAGCGTCACCTCGCCCTGGGGCTTCTCTCTGAGGTAGTAGGTCACCACCACGCCGTCCGGCGGGTTCTTGCCGGCGTCCAGAAACACCTGCTCCATCTCGCCCGTGGGCCGCCGGCGCTCGTAGAAGGTCGCCGCAGCGCCCAGGCCGAGCGTGTAGTTCTTGCCGGGGCCGGCGGGCCGCGCCGAGCCGGGCAGCGGGCGGGTGCGCACCTTGGGCCGCAGCGCGAACAGGTAGGCCGGCTGGGCCAGCACCTCGTCGGTGAGCTGCCGCAGCGGCGTCAGGTCGTCCAGAATCCAGAAGGAGCGGCCGTGCGTGGCGATGACCAGGTCGTCGGCTTTGACCTGCATGTCGTACACGGGCACGGCGGGCAGGTTAGCGCCGCGCAGCGGCAGCCAGGTGCCGCCGTCGTCGAACGAGACGTAGATGCCGGTCTCGGTGCCGCAGTACAGCATCCCCGGCCGCACCGGGTCGGCGCGCACACAGCGGGTGAAATCGTCGGCCGGCAGGTTGCCGGTGATGCTGGTCCAGGTGCGGCCGTAGTCCGTGGTCTTGAACAGCAGCGGCCGGTAATCGTCCAGCTTATAGCGCCAGGCGGCCACATAGGCCGTCGCTGGGTCGTGCGGCGAGACCTCGATCACGTTCACCGTGGACCATTCCGGTAGCTCCGGCGGGGTGACGTTCTCCCAGATGCGGCCACCATCGCGCGAGAGGTGGATGAGGCCGTCATCGGTCCCCACCCAGAACACGCCGCGCTCGTGCGGCGACTCGGTGAAGGCAAAGATAGTGCAGTAGTGCTCGGCGCCGGTGGTGTCGCGCGTGATCGGCCCGCCGGACGGCCCCATCTTGTCGGGGTCGTTGCGGGTGAGGTCCGGGCTGATCGCCTCCCAGCTCATGCCCTCGTCCGTCGAACGGAAGACGCGCTCGCCGCACACATAGAGCACCTTGGGGTCGTGGGGCGAGATGAGGATCGGGTAGGTCCACTGGAAGCGATGCTTGAGGTCCCGCGCGCCGTAGCCGCCGTAGATCTCCGGCCACACGGTGACGATGCGCGTCTGCCCGGTGCGATGGTCGTAGCGCAGCAACACACCGCCGCCGCCGGGCGCGGAGCCGATGGCGCCGGAGAAGACGATATCCGGGTTGTCCGGCCGCACCTGGATGTGGCCGCTTTCGGAGCTGCCCACCGGATAGCAGTCGCTGTAGGGGATGGCGCCCTTGTGTGAGCGGCTGGGCACGGCGATGGCGCTGTTGTCCTGCTGCGTGCCGTACACGTGGTAGGGGAAGCGGGTGTCGGTCGTCAGGTGGTAGAACTGGGCGGTGGGCTGGTTGTAGATGGTGGACCAGGACGCGCCGCCGTTGAAGGAGACACAAGCGCCGCCGTCGTTGCCCTCGATCATGCGGTGGGGGTTGCGCGGGTCGATCCACAGGTCGTGGTTGTCGCCGTGCGGCGTGGTGACCTGGGTGAAGGTGCGGCCACCGTCCGTGGACTTCCACATCTTGAGGTTGAGCACATAGCAGGTCTCGGCGTCCTGCGGGTCGGCGAAGACGTGCATGTAATACCAGGGACGCTGGCGCAGCTCGCGGTCCTCGCTCACCCGCTCCCAGGTCTCGCCGTAATCGTCCGAGCGGAACAGGCCGCCCTCCTCGGCCTCGATCAACGCCCACACCCGCCCCGGCCGCGCCGGGGAGACGGCCACGCCGATGCGACCCTTGAGCCCTTTGGGCAGCCCCGGCCGCTCCGACAGCTCCTGCCAGGTGTCGCCGCCGTCGGTGGAGCGGAAGAGGCCGCTGCCGGGGCCGCCGCTCACCAGGCTCCAGGGGGTGCGACGCACCTGCCAGAAAGCGGCGAACAGCACGCGCGGGTTGGTCGGGTCCAGGGAGAGGTCCACGGCGCCGGTGCCCTCGTCGCGAAACAGCACCTGCTCCCAGGAGCGGCCGCCGTCCCTGGAGCGGAAAACACCGCGCGTGCGGTTGGGGCCGAACGCGTGGCCGAGCGCCGCCACGTAGACTAGGTCCGGGTTGGTGGGGTGCACGCGCACCCGGCCGATGAAGCGGGTGTCGGCGAGACCGAGGTGCTGCCAGGTGCGACCCGCATCCGTCGAACGGTAGACGCCATCGCCGTGTGACACGTCGCCGCGGATGCAGGCCTCGCCCATGCCGGCGTAGATCACGTTCGGGTCGGACTCGGACACGGCCAGGGCGCCTACGGCGGCGGTGCGGAAGAAGCCGTCGGAGACCGGCTCCCAGTACGTGCCGCCGTCCGTCGTCTTCCACACGCCGCCGGCGCAGGCGCCGAAGTAGAAGGTCATCGGCTCGTGCGGGTCGCCCGCCACGGCCACCACGCGCCCGCCACGGTGCGGCCCGATCAACCGCCACTCCACCGTCTGCAGGAGCCTCGCATCCACCGACATGTCGCTTCTCCTCGGATGGTCTGACCACGACGTGGTCAAAGCAGCGCCAGTGTGGCTGGGGGCAGCGGTGGGGTCAAGCCCGGGCCGAGGATGAGGGGGTTGCGATGGCCGGCCCCCAGCTCGACCCTTCAGCCCGACGAGTCTCGAGTCTGATGCACCGCCTGCTCAGCGGACCGAGCGTGACCTCGTCAGCAAAGCTGCTCTGCTGGCGACGATTCCCCTCTCTCGGCCAGAGGGCAAGGGGGGTAAGGGTGTGCCTCCATCCAGCACGCAGTACTCCGGGTGATCCAACCGGCCGAGGGGTGCGTATGCCCTTTTCGACCGTGCCGCTCACGGGGAGCGCAGCGGGGACATCGGGATGGCGGCCACAGACCGGCAACGACGATTCCACGAGAGACCGGCCCCAATGACCGAATCTCGCCGCCGGTTCGGTTTAAGGGATTGGAGCATGCGCTCCGTGAGCACACCAGAATAGGGGGTACCTCTATGCGCCTGCGACCCATCGCCATGGTGGCCCTGAGCGTTGCTCTCCTGCTCGTCCTTACGCCCGTGCGGGGTAGACCTGCCCCTGTGCGCGCGGCCGAGACGTGGCAGGTGCAGGTCGGCGGCGACATCGCGGCGGAAAGCATCGCGGCCAACGCCTTCTTCCCCGGCCACCTCACCGTGCACGTCGGCGATACCGTCAACTGGGTGTGGCGTGGCTTCCACACCGTCACCTTCAACGCCGGCAACCCCCCGCTGCCGCTCATTATCCCCGGCCCTGAGCCAGGCGAGCTGCAGCTTGGGCCGGCGCTGTTCAACTATCCACCAGGGCCAACGCCACCTAGCGGCCCCTATGACGGCACACGACAGATCAGTGCGGGTGTACCCCTGGAGGGCGCGGAGGACTACGTCTTCTCGCTCACCTTCACCCAGACCGGCATCTTCCCCTACGTGTGCACGGTGCATCCCGGTATGCAGGGCAGCATTCAGGTGCTGCCGCCCGACGCGCCACTGGTGGAGACGCCCGCCCAGGCCCAGGCTCGTGGTCAGGCGGAGCTGCAGGAAGCGCTTACCGGCCTGAAAACGGCCATCCTGCCCGACGTTCAAGAGGTCCGCACCCCCGGCCCGGGTGGCGTCACCATCCACTCCCTGGCCGCCGGCGTGAGCCTGGCCTCCGGCATGAGCGCGCTGCAGTTCCTGCCCGCCGAGCTGCACGTCCACCGCGGCGACGTGGTAGTCTGGTTCGACGCCGACCCGTTTGAGATTCACACGGTCACCTTCCTCTCCGGGGCGCCGACACCGGCCGAGATCGAGGTCCGTCCCCAGGCAGGAGGCCCGCCACTGGTGGTATTCCCGGCGCGGGTCGCCAGCCCCGTGGGCGGCACGACCTACACCGGCCAGGGCTACCTGAACTCCGGCATCTTCGGCGGCGGGGGCTCGTTCGCGCTCACCATCGATGCACCTCCCGGCACGTATGAGTACATCTGCCTCATCCACAGCGGCGCGGTGGCAGAGCAATCCGGCGCACCCCCGATGAAAGGCCGCATCGTCGTCGAGTGACCGCCCCGCGATGGACCGCGAGACCAAGCCACGCCGGGGCCGGAGAGCTTCTCCGGCCCCGGTTACCCCGCCCCGGCGTGCCAAGGCGCGCTAGGGCGGGCGGGAGGGATGTCATGCACCGCACAGCGCTCGCCCGGCCGGCCGCGGGCGCCGCACTCCTGCTCGCGCTGATCCTCGCCCTTGGGGTCGGAGCGCGTGATGGCGCGGGAGCACAGGCCCCGCCGGAGGGGGCGGGGCAGGAACGGGAGTTCACTCTGACGGCCGAGCCGGTGCGCTGGCAGATCCAGCCCGGCCTGGTCGTGGACGGCTGGGGCTACAACGGCCAGGTCCCCGGCCCCACCCTGCGCGTCACCGAGGGCGACCGCGTGCGCGTTCACCTCATCAACCACCTGCCCGTCCCCACCACCATTCACTGGCACGGCATCGATGTGCCCCTGGCCATGGACGGTGTCCCCGGCCTCTCCCAGGAGCCCGTCCCCCCCGGCGGCAGCTTCACCTACGTGTTCACGGCCACCAACCCTGGCACCCGCTGGTACCACAGCCATGTGGACAGCAATCTCCAGCTCCAGCTCGGTCTTTACGGCGCCTTCATCATCGACCCCCGCCGGCCCGAGCCGGAACACTTCGACCGCGAGTACACCTACATCCTCTCCGAGAAGGCGCTGGACGTGACCCCAGAGGTGGCGCTGGGCCAGGGGCAGGTGCGCAACCAGGAGGCGGGCAACGGTCGGGGCGGCGCCTTCACCCCCGACCTGTTCCTCATGAACGGCAAGGCGGGGGCGGCGATTGAACCGATGCAGATCGCGCCGGGGGAGCGCATCCGCATTCGCCTCATCAACGCCGGCAACCTGGTGCACGCCATGCACCTGCACGGACACAGCTTTCGCCTGATCGCCACCGACGGCAACACGGTGCCGGCGGCGGCGCAACTCCTAAAGGACACGGTGCTGATCGGGCCCTCTGAGCGCTACGACCTGGCGGTGGAGGGGACGAATCCGGGAGTGTGGCTGTTCCACTGTCACATCAACAACCACATGGAGAACGGCATGGTCACCGCCCTCCAGTACGACGGCGCCCAGCCCCTGGCCGGCGGTGGCCTCGAGGCGGCACATGGCGCCGCCGGATCGCACCCGACGGCATCGCCCACCCCGCCGCCACCGCCCACCGCCGACGCCGGTGCCTCGCCCGCGCCGGAAAGCGCCACCGACGAGGGAACCATGGACCTGGTGGACAACCGGTTTGTGCCGACGCGGCTTACCGTGGCGGCGGGCACCACGGTGACGTGGATCAACAACGGCAACAACGCCCACACCGTGACCAGCTTCGACGGGCTGTGGGATTCCGGCACACTGCTGCACGACGATCAGTTCAGCTTCACCTTCACCGCACCGGGCATCTACCGGTTCATCTGCCGCCAGCACCTGTTCCAGGGTATGGGTGGCACGATCACCGTCGAGGAACGGCCGCCGCCTACGCCGTGACCGGCCGGTGCGCCATGCGCCACAGCTCCGCCACCTCGATCTGGGTGGCGAAGCGCACCCCCGCGCGGGCGCGCATGTGCCGTATCAGCCGCTCCAGCATCAAGATGCGGTGGCCACGGCCAATGATCTGCGGGTGCATGGTGAGCGTGAACACACCGCCGGGCACCCGGTCGTACATGAAGTCGAACTCGTCCTGCCAGATCTCATACACCTGAGAGGCAGGGGTAAGGCCGGTGCGGGTGGTGGTGCTGTAGTTGAAGTAGGGCGCGTCGTCCAGGATCCAGTGCACCGGCATCTCCACCAGCTCCGTCTCCGGACCGAACTCGTAGCCGCGGTCGCGGTGCAGCACGTCGCCGGTGCGGCACCAGTACAGGCGGAAGTCATCGCCCATCAGGCTAGAGTCGTACACAAACCCCAGCTCGCGCAGGATGTCCAGCGTGTGCGGGCTCAGGTCCCACGACGGTGAGCGGTAGCCGCGTGGGCGCACGCCGGCAGCACGCTCGACCGCCTCGTTGCCACGCAGGATCACCTCGCGTTCGGCGGCGGGGGTGAGCGAGGCCGGCGCCTCGTGCAGATAGCCGTGGTTGCCCAGCTCGTGCCCGCGCACCGCGATCTCGCGCACCAGGTGAGGCCACGTGTCGGCGGTGTGGCCGGGCACGAAGAAGGTAGCCTTGATGCCAAAGTGGTCCAGCAGCTCCAGCACCCGCGGCAGCCCGACCCGCGCGCCGTACTCCCCACGCGACAGGGACGTGGGCGTGGTCTGGCCGCGGAAGATCCAGGAGGACATGGCGTCGAAATCGAAGCTCAGGCACACCCAGGCGCGTGGCTCGATGGGCTCCGTCATAGCGCTCCCTCCATCGCGTGGTGGCGGTAGTATAGCGCGCTGCTCCCCTTGACCCCGGCCCTCCCGGCCGCTCACCCTGGAAGTATGGGACGCCGCCAGCGGGGCCGGTGGAACGTACCGCCGGCCGGTGAGACCTTCCGCCTGCACCTGGAGAGCCTGACCCACCAGGGTGCCGCCCTGGCGCGTCGGGACGGCCAGGTGGTGTTTGCCGCCTACGGCATCCCCGGTGAGGACGCCGACGTGCTCATCGAGCGCGTGCACAAGGACTACCTGGAAGGGCGGGTGGTGGCCGTACATACACCCTCCGCCTGGCGGGTGTCACCGCGCTGTGAGTACTTCGGCGAGTGCGGCGGTTGCCAGCTCCAGCACATCAGCTACGAGGGCCAGCTCGAGCTGAAGCGGCAGATCGTGGCCGAGCAGATGCGCCGCATCGGCAAGTTCACGGACATCACCGTGCTGCCCACCCTGCCCTCGCCCAACCCCTGGCACTACCGCAACCACGCCCGCTTCAGCGTGGACCGCGAGGGCTACCTGGGCTTCACCATGCGCGGGCGCAAGCGCATCGTCCGCCTCATGAATTGCTACATCGTCCACCCTTGGATCCGCGACACCCTGCAAAAGCTGCAAGGCCGCTGCCGGGGCCTACGCCAGGTGGCGATGCGGATTGGGGTCAACACGGGCGACACCCTGATCCAACCACGCCTGGAAGGGCACCTGAGCGAGCCGCTGCCACTGGTCGCACCCGTGCACGCGGGGAGAAACGACGCCACGGCCCCAGCGTTGCGGCCGATCTCGGAGGCAGAGCTGGGCATCGAGAGCGGCCAGCCGTACTACGAAGAGGAGCTGCTGGGCCACCGCTTCCGCATCTCCGCCGCCTCCTTCTTCCAGGTCAACACCCCCCAGGCGGAGAACCTCATCCGCCTGGTGCGGGACGGCCTCGCCCTTGAGCCAGACGACATCCTGCTCGACGCCTACGCCGGCGTCGGCACCTTCGCCAAAACGCTGGCGCCCCTGGTGCGCAAGGTGATCGCCATCGAGGTTTCGGCTTCATCCGTGGCCGACGGGCAGTACAACACGCGCGACACCTCCAACGTGGAGTGGATCCTGGGCGAGGTGGAGACGGTGCTGCCCCGCCTGGCCGAGCGCCCCACGGCGGTGGTGCTAGACCCCTCGCGGCAGGGCTGCGGGGCGCCCGCCCTGGAGGCATTGATCGCGGCGCGGGCGCCCCGCGTCGCCTACGTGTCGTGCGAGCCGGCCACGCTGGCGCGGGATCTGCGTATCCTGGTCGACGGCGGCTACCGCGTGCAGTCCCTGCAGCCGGTGGATATGTTCCCGCAGACCTACCACATCGAGTGCGTGGCCATCCTGCGCCACACCACCGCGGAGCCGGCGGCATGACCCCCGGCTCCTCCCCGCCACCGTCCACCCCGCGCCTGGTGCTCGCGTCCGCCTCGCCGCGGCGGCGTGAGCTGCTCGCGGCGCTCGGTGTGCCGTTCGCGGTTCGCGCCGCCGATGTGCCCGAGGAGTTGTCCTCGCACGTGCCCGCGCCGGTGCTGGCGGAGGAGCTGGCCCTGGCCAAGGCGAGCGCCGTGGCGCGGGAGGAGCCGGATGCCCTCGTGCTGGGGGCCGACACCATCGTCGTGCTGGACGGCCGACCGCTGGGCAAACCGGCCAGCCCTGAGGAGGCCCGCCAGATGCTGCGGGCGCTGCGCGGCCGCGCCCACGAGGTGGTCACGGGGGTGGCGGTGATAGCGCCGAGTGGTGTCGCCCGAACGGCGCACGCGGTCACACGGGTGGTGATGCGCTGCTACAGCGACGCCGAGATGGAGGAGTACATCGCCAGCGGTGACCCGTTCGACAAGGCCGGGGCCTACGCCATCCAGCACCCCGGGTTTCAACCCGTGGCGCGAGTCGAGGGCTGCTACTGCAACGTGGTCGGCCTGCCGCTGTGGACCGTGCGCTGCCTGTTAGCCGAGGCAGCGCCGGGCCTCTCGGTCCCGCGTCCGGATACGGCGTTTCCGCGCTGCGCCTGCTGCCCGCTGGCTGCATCCGAAGCGGCGGAACGCTGATCGCGGGGCCGGTAGCGCTCACCGCTACTGAGCGCCGTCGTCCTCGCCACGCGCCGAATCGCCGGCAACGGCGCCGAAATTGGCGGTCCAGTACCAGCCATAGGGGGCGACGCCCTGCGCCCGGGCGATGCCGAGAAAGCGCGCGGTGGAGCTGAGCAGGTTAGCGCGATGCGGCGGCGACTCCCACCACATCTGCACCGCCGCTTGCCCTGAGGCCGCCCCCGCGGCCAGGTTCTCCGCCGCCATCGCGGAGGCGGGGTACCCACAATCGGCCAGACGCTGCAGCCAGGAGCGGAACGGGTCGTCGTGGGCAAACGTGCCGGTGGCCGACATATACTGCGACTTCCACCGGGCAGGACGCATCAGCGCGGCGGAGATGACCAGCGGGGCCAGGCCCGCCTGCGCGCGCAAATCGTTGATGGCGCGCACCGCCGCCTGTTCCTCACCATCCAGCAGGGCATAGCCGTCGGGCACCGCGCAGGTGCCCTCGGCACGCGCCGCACGATCGGCCCGGCCGCCGGCGAGCACGGCGCAGCCGAGCGCCAGAGCGAGGACCATGGCTGGGGCCGTGCGCATGGTCTCGTGCGATCCTCGTGTGCAATGTGCTGGGGGCGCCGTAAACAGGCCCCTTAGGAATATCGGTACGAGCCCATCCAACCTGAGCCGCGTGCTCACGCTCCTGGTCGCTCAAGATATCGGCAACATACCAACCGGCCGTCCTGGAGCAGTCGTAGGACGGCCGGCTCAACACGTCGCGCAAACCCTAAAGAATCAAGCGGGCCCTTGTCAAGGATGAGCGACCTTACGAGGCAGCGCGCACATCAAGCCCGCCCTGCTCATCTCCATCCTCCTCATCTGCGCCGCGCATCATCAAGAATTTAATGCTTGCCACCATCCGTCGGAATGAGGCGGCGAGATCGCCGATCTCGTCCTTGCTCTCCACGGTGATGTCAACATTCTCCAGGTCGCCCGTCGAGACGCGGTCCGCGATATCGCGTAGATGAGCAATCGGGCGGGTGATCGCGCGGGCAAACACGAGACCCAGGCCGGCGGCCATCGCAAAGGCCAACACCGTCATGGCGATGAGCAACTGATTGGCGCTGCTTAGGGTGCTCGCCGAAGCGTCACGCGCCCTGGTCACCTGCTGCGACTGCCAATCGATGTAACTGGTGAGTAGGTCACCGATCCTGGCACTGGCCTCGGGAAACACCTCTCGCGCCCGCTTGGTGATGTCCGCGGCGCTCATCATAGCCCGCGCGCTGGTCTCGAACTGTCGGAAGCTGGACTGCACGCTCACGAGGATAGCGCGATCCTCCGGTCCACCGGCCGTGTTCGCGATGTTCAGCGAGCTGGCGAAGAGGGAACTGGCGGTATCGAACTGCTGCTTGAGGTCATCGTTGGGCGAGAGCACGTAGCTGCTCGCGATCTGAAACTGCACGGCGACCTGATGCAGCATGCCTTCGGTGCCTAGAAGCAAATCGTTCACCTGATTGCGCAGGCTGACCGGGATGGTGCCGATGTCCGCGCCGGAGCCGCTGGAGGCGAAGCGGGCGCGGATCTTGTTGAGCTGCTGCACCATCTCGTCATCTTTGGCGCGCAGGTTGGCGATGTTGCGGTCCACGGTCTGACGGGCGGTGATGAGCTGCGTGCCGGCGTTGGTAAAGCGTGCCCGCTCGGCGGCGATGTTCTGCAGCAGCTCCTTGCCGCGGTCCGTCTGGTCCAGCTCCTTGAGCCGCGCCAGCTCCGCGTCGAACTGTTCGGACAGGTCCAGGTACCGCTGCCGGTCCTCATCCCGGCCGGTGGCCTGGAAGCTCAGAGCCGCCACCTCCTGCGCGCGCTGGAGCTCACCCAGCCGCTCAGCCGCGCGCAGACGGGGCACCGCTTTGTCGCTTAGCTCCTGCACGCCGCCGTTGATGGTGCGAATGCGGTTTACGGCCGCCGTACCGACAATGGGCACCAGCAGGGCGATGACCACAAAGTAGGCGATGAGCTTGGTCCGCAGGCGCATGCGCTTCCCCTCCCGGTGTGGGGGCCATACCGCCGCCGTAGGGCGGCGCCCTCTATCGAGACTTATCGGCCCCGCGGTCGGAAGACTGAACGGTCTGCGCCGCTTTTTCGGGGGAGAGGGCGTCCCGGCGTCCCCCGGCCGGATCACCCGTCTCGCCGGTGGTCCTGCATGTGCGCCTGGCGGTCGGCGGCCCGCTCGGCGGCGTGCTGCGCCAGCGCGATACGGTAGGCGGCGTACAGCGCGGCCGCCGCCAGCGGCAGCACGATCAGGCGACGAAGAAGGCGTCGACGCATGGCATCGGTCCGCGGATCACGTCCGGCCGGTCTCCGACAGGCAGGTCAGCGCCGCGGCGAGATCGGACTTCACCGTTTCCCGCGCTACGCGGCTGGCGGCGGGGTCGTGCGGCTCCAGGTGCAGCACATACGCCGGGTGAAAGGTGGCCATGGCGCGGGTGCCTAGCGGTCCCGGCCGCCACTGCCCGCGCTGTTCGGTGAGGCGAACATCACGGCCGAGCAGCGCGCGGGCGCTGGTAGCGCCCAGGCACACGAGGCAGCGGGGGTGAATCGCCTCCAGCTCCGCCATGAGCAGGGGCAACCAGGCCTTGATCTCGGCGGCAGACGGGGGCCGGTTTGTCACCCGCTCGCCATTCCGCCGGATCGGCCGGCATTTGACCACGTTCGTGAGCCACATCTGCATGCGATGGGCGCCCAGCTCGGCCAGGATCGCATCCAGCAGGCGGCCGGCTGGACCGGCGAAGGGATACCCCTCCGCCACCTCCCGTTCGCCCGGCGCCTCGCCTACCAGCACCAGCGGTGAGGTGGGGTCGCCCTCACCCAGCACCGGGCCGAGACCCGGCGGGCACGTCATCGCGGCCAGCTCTACCATACGTTGCTCAACCTGCGCCAGCGCCGGTGGGATGGTGGTGACGCGCCGCCCGAACCGTCCTGTGTCGCGTTCGGCCATCACCACCTCCGCCGAGATGGACATCCGCCAGCGTATCGACGGAAACGCTCGGGCGGGGATCCCTGCAGGCGCTGCCACGGCGAGCTGGTACAATGGGCGCATGACACCGCAGACGGCTCTCGACGCGGCGGAGATCGCGCAGCGCATCGTGGACGAGCTGAGCGACAAGCAGATCGAGCACATTGTACTGCTCGATGTAAGCAAGGTTTCTGGCTTTACTGATTATTTCGTGATCGGCACGGCCACGAACGAACGGCAGATGAAGGCGGTGATGGAGTCTCTGGAGCGCACCCTGGCCGAGCACGGGGTGCGCCTGCGCGCCCGTGAAGGCCGTCCGGAGTCCGGCTGGGTACTGCTGGACTTTGGTGACGTGATCGTGCACCTGTTCAGCCCGGACGCCCGCGCCTTCTACCGCCTGGACGACCTGTGGAGCCGCCTGGTGCCCGTGGTGCGCTTCACGTAGGGCGGTGGCCGGCGCCGTCATTCAAACACCCAACGGTCCACGTCGCGCGGGTAGCTCACGATCTCCCCTTCGGAGAAGAACAGGCCGATCTCGCGGGCGGCGGACTCCGGCGAGTCGGAGCCGTGCACCAGGTTACGGCCCGTCTCCAGACCGAAATCGCCGCGAATGGTGCCCGGCGCCGCCTGCAACGGGTTCGTTTTGCCCATCGTCTGGCGCGCCGCCTCGACGGCGTTCTTCCCTTCAAACACGGCGGCGATGATCGGGCTGGAGGTGATGTACTGGATCAGCCCCTCGAAGAACGGTTTGCCCTCGTGCTCGGCGTAATGCCGGCGGGCCAGCGCCTCTGAGACCTGCATCAGCTTCATGGCTACGATGCGCAGCCCGCGCCGCTCCAGACGATGAATAATCTCACCGGCCAGGCCGCGCTGCATGGCATCGGGTTTGATCAAAATCAGCGTGCGTTCCATGCACCCTCCTTATGACGAGCCGCCGGCCGGCGCCCTCATGACACGCCGCGTTGCGTCCGGCTCGCGGTGATGTTCGGCTCACGCAGGTAAATGGGCTCAAGGGCGTAGCGGTTGTCGCGCGCGCCGGCGGCAAACCGTGGCCAGGCCAGGGCAGCGATCAGCGCCGCCCGCCGCTGGTGCGCCACTCCCACGAGCACCCGCACGTCCGGGCGGTTCCGGGCCAGCAGGGCGGCCAGTTCGGCGTCGATCTCGCCGCAGATGAGGGCACCGTGTGGCGCCGCGGTCGCTAGCGCCTCCGCTCGGCCCAGGCGGGGCGGAATCAACTCCCGCCAGTCACCGTCTCCCTCGTAGGCGGCCCAGGCCAGGTCACCCCGACCGGCGGCGTGCACGGCCACAACCGGACCGGGATAGGCCGCGTGCACATAGGCGTCGGCCTCCAGACGGCCGACGCCGAGCACGTCCACATCCAGGGCGAAGGCCAACCCCATGGCGGTGCTGATACCCACCCGCAGGCCGGCATAGCTGCCCGGCCCTCGGCACACGAACACCGCACGCAGGTCGTGCCGCGAGGCCCCCGCCCGTTCCAGAAGCTGGCTCAGGGCGGGGAGCAACTCGGCCGCGTGGCTGCCGCGCACGCGCCAGGCGAGGTCGGCGAGGAGCGTGCCCTCTTGGGAGAGGGCCACCCCCGCCACCGGCCCGGCCGTATCGATCGTCAGTTCCATGCGCGTGGGGCTCCTGTTAGCCGGTGCCCTCGTCGAGGCTGCGCCGCTCACCCGCCGTCTGGGCCAACGCGGCTGCCAGAGCGCGCACCACGGCGGCGGGACGCTCGCCGTGCGGCTCAATCCGCAGCTCGCGCGCTTCCGGCCCGGTCACCGTGATGCGCACGAGCACGTGTTCCGGCGGCAGCGCGCCGTCGCCACGCTCCGGCCACTCCACCACCAGCACACCGTCCACGGTGGAACCTAACAGGTCCAGGGCCAACGCCTCATCGGGATGGGTGATACGGTACAGGTCGGCGTGATAGAGCTTCACCCGCCCGCGGTACTCGTTGACGAGGATGAACGAGGGGCTGTGCACCAGCTCCTCGCTGCCGGTACCACGCGCCAACCCCTGCACAAAGGTGGTCTTGCCGGCGCCGAGCTCACCCTGGAGCAGCACCACGTCGCCGGCAACCAGGAGCCGACCGAGCGCTTCGCCTACGGCCCGTGTTTCATCGGCGCTGGTGGTACGCACCATCAGGCCGTCATCGCCACCGTGCACCCGCACCGCTCGCTCCCTGGGCCGGTTCGAGTATACCGGCCCCGTTTTCCGTGCCTCAAACCGGAAGAACCCGTCGGCGGCGCCCCTATACTCGATCAGAGCCCGCCTGGAAGGTTGCACAATGCGCGTCGCCCTGCTGTCGGACGTGCACGCCAATCTCCCCGCCCTGGAGGCGGTACTGCGCCACGCGGAGGCCCACCACGCGCTGGACCAAGTCTGGAGCCTGGGCGACCTCGTGGGCTACGGCCCCCATCCGGGCGAATGCCTGGCCCTCCTGCGCCGCTATCCCTTCCTCTCCGTGGCCGGCAACCACGACCTGGCGGCCACCGGCGAGTTGGACACCGGCGAGTTCAATCCCGACGCGGCGGCCGCCGCCGCCTGGACCGCGCGCCGTCTCACCGAAGGCGAGCGCGCCTTCCTGCGCGCCCTACCGCTGGTACGGATCGAGGGCGAGTTTACCCTCGTGCACGGCAGCCTGCGCCACCCCGTCTGGGAATACATCCTGGGGCCAGAAGCGGCGCGGGCGCACCTGGCGCGGCAGCAGACGCCTTACGGCCTGGTCGGCCACACCCACGTGCCGATGCTGTGCGTGGAGCCCGCTCCTCAGCACACGCCGGTGCTGCGGTGGCTAGAGGACGGGGAGGTCGTCACGCTGACCGAGCAGCGCCTAATCATCAACCCCGGTGGCGTGGGCCAGCCGCGCGACGGCGACCCACGCGCCGCCTACGCCATCCTAGACCTGGCGGCGCGTACCGTCACCTTTCACCGGGTGGACTACGACATCGCCCGCACGCAGCAGGCCATGCGCGAGGCCGGTCTGCCGTCGTGGCTCATCCTGCGTCTCAGCTACGGCCGCTAGGGGCGCCGGCATCAGCGCCGCGTGCCCACCGCCGGCCCCTGCCGGCTGGGAGTCGGGCGGCGATGGCGCAGCAGATGCCGGAGCACGGGCAGGTGGGCGGGGTCCATGCGATCGCTGCTGCGCAGGAAACCCAGGAAGATGACCGTCATGCCGAGCAGGTTGCCGAGGTAGAGGAGGCTGGGTTGGCCGAACTTCTCCAGCGTCCCGGCACCGCCGGCGATCAGCGCGCCGGCGGCGATCAGCGCGTTTGAGACTACCCGGTGCAATGCCGTGCGGCGACGCCAGAAGGCGACGGCGCTCCAGACGGCACCGACGATCAGCACCAGGGTGCCCAGCGAGTTGAGCAGCACCGCGGTGGCGCGGATGTCCGGCGGCAGTAGCTGGGTATCCGGGTGCGTGGCACCGGGTTTCGGCACCAGCATCGCCGCCGACAGCGGCTGGCCATAGATGCGCAGAAAGCCCCACACCATCAGCTCGGCCACGATCACCGTGGCCGCGATCTTGGCCCACCGCGGGCAGAGCAGATACACCGTGCCCAGACCCAGCAGCGGCACGGCGTACAGCGCCCCAAAGCCGTACCACACGCGGTAGAGCAGCGGCGTCCAGCCGCCCAGCGCGGCCAGCAATTGGACGGTAAAGGCGATCGCGAACGCAACCAGCGCCACCGACCAGACGAGCTGATAGGCCCTCCGGCGCTGCAGGTACTGGTCCAGCACGGCGGCGGCGAAACAGAAGGTCAGCACGGTCGCCAGCAGTGAGGCGAGATGGTTCATCGGTGCCGTTCCGCGCCCCTGGCGGTCGGATCCATTGTAGAGGGCCGCGGGCGTTCACTTGAACGACGGCGCCCGCACGGCACTTCTGCTTCGAATGGCGGATGGCTATGCTGACGCGGAGGTGTGTTCGGGAGGTGCTGGACGATGGAGGTTCGCGGTAAGGTGGCGATCGTCACCGGCTCGGCCACCGGCATGGGCCGCAGCACGGCCCTCATGCTGGCCGAGCGCGGTTGCAACGTGGTGGTGAACTATACGCGCTCCGAGGCCGAGGCGCGGGAAACGGCCGCCGAGGTGGAGCGGCGCGGCGCCCAGGCCCTCCTGGTCCGGGCCGACGTCTCCGCCGACGCCGACTGCCGGCGTATGGTGCGGGAAACGCTGGCGCGCTGGGGGCGGCTGGACATCCTGGTGAATAACGCCGGCACCACGGTGTTTGTGCCCCACCACGACCTGGAGGCCCTCACCGAGGAGGCGTGGGACCGCATCTTCGCGGTGAACGTGCGCGGCACGTTTTACATGTCGCGTGCCGCCGCGCCGGCGCTGCGCGCCTCCGGCCAGGGCGCCATCGTGAACATCGCCTCCACCGCCGGCCTCCGCGCCGGCGGCAGCTCCATCCCCTATGCCGCCTCCAAGGCCGCCATCATCAATCTGACCGTCTCGCTGGCCCGCGTGCTGGCGCCCGAGGTGCGCGTCAACTGCATCGCCCCCGGTTTCATCGACACGCGCTGGCTGGCGCAGGGCTACGGAGAGCGCTTCGCCGCCATGCGCGAGGCGGTACGCCAGCAGACGCCGCTCAAGGACGTGGGCCGGCCGGAGCACATGGCCCAAGCGGTCGTCTCCATGATCACCGGCATGGACTGGGTCACCGGGCAGACGCTGGTGGTGGACGGCGGCAATATCATCCGGCTATGAGCCCGCGTCGGCAGCGGCGTCCTCGGCGTTGCCCCCTGTGCGACGGCCACGCCGCGGCGTACCATGACGCCGGAGCGCGGTGAGGGCAGGCACAACGAAGGGGGGAGCGGCGATGCCTACCTACGTGGTGCTCTACCGGTTTACCGATCAAGGCGTGAAGAACATCAAGGACACGGTGCAGCGCGCCCGTGAGACGCGGGCGGAGAACGAACGGCGCGGCTTCAAAGTGCACGGTCTGTACTGGACCCAAGGCCGGTACGACCTCGTGGCCGTGGTGGAGGCGCCCGACGAGCAGTCGATGATGGCCGGGCTGCTCAACGTTGCCGCCGCCGGCAACGTGCGCAGCGAGACGCTACGGGCGTTTACCGAAGCGGAAATGGAGGCGGTGATCGCCAGGATGTCGTGATCGGCGCCGGACCGACACCCATGCCGGACGGTCTGCCTCCCTCCCGCGCTCCGCACCCGCGTGCTCCCCCGCCCCGCCTATGAGGCCGCCTCCTCCTCTACGTCTACGTCCCCGTCCGCCGCGTCCAGAAGCTCACGGCTCACGGCCGCGGCGGCGCCGGGCTCCGGCCAGCGGCGGTAGATCAGCGCCAGCGTCGGCGGCACGATCAGCGTCGTCACCACGCTCATCATTACCACCACCGCGAACACCTCGTCGGGGATAATGCCGGCGGAGCGCCCGATGCCGGCCACGATCAGGCCCACCTCGCCGCGCGGCACCATGCCCACCCCCACCGCCAACACCTTGGGCAGGGGGAGCCCCCAGGTCGCGATACCCGCGCCGATGAGCTTGCCGGCCACGGCGACCGCGCTCACCACCGCCGCCAGGGCCAGTATCTCCGGATCGGTCAGGGAGGAGAGCGTGACGCGCGTGCCGGTGACCACGAAGAAGTACGGCACCAAGAATTCGGACACCGGCCGCAGCGTCTCCGCCAACTCCTCCCGCTCGCGCGATTCGGCCAGCACCATACCGGCCAGAAAGGCGCCGATGATGCCGGCCAAGCCGATGACGCCGGCCAGCGCCGCCAGCCCGAGCATGGCGATCAGGCCGACGCTGAGCAGGCCCACGTGCCGGCGCACGGCGTCCAACCGAGCGGAGTAGCGCCGGGTCACGTGGCTGCCGGCCCAGCCCACGAACAGCACGAAGGCCACCGCCTGTACGCTCACCAGGCCAATCGCCAGAGGAGAGGTGGCCGCCTGTGCCATCGATGACACCACAGCGAGTAGGATCAGCCCCAGCACGTCGTCGATCACGGCCGCGCCCAGGATAATGCGCGCCTCGTCGCTGCGCAGGACGCCCAGCTCGTGCAGCACGCGCGCCGTGATCCCCACACTGGTGGCCACCAGCGCGGTGGCCACAAACGCGGCCTCCACCCGAGGGTGGCCCAGCGCGGCCATAAGGGCAAAGCCCAACACAAACGGAAACACGATGCCCAGCACCCCTACCAGCGCCGCGCGCACGCCGACGCGCAGGACGTCGGTCACCCGGGTCTCCAAGCCGACGGTGAAGAGCAGGATGATCACGCCCAGCTCTGCCACCGTCTCGTGGGTGAGCTGGAGCGCGTGCTCGGCCGCGGCGCGATCACCGCCAAACAGGTCCAGAAGCCCCTGCCCCGGGTGACCGGTCAGGCCAAGGGCGTGTGGCCCGATCACCACGCCAGCCAGTAGCTCACCGATCACGGCCGGCTGGCCGAACCGCGCCGCCACCATGCCCCCCAGGCGGGCCGCGGTGTAGAGAATGAAGAGGTCGAGTAGCACCGTGGTCAAGGCCTGCATCGCGGCATCCCCACCCAAAACCCATCACAACGCAAGGAGGCTGTCGGTGACAGCCTCCCCCTTCTCGCGGTATCCGCCGCGCCGGAACGTGCGCGCTGCCTAACGGATGCTTTGCCCGGATTGTAGCGCGGGGGCGGCGCCGGGGCCAGCCTGTTCGGCGTGGAGAAAGTGGCCCCGGCTTAGCCGGGGCCACCACCGCCTGAACCGTCCCACTGGTCTGCCTACGGGGTTAGCTTACGGGTTCGGCCCCAGTGGAGAGCTAGCCTACCCCGGTGCTTCCCGGGGATTCACCCAACAGTTGGTTCCCCCGTCGGCCCCCGACATGCGGGAGCACGTTCGGCGCCGGCCCTCCGGTCGTAGAGCCATGGTGCCATGCGCGCGGTCGCGCACGGCCTGTCCGCAGGCGGTATCCTAAGATACCCATTTGGAGTAACACGGTGTCCAGCCCCAACCGCGCCAACACCCGGCCGCGACCACGATTCCAAGATTTCTTCGGCCGCGCGTCGTACGATTTGAACTGGTCACGGCCCGAGCTTGCCCCCAGAGCTCGGCTTCCGTGGGGACCGGGGCGAGCAGGAGGGAAGCGATGGCGGTCACCAATGAACAGGTTACGATGCTGCGGGCGGTGCCCCTGTTCGCCGCGGTACCAGAGCAGGAGCTTGCCCGGCTGGCAGGCCGCCTGCGGCGCCGCACGTTCAAGCGCGGTGAGGTGATCATGCACCGCGGCGACCCGGCCGGCGCCCTGCACGTGCTCCGCGCCGGCCGGGTCAAGATCACGCTTCCTTCGGAAGAGGGGGACGAGACGGTGCTGGCTCTCCTGGGCGAGGGCGCCTGCTTCGGCGAGATCGCGGCCTTGGACGGCGGGCCGCGTTCGGCCACCGTCACCGCCGTGGAACCCACTGAGACGCTCGCCCTGTTGCGCGAGGACCTGCTCGCCCTGGCGCGGGAGAGCCCGGACTTCGCCCTCTCCCTGATCACCACGCTCGCCGCCCGCTTGCGCCGGGCAGACGAGTGGCTGGAAGACGCCTACTTCGCCGACCTGGACACCCGCCTGGCCCGCCGGCTGCTGGACCTGGCGCTGGACCACGGCCGCCAGACGCAGGACGGGATCGAGGTCGAGTTCCCGCTCACGCAGTCGGACCTGGCGGGGATGCTGGGCGCCACACGCGTGAGCGTCAACCGGCTGCTGGGCACGTATCAGGATGCGCGCCTCATCCGCCTGAGGCGGGGCTCCTTCACCATCCTGCGCCTGGACGCCCTGCGCGCGCGTGCTGGGCGCTGAGACGGCGTCCATCCGGGGTGTTTGGCGATGCGTGGAGCCGCATCACGTCGCCGGTCGTGGGGCGGGGATGCCCGCTGGCCCGGCTTCGGGTCCGGCCTCGGGGGCGGGCACGCGCGGCCGCCGCTCGGTGGGCCGATCGGCCGGGCGGTGGCCGTCCCCTGTGGCCGTTCGCTCGCCCACCTGGGCGAAGGTCATCTTGTACAGGTTGGCGTAGATCCCGTTCCTGGCCAGCAGCTCCTCGTGCGTGCCCACCTCCACGATGCGCCCGTGCTCGAGCACCACCACCCGCGAGGCGTCGCGGATGGTGCTCAGCCGGTGGGCGATCACGAAGCTGGTGCGCCCGGCCAGGATCGTCTTGAGCGCCTGCTGAATGACCTTCTCCGTCTGGGTATCGATGTTCGCGGTGGCCTCATCGAGGATCAGAATGCGCGGCCGGGCGATGAGGGCACGGGCGAAGGCGATAAGCTGGCGCTGGCCGACGGACAGGTTCTGACCGCGCTCGTGCAGAACGGTGTCGTAGCCGTTCTCCAAATTGCGGATGAACTCATCGGCGCCCACCAGGCGTGCCGCCTCTTCGACCTCCTCGTCGGTGGCATCTAGGCGCCCGTAGCGGATGTTCTCGCGCACGGTACCGCTGAACAGGTAGGGGTCCTGCAACACCACGCCCATCTGCGAGGCCAGTGAGCTGCGCTTGATCTTGCGGATATCCACACCGTCGATCTTGATGCAGCCCTCTTTGACGTCGTAGAGCCGGCTGATGAGCGCCGTCATCGTGCTCTTGCCGGCGCCGGTGTGCCCTACAAAGGCGATCGTCTCGCCGGGTTCTACATGCAGGTTGATGTGCTGCAGCACCGGTGTGCCCTCCACGTACCAGAAGGACACGTCCTCAAAGTCCACGCGGCCCTGGATGTCCGGCAACTCCACGGCGTCCGGCGCGTCGGTGATCTCCGGCTTGGTGTCCAGCACCTCGATGATGCGCTCGCCGCCGGCCATGGCCCGCTGGAACTGGGTGTACTGCAGCACCAGGTCCCGCACCGGGTCGAAGAACCGCTGCACGTACAGGGCGAACGCCACCAGCGTGCCCACGGTGAGCGTGCCGGCGTGCACGCGCAGGCCACCCACGATCACCACCAGGGCGGTGGCCAGGGCCACCAGCACCTCCACCAGGGGCAGCACCGCGGCCGAGAGGCGGCCGGCGCGCACGTTGGCGTCCAGGTTGGAGTAGTTGATGCGGTTGAAGCGGCGGACGTTCGTCTCCTCACGCGACATACTCTGGATCGTGCGCACGCCGGACACATCTTCGTTGATGGTCGAGTTGACCACGGCGATGGCCTGGCGCACACGGATGAAGGCGGCGCGCGCCCGCTGCTGCCAGAACCACATCACCGCCACCAGCAGTGGCACCACGGCAAAGGTCACCAGCGCCAGCTGCGCGTCCCGATTGAGGAGCACTACCACCACCACGCCCAAACCGCCGATGTCCGACAGAACCGTCAGCATACCGGAGGTGAGCAGCTCCTGCATGGCCGTGACATCCGAGGTGACGCGGGACATGACACGCCCCACCTCGTGCCGGTCATAAAAGCTCAGCGAGAGCTTCTGGAGGTGGTCGAACATCTCCTTGCGCAGCCTGAGCAGAACGCGGTGACCGATGTACCCGGTGTTGGTGAGCTGCACCCACTGGAAGAACCAGGCGCCGGCCGCCAGCAGTACCAGCAGCAGGCCGACGCGGTTCAGCGCCGCGATCTCGTCGGCGCGGGCCGTAGCGTCTGCGGCCCGTGCGGCACGCACGATGTGGTTGGTGGCGATGCCGATGAACAGCGGCTGGAGGAAGGAACAGAAGGCAAAGCCGAGCACACCCAGCAGCGCCAGCGCCGCCCGCAACTTGTACGGACCCAGGTAGGGGAGCAGGCGGCGCACGACCTTCTGGTCGAAGACTTTGCCCAGTTCCTCGTCGTTCCAGCCGTCCAAGCCACGGCGGAAGGCGCCCGGCCCCAGGTTGGTAGCCGATGAGCTCCACCCGCCGGCGGCACCGCCGCCCCAGAACGCCATACCCCTCGCTCCTTATTCGCCGCGCCACGGCCCGGCCCCTCGGTCCGGACCAGAGCGCCCGGCATGCCCGCTCAGGAGCCCGTCGCGCGCAGGCTGCGCTGGAACGCCTCCTCCTGCTCGCGCAGCTCCAGGTCGTAGATCTGGCGGTAGAGCCCGCCCTTCGCCAGCAGCTCCTCGTGCCGCCCTCGCTCCACGATCTCGCCCCGGCGCAGCACCAGGATCTGGTCCGCGCGCTCCACCGTGCGCAGGCGCTGGGCGATCACGAACGCCGTGCGGCCGCGCATCAGCTCTGCCAGCGCCTGCTGGATCAGGTACTCCGTCTCCATGTCCACCGAGGAGGTGGAGTCATCGAACACAAGGATGGCCGGGTTGAGCAGGAGCGTGCGGGCGATAGCGATGCGCTGCTTCTGCCCGCCGGAGAGGGTCACCCCCCGCTCGCCCACCCAGGTGTCGTAGCCGTCGGGCAGGCTCATGATGAAGTCATGGATGCGGGCGATCTTAGCGGCTTGGATCACCTCTTCGTCCGTGGCGTCCGGCCGGCCGTAGCGGATGTTCTCCCGGATGGTGTCGATGAACAGGAACACATCCTGCTGCACGATGCCGATGCTCCGCCGCAGCGAGGCGAGCGTCACGTCGCGGATGTCGATCCCGTCGATGGTGATACGCCCGCCGGTGACGTCGTAGAAGCGCGGCAGCAGGTTGACGATCGTGCTCTTGCCGGAGCCGGTCGGACCCAGGAGTGCCACCATCTCGCCCGGTCGCGCCTCAAAGCTGATGTGGCGCAGCACGGGGGAGATGGCGTCGTAGCCGAAGGATACGTCCTCGAAGCGCACGTGCCCCTTCACGTCCTTCAGTTCGATGGCGTTGGGCTTCTCTTTCACCGCCGACTCGGCGTCCAGGATCTCGTAGATGCGCTGGCCGGAGGAGGTGGCGCGGGCCACGATGTTGACGATGAAGCCGAGCGAGCGCACCGGCATCTGCAGGAGCTGCAGGTAGAAGAGGAACGCGGTCAGGTCGCCGATGCTCAGGTGGCCGCCGGCCACTTCATGGCCGCCATACCAGATCGTGGTGACGATCGCCATGCCGCCCAGCGCCGTCATCAGCGGCGAGACGCGCGCCATCACGCGATTGGTGTAATAGGAGTCCTTGAAGAGGGCCTCGATCTCCTTCCAGAACTTGGCCGACTCAAACGCCTCGCGGGCAAAGGACTTTACCACCCGCATGCCGGAGAGGTTCTCCTGCAAGACGGTGGACATGCGCCCCTGCTGCTCTTGCACCCGCATCCACACCGGCCGCAGCTTGGACTGACTGATGATGGAAATCGCGGCGATGATGGGCAGGAACACCCAGCTGGCCAGCGCTAGGCGCAGGTCCGCCAGGGCCATCAGGATCAGCGCCACCACCAGCAACACGGCGGTGTACACCAGCCGCAGGAGGCCCATCGAGATGTAGAAGCGCACGCCCTCCACGTCCTGCGTGGCGCGCGACATGATCTGCCCGATCTGCGCCTTGTCGTGGTAGGCGTAGGAGAGACGCTGCAGCCGCTCGTAGATGGCGTTGCGGATGTCGAAGGCCACGTGCTGCGACAGCCACTCGCCCAGGTACGACTGACCGAACGTGAACAGACCGCGCAGGATGGATGCCGCCAGGATGGCGCCGGCCGCCACCACCAGCAGGTGCTTGTCGCTGCTGCGCTGCACGCCGAGCTGCACCGCCCAGCCGATCAGCTTCGGCTGCATGAGCACAAACGCGGAGGCCGCAAACACGCACAACGCCGCCAGCAGCAAACGCGTCGTGTACGGCCGCAAGAATGTGAGCAACCGGATGAGCACGTGGGGATGGCGCACGCTTCTCCCTCTCCGCGCGCCCCTCCCGGTAGGACAGGGCACGCCGTCCACGGCCGGGGTTCCGCCCCGCACGCCCAGGGCGCCGGCACCGACCGCGTGGACGCCGTCCCGACGCCAACCTCACGACGGTAGACAAGCCGGAGCCGGGAACGTTGGCATTCTAGTCAATGATTGACGTTCACGTCAAGGTTTACGGACCGCAGCGTCGCCGGGCGACGACAAGACCAGGGAGGCGCCCGGACGCAAGAGGACCACCGCCGAGCGCCTGGTTCCCGGCGGCCGGCCCCAGTGCCGTCACGCCCGCGCGTCGATGGCGGTGCCCTTGTGCGGCTCAATCAACCGCGCCAGCTCGCGCGCCTGTAGAGCCAGCGCCTCCTGGCGCGCCTTGAGCGCGGCTACCTGTAAGCGGGCCCGCACAACGGCGACGGGCAGGTCGCTGGGATCTGTCAGGGTGAGGTCGATCGGGCTGGAGCCCGCGGATATGGGTGACAGCACGGCACACCTCTCGCTCATCCGAGTATCGAGGCGCCTCCGGCCAGGCTTTAGTCCGTGTACCTGCGTATACCTGCCCCATGTCGCCCTCCTTGGTAGACTGGCGCCGTATGTCGGGATGGGAGCTGGCGCTGGTCGCGGCGGTGGGGTTTGCGGGCAGCTTCTACGGCGTGACCTCCGGGGGCGGCGGTTTGCTCATCATTCCCGGCCTGATCGTGCTCGGCATGCCGGGGCCGATGGCCGTGGCCACCAGCCGCGTCGGCCAGCTCACCCTCAGCGTGGCGGGGGTGGCGCGCTTCCGGCGGGCGGGCCTGATACGCGGGCGCACGGACCTGCCGCTGATGGCGGTGGTCACCGCCGGCTCGGCGGTGGGGGCCTTCCTCCTGTTACATGTGGACCCGGCCCGCTTTGAGCGGGCCTTCGGCGCGGTTACCCTGCTCCTGGCACCGGTGATCCTGTTCGGCCGGCGGCTGAAGCTGGAACAGCCGGGCGTCGCTCCGTCACCGATGCGGCTTGGCCTCGGCTACGTCTTCGCCTTCGCCACCGGGGTCTACGCCGGCCTGTTCGGCGCCGCCTGGGCCACGTTTTTCACCTACGTGATGGTCGCTGCCTTCGGCACGTCCTTCCTACAGGGAGCGGCGGTGCGCACCTTTGTGGGGATGGCCGTCGGCTTGGTGACGACACTGATCGTGGGTTTGGGCGGGCAGATCGACCCGCTGCCCTCGGCGGTGCTGGCGATCGCCACCCTCATCGGCTCCTACGCGGGCGCCTCCTTCGCCCTGCGCCGTGGCGAGGGGTACGCCCGCCAGGTTGTGGCCCTGATCGCGGTGGCGGCCGGGCTCAAATTGCTCCTGTAAGCCCGCTGGCTGCGCTGCCGCCCGCGCCCTATGCTCCGGGTGAACGGGCGCCCCGCACGGCGACGCGGTGCCCACACGCAGCACGGGAGGGTCACCATGACCGGCGAACCAACCGCGGAGCGCGAGCGTCACGAGCGCTGGACGGAGCAGCAGATCGTGGTGCGTCAGGTCACCCACATTCAAGCCTCATGGACGGAGCAGGCGCGCGGCGAACCCGGCGCCTTCACGCTGCAACTGATTCTCGACAACGGGGTAACGGAGTACGTTCTGCGCCCGACGGCGGCCGACCTGCAGGTGCTGCTGCAGCTCTTCCAGCAGAGCGGCACGGCGATGTTCGATACCACGCGCAAGGTCTTGATGTTCAGCGACGTGGCGATCAAGGGCTAACGGCGGTCGCTGCTGCCGCCGCGCTACCGCTGGTGCTTCGGCGGTGCGCCGGGGGACCCACTGCGCCCTGCCACCGCCTGCGGGTCGAAGTCGGCCTCGGTGATGACCGCCTCGCCGAACCAGGCGCGCCAGGGCTGGTGGAAGAAGCGACGCTGACGCCAGAACACGAACACGGCGCAGGCCAGGTACAGGAAGGCGAAGGCCCAGCGCACGGGCTCATCGACCACGGCCGTCGGCAACCGCCCCGCCAACCCGTCCAACCACAGCCAAGAGAGCACGTCGCCGATGGTCTGCGTGGGCAGGGCGGCCTGGGTAATGAACAGCACGGCCAGCAGCGCTCCCTCGGCCAGGGAGACGGCCAGGCCCAGCAGCACCGCCACGGCGAACAGGCTCTGCGCCGCCGTGAGGAACACCTCCTCGATCTGCCGGGCGTCGAGCGGCAACGGTTCGAAGGAGCGGCCGGAGATGGCGAAGGCGATGGGGAGCCCGCCGATGAGCAGCGTCCACTGGTTGACCTTCGAGGAGATAAGCGCGCCCATGCCGGCCGCCGCGCGCATGCGCCAAGCCATGAGGCCGGCAGCGATGAACTCCGGCGCCTCCGAGGCCAGCGGCGCCACCCACTGTACCAAGAGGAACTCGTCAATGCCCAGCTCGGTGCCGGTGTGCACCAGGCCTTCGGCGAACGGCTCGGCCGAGGCCAGGATGATGCCGGCGGCGAATACAAACAGCGCCACCAGCACCGGCCGGCGCCTGCGGGCCGGCAGGGCGCCGATCACCCTCGCCGGACCCATCAGCTCCGGCTCCTCTGCCGGGTGGCGGGCGGCGAGCAGCAGATAGGCGAGGAACAACCCCATCAGGACCAGACTGTCCAGGAGTGAGATGGACGCCTTGAGCGGCAGCAGGAAGGAATAGAGGGTGGCCAGCCCCAGGAAGGTGAGCTCGAGCTGGTGACTGCGCGCCAGCTCGAGCAGGGTGCGCCGGCTACGGATGAAGAAGATCAAGACAATCGTGGACCAGCCCAACCCCACCAGCAACCGGTTGCCGCCGGTCATGTTTGCGGCGGCGTACTGGGCGTAATGCGGATCCTGGCCCGCCTTCCAGGCGAAGGTGAGGTCCACGGCGTATTCCGGCAGCACGGCGATCAGCGCCAGCACCGCCAACGCCAGCGCCTGGGAGACGTCGTGCTCCGCGGCCTCCGCCGTCCAGGTGAGAATGAACGCGGCGGCGACGACGGCTACACCGAAGGTGACGGTCTCCACCACCACGGGCGCGTGCCACAGCCCGGCCCGCAGGCCGAGGGCGGGCGCCGCAGCCGCGGCCAGCAGCACCAGCCAACTCCAGCGGCTGACCCAGGGTTCCGTTCGTGCCTGCATGGGCGCTCCCTCCCGTGTCGGGACACGCCAGGCGGCCGCGCACGAAAAAAGACCTTCCCCAGCCGCTGGCGGTCACGCCAGAATCTGGGCAAAGGTCTTGCCAACCGGTTCATTTCCGGCTGCCGGGACCAGGGCACGCCCGCCATGCCCGTGCTGGTGACCCCGGCATGTCCCGATGACGACCGGGACAGGGCTACTCCCCCATACCCTGTTTCTACCCTACTGCACCAGTGAGCAGTCCGTCCACCGCCGTGCCGGCAGGCGTTTAAGCGTGGAACGAGCCGGAAAGCACGAAATGGCAGCCCGGGCCGTAGGCTACCGCGCCGACGTTCAAACGTCCCTTCGTCCGCGCGGTTTTCGTCAGCCGCCGCGCAGGCGGGCGGCGTACATAAGTAGGCCCACCTGGCTCTTGGCATCCTGGATCTGGCCGGCGGTGATGGCGGCCAGCGCCTCCGCCAGGGTTAGCGGCACCACCTCGATCAGCTCGTCCTCATCGGCCCGCAGCCGGCTCTCCACGAGATCTTCGGCCAGGTAGACGTGGATGTATTCGGTGCAGTAGCCCGGCGCCACCCAGAAGCCGCACAGGCGCGTCAGCCGACCGGCGCGATAGCCGATCTCCTCCTGCAGCTCCCGCTGCGCCGCCGCCTCGATGTCTTCACCGTCGTCCGTAGTCCCGGCGGGTACCTCCAGCAGCGCGGCGCCCACGGGCGAGCGCCACTGCCGCACCAGCAGGATCCGCCCCTCGCGGTCCACCGGCACCATCGCCACCGCCGGGTTGTGCTCCACCACCTCGCGCGTGGCGATGCGCCCATCCGGTAAGCGCACGGTGTCGATGCGCAGCCGCACAACCTTGCCCTCGTAGACGCGGCGCTGCTCGATCGTCTGCTCCTCCACCGTCGCCTCCGTACCGTCCCGGCGTGCCGGGGCTGTTGTCCCTGCGCAGGCGGTCGCTGTCGGCCGCCCCCGCCATTGTCCCGCGCTCGGCGCCACGCGCCTAGCCCACTCCCCGCACGGGTGCTCGGGGCTAGGTAGGCGTGGAGGGCACCGAGCGCTCAGGCGCCGGATGCATCCCGTGGGCGACCTTCGACGATGGGCAGGGCCTGAGCGCCGTTCACGTTGGGGAACAGGTCAATGGAGACGGCGATCTCGTTGCAGGAGGGAAACTTCGGGCAGCGGTAGCACTCGTTCCACACCTTGCGGGGGAAGTTCGCCACGTTGGCCAGCCGAAAGCCCAGCTTCTCAAAGAAACCGGGCTTGTAGGTCAGGGCGAACACGCGCGGCAGCCCCAGACGGCGTGCCTCGTCCAGGCAGGCACGCACCAGGGCCGCGCCCACCCCCTTGAGCTGGCGATCCTCCCGCACAGCCAGAGACTTGATCTCGGCCAGGTCCGCCCAGAGCAGGTGTAGCGCCGCGCAGCCGAGGAACTCGCCCTGCGCGTCGCGGGCGACGAAGAAATCGCGCAGGTTCTCGTAGATCTCGTTCAGGGGGCGGTGCAGCATCTCGCCCCGGTCGGCGAAATAGGTGACGAGGCGAAAGATGGCCTCGGCATCCGCCACCGTCGCCTTCTCAACCCGGATCGTGTCTGCCGCGGGCCCCATCGTCGTGTCGATCGTCAGGCCTCCTGCGTCTGGAGCGTCATCCAGGACCACGTCCGGCAGCGCGGGCAGCGCTTGAGGATGTTGCCGGTTACGCCGTTGCCATCATCCATGGGCAGGATGCCGATGGGCGCGACGCGCACCGCCGCCGAGCACTTCGGGCAGGTGAGGACGGGGGACGGTTCCATCGAGATGCACCTCAGGTGGTGGTGGCCGCAGGCGAGAGCAGTGCAATTATATGAACGTTGCTGCCCACTGCAAACTGGCCGCCAACCGCGCCGCCCGCCGCGGCACCTCAGCCCTCGGTGGCGGCCAGCATCTCGTCCGCGGCGGCCAGGTGCGCGGCGCTGACGCCGCCGAGCATCGCCGCCAGCTCCCGCCGCCGCTCCTCGCCGTTCAGCTCTCGCACCTCGGTGAACGTGCGCCCGCCGTCCACCCGTTTGGCGACCGCCAGGTGACGCTCGGCACGGGCCGCCACCTGCGGCAGGTGCGTGATGCAGATCACCTGGTGGTGGCGACCAAGCGCGGCCAGCTTCTCGCCCACCACCCGGCCGGAGCGGCCACCGATGCCCACATCCACTTCATCAAACACCAGCGTGGGCACGGCGTCGGCGGCGCCCAGCACTGTCTTCAGCGCCAGCATCAGCCGGGCGGTCTCGCCGCCACTCGCCACCTTGGCCAGCGGGCGCAGCGGCTCGCCGGGGTTGAGAGAGACGTAGAACTCCACCCGATCGACGCCGCTGCGGTCGAAGGCCACAGCTGTAGCCCCGGCCGGCGCGGGCTCCGTTCCCAACGCCACCAATTCTGTCAGCGGCAGGGCGACGGGCACGCCCTCCGGGTCCTCGCGCCGCTCAAACCGCACGGCAAAGCGCCCGCCGGCCAGGTTCAGCTCGGCGATCTCCGTCTGCACCGCCTCGGCTAGGCGGCAGGCAGCCCGCCGACGCGCGTGCGACAGCCGTTCGGCCGCCGTCGCCAGGCGCGCGCGCAGCGCCTCCTCTCGCTCTCGGAGCTCTTCCAAACGCTCCTCACCCAGGGTCAGCTCCGCCAGTTCGGCCCGCGCCCGCTCCGCGTAGGCCAGCACCTCGGCCAGCGTGGCGCCGTACTTGCGCTTGAGCGCGGCGATCAGAGCCAGCCGCTCCTCGATGCGCTCCAGGCGGCGCGGGTTGTATTCGACCCCCTCGCGATAGGCGCGCAGCTCCCGCGCCAGGTCGTACACCTGCGATTGCAGCGCCTCGGCCAGGGCGGCCGTCTCCGCCATGCGCGGGTCGATGCGCGCCAGTTGCGCCAGCGCATCGGCCGCCAGTCCCAGGGCATCCGCCGCCGAGGCCGAGCGACCGCCGCCCGTCAGGGCCGTGTGGGCCGCCTCGGAGAGCCGGGCCAGCTCCTCGGCGCTGACCAGGAGCTGGCGCTCGGCGCGCAGCTCCTCCTCCTCGTCCGGGCGCAGCCGTGCCGCGTCGATCTCCTGCACCTCGTAGGCCAGCCGGTCCTGGCGGCGGGCCCGCTCCCGCTCGTCCTCCGTCAGGCGGCGGATGGCGGCCCGCACCTCGCGCAGCTCGGCGACCAGCGCCGTCACCGCCGCCCGCTCCGCCCCCAGACCGGCAAACCGGTCCAGATGCCCGAGATGCTCCGCCGGACGCAGGACAGAGAGCTGATCCTCCTGACCGTGGATGTCCACCAGCCGCCGGCCCAGCGCCGCCAAAGCGCTCTGCACCACCACGCGGCCATTCACCCGGGCCACCGAGCGTCCCTGCCGCGGCACCTCACGGCTGATGATGAGCAGGCCATCCTCGGGCTCGATGCCGACCTCCGACAGGGTCTCGGCCAGCGCCTCATCGGCGCCCGGGTCGACGCGGAACACCCCTTCCACGCGCGCGGCGCCGGCACCGGCGCGCACGACCTCCGGGTCCGCCCGACCGCCAAGCAGCAGGGCGAGGGCGTCGATGATCAGGCTCTTGCCCGCGCCGGTCTCGCCGGTGATGGCGTTGAAGCCGGGCGCAAAGCGGAGACGCACGTGCTCGGCGACGGCGAAGTTGCGGATATCGAGCTCGTCGAGCATGACTCTCCCGCGAACACCGTCACGACGGGGTGTACAGCCTCCTTGCCCTTACAAGGGTAGCAAAGGGACAGCCGTTCCGGATGGCCCACGGCACGCGCGCCGATCACTCGCGGTGCGCAGCTCGCTCGCCGGTGTCGAGCAGGCGGGTGAGGTTGCGGAAGAAATCGGAGGGCGGCCCCAGACGGATGAAGCGTGCCCGGTACTCGCTGCGGCGCACGCGCACGCTGGCGCCGGTAGACACGAGGTAGTCGATCTGGCCGTCGAACGAGACGACGGCGCGCATCTCCGTGTGCACGCGCAGCTCCACGCGCGTGTCGCGCGGCAGGACGATCGGCCGCACGCGCGAGATGTGGGCCGCCACCGGCGTGAGCACCATGTCCTCCGCCTCCGGACACAAGACCGGCCCACCGGCGGACAGGTTGTAGCCCGTGCTGCCGGTGGCCGTGCACACCAGCACGCTGTCCGCCCGCACCACCTCCACGCGGGCGCCGTCCAGCAGCACCTCGATGTCCACCGGCCGCCCGCCGAAGCGGCCGACGACGACGTCGTTGAGTGTGTGTTGGGGCGGCAGGTCGGCCGGCGGTCGGTCGTCGGGCAGGCGCACCTCGGCGCGCAGCATCGTGCGGTGCTCGAGGCGGCCGGCGCCGTCCAGCACCTCGTGCAGGCGGATGGCCGCCTCGTCCGGCCGCAGCTCGCTGAGGAAGCCCAGCCGCCCCATATTGACGCCGATGATCGGCGTCTCGTAGGGGATAGCCACGCGCGCGGCGCGCAGCACGGTGCCGTCACCGCCGATACAGATGAGCAGGTCGGTATCGGGCACGTGCGCCGGCCCGCTCGGATCCCACGCCGACAGGCACCACAGCCGCCGCACGCGCGCCGTGAGGCGCTGGCCCAACTCCTCGGCCAGCACACGCGCCGCGGCCACGCGCGGGTGGTAGAACAGGCCGACTGTCTCGTACTTCACCGACCGCCACCCCATCACGCACGCCGGCGGTCCGCCGCGCGGGCTCCCCCGCCCTGCGCATGATGCGGCTCTACCGCCGCCGGTGACAATCCCCCGTCGCCGGCGGCGTTCTCCCGCTGCAAGAGGAGGAAGAACTCGCGGTTGCCGTCCGCGCCGCGCACGGGCGAGGTGGTGAGCCCGCGCACGCGAAAGCCGTGGCGCACAGCCCAGGCGACTACCCGGCCCAGGACGGCGGCATGCACCAGAGGGTCGCGCACCACGCCGCCGCGGCCCACCTCCTCGGGCCGGGCCTCAAACTGCGGTTTGACCAGCGCCACCACCAGGCCGCCCGGCCGCAACAGGCGGCGCACGGGCTCCAGCACCTTGGTGAGCGAGATAAACGACAGGTCGAGCGTGGCGATGTCTACCGGTTCCGGCAGGCCGGTGAGGTGGCGCAGGTTGGTGCGCTCCATCACCACCACGCGCGGGTCGGTGCGCAGGCGATAATCGAGCTGCCCGTAGCCCACGTCCACCGCGTACACGCGCGCCGCCCCGGCCTGAAGCAGGCAATCGGTGAAGCCGCCGGTCGAGGCGCCGGCATCGAGGGCCACGCGCCCGGACACGTCCAGCCCGAAGGCGGCCAGCGCGCCGGCCAGCTTCTCGCCGCCGCGGCTGACAAACCGCGGCCGTGTCGTGACGGACAGCGAGGCCCCCTCATCGACGAGCTGGCCGGGTTTGGTCACCGGCTGGCCATCGACCAGCACCTGGCCGGCCAGCACCGCGGCGCGCGCCTTCTCTCGGCTGGGCATCAATCCGCGCTCGACCAGCAACACGTCCACCCGTCTCCTGGCCATCCCATGGCTCAGGGTAGGACGGACGCCCTCCGCCGGCAACGGCGCGCGCCCCGCGCTCGAGGAGGGCGCGATCCGTTGCCTGGCGTGGGCCGGCTCCACTACCATGGGCAGCGTATGGAACGCCGCACGGACGGCCAGACCGTCGCACCGCCGCTCGCACGTCCCGCCGAGCAGCTCGGCGGGCTCACCCGCACCGCCGTGCCCCTGCTGCGGGCCATGCGGCCGCGGCAATGGCTCAAGAACGGCCTGGTGTTCATGGCCCTGGCCTTCTCCGTGGGCCAGTCCTGGACGGTGCGCCAGCCGGAGAGCTGGACACCCCTGCTCGTCAAGGCTACCGTGGCCTTCGTCGCGTTCTGCGCCGTCTCGTCGGCCGAGTACCTGGTCAACGACCTGCGCGACATCGAGCGGGACCGGCTGCATCCGCGCAAACGCCGCCGTCCGCTGGCCTCCGGCGCCCTGCGACCGCGCGCGGCCGTGCTGGCGGCAGGGGTGCTGCTGGCGGCCGGCATGCTGCTGGCCCTGCCGTTGGGCTGGCGCTTTGCCCTGGCGCTGGCCGGCTACGCCTCCCTGGCCCTGGCCTACAGCTTTGCGCTCAAGCACATGGTACTGCTGGACCTGATGGCCCTGGCCGTGGGCTTCGTGCTGCGCGCGGTGGCCGGGGCGCTGGCGATCAACGTGCCGGTCTCGCCCTGGCTTTACCTGTGCACGTTTTTGGGCGCCCTGTTCATCGCCATCAACAAGCGCCGGCATGAGCTCACGCTCCTGGACGACGGGGCCGCCGACCACCGTCCCATCCTGGCCGAGTACACCACCGGCCTGCTCGACCAAATGGCCAGCGTGGTCACGGCCGCCACGGTGGTCGCCTACGCCCTCTACACCGTGACCGCCGACAACCTGCCGGACAACCACGCCATGCTTGGCACGGTGCCGTTCGTGCTGTACGGCATCTTCCGCTATATGTACCTGGTCCATCGCCACGACGCGGGCGGCAGCCCGGAAGACCTCCTGCTCACGGATCGCCCGCTCCAGGTCACCGTCGCGCTGTGGGTGGCGACCGCGATGGTGATCCTCACCCTGTCACGGGCATGAAGCCGCCCGCCGAAGGGAGGAGCCCATGCCGGCCGTCGTGATCGAGCTGAACGACGACGAGTACCAGCAACTGACGGAGGCAGCCTCAACTCAGGGAACGACCCCGGACGAGCTGGTGCGACGCTGGGTCCGGCAGCGGCTGGTCCACGAGCGCGAACGGGCGGCCGGGGGCGGGCGGCCGATGTCGCCGCGGGCCCGCCGTGAGGCCGAGGGCGAGGGGGCGTAACGGACCGCACACGCCCTACGCCGTCTCGCTGCGCACCGCCGTTTCTTCTTCCTCGGGGTGGATCACCTGCCCGGCGCGGGTGATGAGCAGCGGCCGGCGCTTGTGCGTGATGCACTCGGCGTTCACCACGCACTTCTTGACGTCACCGCGCGAGGGGATCTCGTACATCACGTCCAGGAGCGTGTCCTCCAGCACCGTGCGCAGGCCGCGCGCGCCGGTCTTGCGGCGGATGGCCTCCTCGGCGCAGGCCTCCAGCGCCTCGGGAGTGAACACCAGCTCCACGCCGTCCATGGCGAACAGACGCTGGAACTGGCGGATGACGGCGTTCTTCGGCTCCGTGAGGATGCGGATCATGGCCTGCTTGTCCAGCGAGTGCAGGCCCACCACCATCTGCAGGCGGCCGACGAACTCCGGGATGAGCCCGAACTTGAGCAGGTCGTCGTGGGTGACCTGCATGAACAGCTCGTCGGTTTGCTTCTGCCGCTCTTCGGCCGTGGCCGGCGCGCTGCGGCGGAAGCCGATCTGGCGCTTGCCGTAGCCCAGGCGCTTGTCGATGATCTTGTCCAACCCTTCAAAGGCACCGCCGCAGATGAACAGGATGTTCTGCGTGTTGATCTGCAAAAACTCCTGATGCGGGTGCTTGCGCCCGCCCTGCGGCGGTACGGAGGCAATGCAGCCCTCAATGATCTTGAGCAGCGCTTGCTGCACGCCCTCGCCGGACACATCGCGCGTGATGGACGGATTGTCCGCCTTCCGCGCGATCTTGTCGATTTCATCGATGAACACGATCCCACGTTCGGCGCGCTGAATGTCGTAATCAGCCGCCTGAATGAGATGCAGCAGAATATTTTCCACATCCTCGCCCACGTAGCCGGCCTCGGTGAGGGCGGTGGCGTCGGCGATGGTGAAGGGCACGTCCAGGATTTTGGCCAGCGTGCGCGCCAGGTACGTCTTGCCCGAGCCGGTTGGCCCCACGAGGAGGATGTTGGACTTTTCCAGCTCGACGTCCCCGGGCGTGCTGCCGGCGTTGATGCGCTTATAGTGGTTGTAGACGGCTACGGACAGGACCTTCTTAGCCTGTTCCTGGCCGATGACGTACTCGGAGAGATGCTCGTAGATCTGCTTGGGGGAGGGCACCCGGTGTGGCGTGCCGGGGCGCGGCCGCGGCGCGGGCGCTCCTTCCTCGTTGATGATCTCGCGGCACAGCTCGACGCATTCGTCGCAGATGTAGACCGCGCCGGGGCCGGCGATCAGGCGCTTGACCTGGTCCTGGCTTTTGCCGCAGAAGGAGCAGTGGTACTGCACGCGGCCACCGCGATGGTTCGGCATTCCCGTTCCCCCTCAGCCGGGTTAGTCGGTAGACAACGGCGGCCTCCACCCGGAGGGCGAAGGCCGCCGCCTGACATTAGCGCGAGGCCGTGCCGGCCAGGGCGGGCACGGACAGCTTGGAGGCCGGCAAGATCTCGTCCACGATCCCGTACTCGACGGCCTCCTGCGCCGACATGAAGTAGTCGCGTTCCGAGTCGCGCTTGACCTTTTCAAACGGCTGGCCCGTGTGGAAGGCCAGGATCTCCGTGAGCCGGTTGATGAGCTTGCTCACGTGCTTCATGTGGATCTCCAGGTCCGGCGTAGCGCCGCCGAACTGGGCCGAGCCCTGGTGGATCATCACCTCGGCGTTGGGCAGAATGAAGCGCTTGCCCTTGGTGCCGGCCGCCAGCAGCACGGCCGCCATGCTGGAGGCGTTGATGCACACCGTTTGGATGTCCGGCTTCACGTGCTGCATGACATCGTAGATCGCCAGGCCGGCGATCACGTCCCCACCCGGACTGTTGATGAACATCTGGATGTCACGGTCCGGATCGTCCGAGTTGAGGAACAGCAACTGGGCAATGATCAGGTTGGCCACGTCGTCGTTGATCGGCGTGCCCAGATAGATGATGCGGTCGCGAAAGAGACGCGAGTACACATCCCAGGCCCGCTCGATGTGGCCCTCGCGCTCGATAATCGTTGGGTTCGGAATGTGCGGCATGTGATTCCTCTGACTGCTTCCGGCACCCCCGCGGGGGTGACCTGATTGTATGCTCCGCGCCCCGCGGATGCGAGGCGCTCCGACACGGCCCGGCCGCGCGGCCGTCAGGGCTCAGGGGACGCCGGCTGCGCGGCCCCTGCCGACGTTTCCGTCGGCTCACCGGCGGCCGTCTGCGCCCCGCGCTCGGCCGCCTGCCCCTCGCCTACCGCCGCGGCCGGTGCCTGACCGGTCACGATCTGGACGAGCCGCTCCAGCGTGCGGCGGCTGCGCAACTGACGCTCGATCACCTCCCGCCCGCTGGGGGTATCGAAGATCTGGCGGATCTGGGCAGCCTGCGGCGCGGCACCCGTCAGGCTCGCCAGCTCCTGCTCGATCTCCTCCGGCGTGACCGTGATGCCCTCCAGCTCGGCGAGGCGAGACAGCACCAGCGAGCGCTTCACCCGTTCGGTGGCCGTGGGCCGCAACTCCTCGCGCAGCTCCTGCTCGCTGCGCCCGACCTGCTGCAGGAACCGCTCCAGGGCCCGCCGCCCCTCGCCTGCCGCCGGGCGGGTGATGTCCTGGACCAGGTGATCGATCTCCCGCTCCACGAGCTGAGGCGGAAACTCGAGGCGCGCCTGCTCGACCAGCGCTGCCACGGCCTTCTCCTCCAGGCGGCGCTTGGCCTCCTCCTCGGCGCGGGCGCGCAGGTCGGCGCGGATACGCTCGCGCAACGCCGCCACGCTTTCAAACCCCTCCCCGACCTGGCGGGCGAAGTCGTCGTTCAACTCGGGCAGCCGCTCGGACTTGACCTCCAGCACGCGCACCCGGTACCGGATCGGTTTGCCGGCCAGCTCGCGGCGGGCGTAATCCTCGGGCAGCACGGCCTCAAACTCCGCCTCCTCGCCCTTGCTCATACCCAGCAGCCGCTCGTAGACGCCGGGCACGGTAGCGAGATCGTCGGGGCGAACGGAGACCTCCACATCCTCCTGGCGCAGCACCGTGCGCCCTTCCACCTCGCCGGTGATGTCCAGGCGGACGCGGTCCCCTTCCTGCACCGGCCGTTCAACCGGCTCGATATCCGCGTACCGCCGGCGCAGCGACTCCAGCGTGCGCTCCACCTCGGCCTCGTCCACCTCGACCGGCTCCGGCTCCACCCGGAGTGCGCGGTAATCGCCGAGGTCCACCGTCGGTCGGACGGGCACCGTGGCCTTGATCACCACGGGCTCCAGGCTGGTGATCTCCAGGTCGGGGGTGGCGACCATGTCCAGCTCCTGGGCCTTGATCGCCTCCTCGACCACCTCGGGCACAAGGCGGTCCAGCGCCTCGTGGAGGAGCGCCTCGCGGCCCAGGTGCAGCTCCACCACGCGGCGAGGCGCCTTGCCGGGACGGAAGCCGGGGATGCGCACCCGCGGCGCCACCCGGCGGTACGCTTGTTCCATCGATTTCTCGACCCGCTCCGGATCGACCTCGATGGTCAGGACAACCTGGCTGTCGGGAATGCGTTCTGCGGTGACGTTCAACGGTTCATGGCCTCCGATCAAATTATATCGGACGCGGCCCGCTTCGGGCATGGACCCGCGCGTCGGCCGGGCGCAGCGGGGCGGCATTGGACCAAGGGCGGGGTGGCCGTATCATCGGGGCAGACCAGGAGCGGTAGGGGGTAGACGATGGCCATCCGCGGCTACGTGTTGATCGAGACTGAGGTGGGCAGCGCCAAGGCGGTCGGCGAGGCCATGCAGCACCTGAACCATAAAGACGCACGCGTGCTGTCCGTCGATACCGTCACCGGCCCGTACGACGTGATCGTGCAACTGGAGGCGGAGGACCTGGACCGGTTGGGCAACTGCATCACCGAGGGTATCCAGGCCATCGGCGGCGTCAAGCGCACGACCACCTGCCTGGCGGTGCGGTTGGGCTGAGCCGGGCTGCGGCGCGGCGCGGGCCCACGGGGGAGCCGTAGCGGCGCATAATGAGATCGGCGCATGGAAGGGGAGCAGGAGCCGCGTCCCGCTCCCGTTTGCTGTCGCGCCGGAGGCGGGCTATGACAACCATCGCGATGATCTCGGTGGAGGAGGCGCGGGCGCGCATCCTGAGCTACGTGCACGAGCTGGAACCGCAGGACCAGCCGCTGCTGGCGGCGCTGGGGCAGGCGTTGGCGGAGGATATCACTGCCTCGTTCAACATCCCGCCGTTAGACAACACCGCCATGGACGGCTACGCCGTGCGCGCGGCCGACACCACGGGCGCCAGCGAGCGCTCACCGGTGGAGCTGCGCGTGATCGGCGAGCTGGCCGCCGGCTACGTGTTCGACGGCGCGGTCACGCCCGGCACCGCCGTGCGCATCATGACGGGCGCACCGATCCCGCGCGGTGCCGACGCCATCGTGCCCTTCGAGGAGACGGACGAGAGCGGCCGCGTGGCCCCGAGCAAGGTGGGCCACGTCGAAGGGCGGGTGCGCGTCTTCAAGGCGGCCGTGCCTGGCGCCAACATCCGCCGCGCCGGTGAGGACGTGCGTGCCGGCGAGGTGGTGCTGACCCGCGGCACGGTGCTGCGCCCGGCCCATATCGGTGTGCTGGCCTCCCTGGGTCGGACCAGCGCCCGGGTGGTGCGGCGGCCGGTGGTGGCCATCCTCTCCACCGGCGACGAGATCCTCAGCCCCGGCGAGCCGCTCGCGCCCGGCAAGATCTACGACTCCAACGCCTACACCATCGCCGCGCTGGTGCAGCGCTTCGGCGGTATCCCGCGGCTGCTCGGTATCGCCAAAGACACGGTGGAGGACCTCACGGCTAAGATCCGCGCCGGCCTGGACGCCGATATGCTCGTCACCTCGGCCGGGGTGTCTCGCGGCGACTTCGACGTGGTCAAGGAGGTCCTGCGCCGGGAGGGGGAGATCGACTTCTGGACGGTGAACATGCGCCCGGGCAAGCCGCTGGCCTTCGGCGCCTTCCGTGCGCCAGACGGGCGGCGGGTGCCACATCTGGGCCTGCCCGGCAACCCGGTCAGCTCCGCCATCACGTTCGAGCTGTTCGGCCGGCCGGCGTTGCAGAAGATGATGGGCGCGCCCATCACCGAGCGTCCCACAGTGCGCGCCATCACCCGCGACCGCATCCGCATGACGGACGGCCGTCGCTTCTTCGCCCGCTGCCTGGTCACGCGTGAGGGGGACCGCTACTACGCCACGCTCAGCGGCTCGCAGGGCTCCGGCGTGCTCACCGCCCTGGCCCGTGCCAACGGCCTGGCCGTGGTGCCGGAGGGCAGCCCGGACGTGCAGCCCGGTGAGGAGGTGACGGTGATGATGCTGGACTGGGAGTGAGTGGGCGCCGCCGCTGGCCCTACCTCAGCGCACGTGGAACGAGCCGCGCTCACCCGTTGCCGGCAGCCACTCCGTCTCCACACGCTCCACCCAGGCCAGGCGCGGTCCCTGCCGCACCAGGCGTACCAGCTCGTCCAGCGCCGAACGCGGGCCTTCCGCCTCCAGCTCCACGCTACCGTCCGGCAGGTTGTGCACCCAGCCGCGCAAGCCCAGCGCCTGCGCGTGCCGACGCACGAACTCGCGGAACCCCACTCCCTGGACCAGGCCGTAGACGCGCGCCCGCACGCGCGCCGCCACCGTCGTCTGCTCCGTGTCCACCGCCAGACCTCACGTGAGACCCAGCATGCCCACGGCTCACACGTGCGCGGGCTCGGCGGGTTCGCGCTGCGCTTCAGCCAGGCGCGCAGCCCGCCGCGCCTCCCGCGCCGCCAGGGCGTCGACGCGCAGGTCGCCGAAGCGCAACAGCGCGCCCAGCGCGAGCAGGAACAGGCTCAGGGCCACGATCTGCTCCCAGCGCAGCTCCACCACGCCGCGGAGCACGATCTCGCGCAGCGAAGAGACGATGCCCAGCTCCACCATGAAGTCCACCGCCACGCGATGCTCCTGCAGGTAGACGATCAGCATCCGCACCAGCTCAACCATCACCAGCACGAACAGGACCTCGGCTACCACCTCACGGAAGTTCAGCTCCGCCGACACCAGATCGCGGAACAGGCCGAAGAGCGTGCGTCCCATCAGCCCGAACAGCGCGAACCCCAGCGCCAGGACCAGGACATCCTGGATCGGCTCCAGAAAGCGACGGGACAGACGGTGCACCTGCGTGTGCGGCGTGCGCAGATCGCCGACAAAGCGGTCCATAGCCACTCTCCCCGCTCCGGCGCGCCGACGCCCGTCGTGTGCCACGGTGGTGCCATCCGGCGCGATCTCATCACGGCTCAACGGACACCGCCCTCACCTCGCTGCCCGATGCGTACCGGGCGCGATGATATTCCGATCCTGAACGACAACCCGACCGCGTGCAAGCGCATCCACCCATCAACCCGACAGCTCCACGCCGCGCCGCGCCTCCCACCTGGCCCTTTGCGCCAAGCGCATCTCCTCATCGGTGGGACGGTAGCGGCTCAGGAACTCGGCAGCGAAGTCCTCGAAGCGGCCGTCCAAGATGGCGGCCCGCATGCGCGCCATCAGCCGCACCAGAAAGCGCAGGTTATGTTGCGTCGCCAGGCGATAGGCGAGCAGCTCCTCCGCCATGAACAGATGGCGCAGGTAGGCCGCCGAGAACGCGGTGCAGGTAGCGCAGTCGCACGTCGCGTCCACCGGGCCCAGCTCTGCCGCGAAACGGGCGTTGCGGATGTTCACCCGACCGTCCGGCGTGAATAGGGCGCCGTTTCGCCCGAGACGGGTGGGCAGCACGCTGTCGAACATATCCACACCCCGGCGCACGCCCTCGATCAGGTCCTCGGGCGAGCCCACCCCCATCATGTAGCGCGGCTTATCGACCGGCAGGGGCGCCACGCTCGCCTCCAACATCCGCCAGGTGGTCACCTTCGGCTCGCCCACGCTCAAGCCGCCGATGGCGCAGCCGGCCACGTCCAAGCCGGCGATGAACGCGGCCGAGGCGCGGCGCAGGTCCTCATACATGCCGCCCTGGCAGATGGCAAACAGCGCCTGGTCCGTGCCGTGCGCACGGATACAGCGCTCGGCCCAGCGGTGCGTGCGCTCCGTGGCCGCGGCGGCCGCGGCCCGGTCGGCATCGGCGGGCGGACACTCGTCAAAGGCCATGATGATGTCCGCGCCCAGCGCCTCCTGCACGGCCATGGCCTTTTCCGGTGTGAGCTCCTGCCGACTGCCGTCGATATGCGACTGGAACACCGCGCCCTCGTCGCTGACGCGCCGCAGGTGGCCGAGGCTGAACACCTGAAAGCCGCCGCTGTCCGTGAGGATGGGGCCGTTCCAGCCCATGAAGCCGTGCAGACCGCCGTGCCGGCGGATGATCTCCACCCCCGGCCGCAGCATGAGATGGTAAGCGTTGCACAGGATGATCTGGGCGCCGGTGGCGCGTACGTCGGCCGGCGCCAGCGCCTTGACCGTGGCGTGGGTGCCGACGGGCATGAACACCGGCGTCTGCACGACGCCGTGCTGGGTCGCCAGCGTACCGGCGCGCGGCCCGCGCTCGCCGCGCTCCAGGGTGAAGCGCATCATCACCTTCAGTATAGGCGGGATGCCGCGTGGCACGCCGCCACCCGCCGCCTTACGTACCCCGGCAGGGTGAGCGAGGGGCCGCAAGCAGGCCGTGATATAATCCAGCCAGCCTCGCATACGGTGACCGCGGTGGGGCGGCACAGGGGGCAACCATGACCAGATTACTGAACGCAGGCGCGTGGCTGCTCATCAGCTGGCCGGGGGGAAGCTGGCAGGCCACCGTGAAGGTGGTGCTGGCCGCCATCATCACCTACCTGCTGGTGCTGTGGGTGTTGATGGTCTGGTGGACGTATCGGGACATTCGCGCCCGCACGCGGGACCCCTTCCTCCAGGCCGCCGCCGTGTTCGTGGTGCTGGTCTTCAACCTGCCTGGCCTGTGGGTGTATCTCATCGGCCGCCCACGGGAAACGCTGGCCGAGGCCTACGTCCGCACCCTGGAAGAAGAGGCGCTGCTGCAGGAGCTGGAGGACCTCAAGGCCTGTCCCGCCTGCCATCGCCGCGTGGCCGACGACTTCATCATCTGCCCCGTCTGCCAGACCCAGCTCAAAGAGCCGTGCGCCTCTTGCTCCCGGCCGCTGAGCTACTCCTGGGCGGCCTGCCCCTATTGCGCGCGGCCACGGCGCGCCTTCCAGCCCGGCACCCCAACCGCGGGCGGCACCCCGGTCACGGCCGACCAGGCCACCACCCAGCGCCGCGTGCCGCGTGCCGGGCTGCGCGCGGCGATGCCTCCCGGTCCAGCCCGCCCCGACAGTGAGGCCGTCGACCCGGCCTGAGGTGTTCCTGGCCTCCTCCCGTCCTCTCCGCCCCGCTCAGGTGAGGAGCGCCGCCACCACGTTTTGGTCCGCCTCGGCCTCTAGCAACGCGCGCATCCGCTCCAGTTTGGCCTCACCCGCGAAGCGGGAGCGGGCGTAGACGTCTTCCAGCCGGCTCACCGCCTCGCGCGTGCCCACCCGCGTGAGCAGCAGCGGCACCTCCTCCCCGGCCGCGCGGTCGATGGTGTAGGGGCTGGGCGGTACGCCGCCGGTGAGGATGAGCAGGTCCGTCTGCGTCTGCAGAGCCGCGAGCTGGAGGTCGGTCTTGTCCGAGCGCGTGATCACCGCCTTGTGGCGGCGGCGGGCGTAGTACGGCTGGCCCGGGTCGGCGGACACCGGGTTGACGAGGACGTGCTCGATCGCCTGGTCCAGGTCCGGCTCGCCCAGGATCACCTCTGCCTCCAGCGCCTCGATGAGATCGGCCACGGTGGGAGCGTACAAGGTACGGTCCTCGGGCAGCACGGCCAGTACCGGCAACCCGGCCGCGACCAGCGCTTCCCGCGCGACGCCCACCTGCCGCTCGGGCACGGCCGTGGCCACCACCGCACGCAGGCGCCCACCGAGCGTCTCCGCCGCGGCCCGCGCCAACTCCATCTGCCCCGGCAAACCGGGGCGCAGCACCAACACCACGCGCGCGTCCGCCTGCTCCGCCGCCGCCTGCGCCGCCAGGCCCGGGTCCGCCTCCAGGAACAGCACCTCCACCGGGCGCGCGCTCTCCGACGCCAGCCGTAGGGCCTCCTCCGGCGTCACCGGCGCGCCGCCGCGCCCACGCGCGAACGGCAGCCCCGCGAACAGGCGCGCGTCGTGCGCCGCGGCGGCGTGGGACGAGTCGCCCAGGCGCAGCGCCAGCACACGCCGGCCCTGGTAGGCCAGATGCAGCGCCAGGGCGGCCGCCAGCGCGGTCTTGCCGGCCTTAGGGGCGGGTGAGAGAAACAGCAGCGTGATCATCGCACGGCCTTTGCGAAGGTTGGAACGTAGCCAGTATAGGAAGGGCCGGCCCCGCGGGCCAGCGCTGCCCCGGCTTGCCTGAGGGCCTGCGATTGGCGACACTGGCCTGGGCGCGACCTGCGTCTGGGTGATACGGTGGCGACGGCGTTGGCCATCCGCGTGCACATCGACCCGAACATCGTCCAGGTGGGGCGCTTTTTGCTCACCTGGCACGGCTTCTTCACGGCGGTGGGCATCGCCACGGCGGTGTTCGTGGTGGCGATGTTCGCCAAACGGCGCGGCATCGTCGAGGACGAGGTCTACAACGTTGCCCTGTGGGCTATCCCCGGCGGCATCATCGGCGCACGCCTCCTGTTCGTGATCGAGAACTGGCGGCTCTTCCGCCACAACCTGCTGGACGTGTTCGCCGTCAACGAGGGCGGCATCTCCATTTACGGGGCGCTGATCGGCGGGGCGGTGGCCGCCTGGGCCTACGCCTGGAAGCGCAAGCTGCAGATGCGCGCCCTGTCCGACGCCGCCGCCTTTGGGCTGATCGTTGGTCAGGCCATCGGCCGCATGGGCGATTTCATCAACGGCGAGCACCTGGCCAAGCCGACGAGCCTGCCCTGGGGCTTCTGCTACACCCATCCGAACACGCTGCAGGTGCCGATCTGTGGCCCCGGCGCGGCGGGGGGCGAGCCGGTGCACCCCGTGGCCGGGGTCTACGAGCCGCTGCTCATGCTGGGGCTGTTCTGGCTGCTGCTGTACCTGCGGCGGGTGATCGCCCGGGACGGGGTGATCTTCTGGCTGTACGTGATCGGCTACGCGGCGATCCGCTTCTCGCTCAGCTTCCTGCGCACGAACGAATCCACCTGGGGACCGCTCACGGTGCCGCAGTGGATCGCCATCGCCATGGTGGTGCTGGCGGTTGCCGCCCTGCTCTACATCCGCCACCTGCCGGAGAAGAGCCCGCCACCGGCCGCGGCCCCGGCCCGCCGGCCGGCACGCCCCGCCGCCCGCTCGCGCTGACGCCCGGCACGGCCGCCTCACCCCTCGAGCGTAGGCCGCCACGGCCCCTCGACGATCACCGCCTCACCCTCGCCCGGCCAGGGCGGCATGGTCACTGCCACCGCCGTCAGCGGCTCGTCTCCGAACGAGCGAAACTGAAAGTGCGTGCCCAGGGGGATGGTCAGGCACACCCCAGGCTCGACCGGCACGATCTCTTCACGCTCGCCCTGCTTGCGCCACATCTCCCCGCGGCCGGAGAGGAAGAACCAGATCTCCTCCACGGTGCGGTGGGTGACGGCCCGCGAGGTCTGCCCCGGCGCCAGCGCGAAATGCGCCATGCTGCCGCCGCGCAGGCTGAGCAGCACGCGCACGTCCGAGCCGTCCAGCGCCACCACATCGCGGGCCGCCGGCAGGCGTTTGGTGGCAAACGGTGTCACGGCACCTCTCCCACCTGAAGGTATGGCCCCATGGCGCACCTCTCACCGTGGCCTCAGGCGGCGGCAAACTCGCGGCAGCGAATGGCGCGCAGCAGGTCGTCGTTCGCCTCGCGCAGCATGCGCCGCAGCAGGGTGTTGCGCTCGCCCACCTCGGCCAGCAGTCGCTCGGAGCGCGTCAGCACGGGGCGCTCCACCCGGTAGCCGGGGAACAGGTGGACGAAATAGGTCTGCGCGAACTCCTTGTCCCGCGTCTCGAAGATGCCGAACACCCGCTCAAAGAACGCCTCCACGTAGGGCGCCAGCAGGTCGCGCTGGGCGTACCAGTGGAAGCCGCTCATGGCGGCCGCCGTCAGGTACAGCGAGCCGTAGCCCTCACCGTGGAAGCGTTCCCAGGCGGCGGCCTTCACCGCAGGGTCGGGCGCCGAGACCTCGGCGCGTAGGGCGGCGCGCTGACCACGGTCGGACGGGTCGCGCTGCCGCTCGGCGGCCAGGCGCTCGCGGGCGTCCGGCACGGCGTACGCCATACACTTGGCCACGATCTCCCAGCGCATCTCCTGATCCACGCTTAGGCCCGGCACCGACTCGCGGCCATCGGCCAGGGCGATGACGAGGTCGAGGTCCTCGCCCGGCTGAGCGGCGGCGATGAGGGCGCGCGCCCAGATGATCTGGGCATCGCCCGGCGGCGCGGTGCGCAGTGCCTGCCAAGCCGCGGTGAAGAAGCGGTGGAACATCTCCCGACGGCGGTCGTCGGGCACGTAGCGGGCCAGCGCCCCCTGACAACGGGCGATGATCGCCTCCACCAGTTCCAGGTCGGTCTCGTGGTGAACCTTCTCGCAGGCCAGGGTGATGAAGTCCGTCGATTTGAGCTGCTGGTCGCGCACCATATCCCACAGGGCGCTCCACAGGAGCTGCCGCAGGAGCGGGTCCTCGATACCATCCAGGTGCTCGCGTACGTAGGCCAGAGAGACCGGGTCCAGGTTGACCTTGGCGTACGTGAGGTCGTTGTGGTTGGGGAAGACGAACCGTGGCGCCGGCCGCCCCACGGCCGTCGGCACGTCCGTCTCCGGCCCGTCGACGTCCGCGGGCAGGGCCTCGACCGCGACGCGCCCGTCCGGCGCCTCCCGCCCCAGGGCGATCTCGATGTGGTGCGGGCGCAGGACGGGGTACTCCTCGGGCGCCGTCTGCAGGACGCGCAGACGGGTGATGCGGCCGTTCTCCTGCTGCCAGTCCACGCTGAGCGTGTTGAGTGAGGCCGTCTCCAGCCACAGCCGCGCCCAGGCGTGCAGGTCGCGGCCGCTGCCCTCCTGTAGGGCATCCAGGAACTGGGCCAGGGTGGCGTTGCCGAAGGCGTAGCGCTGGAAGTACCGGCGCATGCCGGCCCGGAACGCCTCCGGGCCGATGGCGGCCGCCAGTTGCTTAAGCACGGCGGCGCCCTTGCCGTAGGTGATGCCGTCGAAGTTCAGGAAGGTCTGATCGGTGTCCTCCACCGACCCGGCGATGGGGTGGGTGGTCACGAGCTGGTCCTGCCGGTAGGCCCAGGCCTTCATGCCCGCGTTGAAATCCGTCCAGGCGCGGGTGAATCGGGTGGCGCTCACGAGGGCCAGATAGGCCATGTAGGTGGCGAAGCTCTCGTTCAGCCACAGGTCGTTCCACCAGCGCATGGTGACCAGGTCGCCGAACCACATGTGCGCCATCTCATGCAGGAGCGTCTCGGCGCGGTTCTGGCGCTGGTTGTCCGTGGGCGGGTCGCGGAAGATGTGGCGCTCGTTGTAGGTGACGCAGGCCACGTTCTCCATGGCGCCGGCGTTGAACTCCGGCACGAACACCTGGTCGTACTTGCCGAACGGGTAGGGGTAGCCGAAGAAGTCCTCGTAAAAAGCCAGGCCTTGCTTGGTGAGCAGAAACAGCTCGTCGGCATCGAAGTACTTGACAAGCGACTTGCGACAGAAGAGGCCGAGCGGGATGTCGCGGTAGGTATCGCGCACGACGTGGTAGGGACCGGCCACCAGGGCAAAGAGATACGTGCTGAACGGCTTGGTACGCTCGAAGCGGCGCGTCACGCGCCCATCGTCCGTCGGCTCCCCATGCACCTGGCGGCTGTTGCTGATTACCTGCCACTCCGCAGGCGCGGTGACGGTGAGCGCGTAGGTGGCCTTGATGTCCGGCTGGTCGAAGCAGGGGAACAGGCGGTGCGCGTCGAACGGCTCGAAGTTGGTGTAGACGTACTCCTGGCCGTCCTCCGGGTCGATAAACTGGTGCAGGCCATCGCCGGTGTGGTCGTAGGCGTTCTCGTACACCACCCGCACCACCGTGTGCGGGCGCAGCACCGCCTCGGGCAGGGCCAGGCGTACGCCGTTCCAGTCCGGCGCGAGGGTCTGGCCGTTCACCTCCAGCCGCTCGATCTGCTTGCCGCGGAAGTCGAGGAACAGCGGGTCGCCGGGGTCCACGTCGAAGTGCACGGTGACATCGCCCTGATAGGTGGCGGCGCCGCGCGTCATATTGATGTGCAGGTCGTAGCTCACGTGGCGCACCCGCGCGGCGCGCGCCTCCGCTTCGACGCGCGTGAGCACGTCCCGCGCGGGCACTGTGGTGCTGGTCATGATCGCTTCCTCCACCGCTTCGCTTGACATCGATTATCCCCGCCGGGCATCGGCCTGCGCCAGCGAGAGGTCGCCCTTGCGCGCCGGGGCCCCGGGGCGTATCATTGTTGACACAGTTGGTCATCTTTCTGAGGCGGTTAAAGGCGCGGTGCGGGTCTCGACGAAGGGCGATTACGGCATTCGAGCGCTGATCGAGCTGGCGCATCACTACGGCGAGGGACCGGTACAGAGCGCGGAGATCGCCGCGCGTCAGGGCATCCCCGAGCCGTACCTGGACCAGCTCCTCACCGCCATGCGCCGGGCGGGCTTCATCCGCAGCGTGCGCGGGCCGCAGGGGGGGCACGCCCTCATCCGCCACCCGTCCGAGATCCGGCTCTCCGAGGTGATCGAGGCCCTGGAGGGCTCCCTCTCGCCCATCGCCTGCCTGGACAACGGGGAGTGTACCAAGCCCGGCGTCTGCGCCCAGCGCGAGGTCTGGGAGCAGGTGCGCCGGGCGACTCAGGACATCCTGAACAGCGTCACCATTGAGGACCTCGCGGCCAAGGAGCGGCAGGCCGCTCCCGGCCCGCGGTATTACATCTAACGTCCGGCCGATGCCGGATGGTAGACACCAAAACCAGATGGGGCAGCGCATGCCGGTTCGCCGGGGGTACCGGTAGCGGTGTCGCCCGCTGCCGCATCTGCCGAGCGCGTCATGCACAACAGCCGACCGCTGATCGCCGATTCCGTGCTGGACCTGGTAGGCCGCACGCCACTGGTGCGCCTACGCCGTGTGCCAGGCGAGGGCGCAGCCGAGGTGCTGGGTAAGCTGGAGTCCATGAACCCGGCCGGCTCGGTCAAAGACCGCATCGCCTGGGCGATGATCGAGGACGCGGAGCGGCGCGGCCTGCTCAAGCCGGGGGCGACGATCGTCGAGCCCACATCGGGCAACACCGGCATCGGGTTGGCGATGGTGGCGGCGGTGAAGGGGTACCGCCTGATCCTGACGATGCCGGAGGACATGAGCGTCGAGCGGCGCAAGCTCCTGGCCCGCTACGGCGCCGAGCTGGTGCTGACGCCGGCCATCGAGGGGATGAGCGGCGCGGTGTACGCGGCGGAGGAGCTGGTGCGGCAGCATCCGGACTACTTCATGCCGCAGCAGTTCATCAACCCGGCCAACCCGCAGGTGCACCGCGAGACCACCGCGCGCGAGATCCTGGAGGCCACCGGCGGCGAGCTGGACGCGTTTGTGGCCGGCGTGGGTACCGGCGGCACGATCACCGGTGTGGGCGAGGTGCTGAAGGAGCACAACCCCAACATCCTGGTGGTGGCCGTGGAGCCGGAGCGCTCGCAGGTGTTGGCCGGAAAGCGCGCCGGCCTGCACGCCATCCAGGGCATCGGCGCCAGCTTCGTGCCCGGCGTGCTCAACCGCGAGATCTACGACGAGCTGATCCCGGTGCCGGACGAGGAGGCGATCCGCATGAGCCACCGCCTCACCCGCGAGGAAGGGCTGCTGGTAGGTATCTCCTCCGGCGCCAACGTGTGGGCCGCGATCAAGATCGCCCGACGGCTGGGGCCGGGTCGGCGCGTGGTGACGGTGCTGCCGGACACCGGCGAGCGGTACCTGAGCATGGCGCCATGACGCGCCACGGGTGCGCGGCCCAGTCGTGGAGTGCCACGCGATGGCAGTCAAGGTTTACATCCCAACCCCGTTCCGCCGCTTGACCGGCAACCGCGTCCACGTCGAGGCGGACGGGCGCACGGTCGCCGAGGTGCTGGCCGACCTCATCCGGCGCTTCCCCGGCCTGGGGGAGCTGATCTTCGACGCCGAACGGCGCATCCCGGCGCACGTCAACGTGTACCTGAACAATCGCGAGATCCACTCTCTGGACGGGCCGGAGACACCGGTCCAAGATGGCGATGAGGTGGCGGTGATCCCGGCCATCGCGGGCGGGACGGAGGCGCCGGCACCCCGCTCAACGGGGCATGGCGCGCGTATGTGGAGGACAGGATGAACGACGGACAGAGGACCCAGAGCGGGGCACCGCGGGTGCTCACGCCGGAGCAGGTACTGCGGTACTCGCGGCATATCATCATGCCGCAGGTCGGCCCAGTGGGCCAGCGCAAGCTGATGGCCGCCAAGGTGCTGATTGTGGGCGCGGGCGGTCTCGGCTCGCCCATCGCCGTCTACCTGGCGCTGGCCGGGGTGGGTACCATTGGCATCGTCGACTTCGACGTGGTGGACCTCTCCAACCTGCAGCGCCAGATCCTGCACCAGACGGACGACGTCGGCCGGCCCAAGGTGCAGTCGGCCAAAGAGACGCTCTTGGCCTACAATCCCGAGGTAAACGTCATCACCCATGAGACGCCGCTCACCTCGGAGAACGCGTTCGAGATCATCGACCAGTACGACATCGTGGTGAACGGTGCCGACAACTTCGCCACGCGCTACCTGGTCAACGACGCCTGCTACCTGCGCGGCAAGCCGCTGGTGGACGGCTCGATCCTGCTGTTTGACGGGCAGGCTTCCACGTACCTTCCGGGCAAGGGCTGCTACCGCTGCCTGTTCCCGGAGCCGCCGCCGCCGGGCCTGGTGCCCTCCTGCGCGGAGGCGGGCGTGCTGGGCGCCTTGTGCGGCACCATTGGCTCCATCCAGGCCACCGAGGTGCTCAAACTCATCCTGGGCGTGGGCGAGCCGCTCGTGGGCCGGCTGCTGTTGTACGATGCGCTCAGCATGGAGGTGCGTATCGTCAAGACCCGGCGCGACCCCAAGTGCCCGCTGTGCGGCGACAACCCCACGATCCACGAGCTGATCGACTACGACGCCTTCTGCGGCGGCCCGCCGTTGACCACCGCCGGGGCCCGTGCCGGTCACTAAGGCGGCGCGCCGGGTCCAGGCCCGGTGCCCAATACTGAATCCGAGGGCAAGCGATGAGTGTGGAAGTGCGCGTGACGGCAGTCCTGCAAAAGCTGACCGGCGGCGCGAAGACGGTGCAGGCGGAAGGGGCGACGATCGGCGAGCTGCTGGACAACCTGGACCGCGCCTTTCCCGGCTTCAAGGCCAACGTCATGCAGGACGGCAAGCTGCACCGCTTCGTCAATATCTATTTGAACGACGAAGACATCCGCTACCTGGGCCAGCTCGACACGCCCGTGAAGAGCGGCGATGTCGTCTCCATCCTGCCGGCCCTGGCGGGGGGTAGCGGGCGGTAGCCCCGGCATGCCGGGGCGCCGGCCCCGTCCGGAGGAGCGCATGCTGTACCACAGTATTCTGGACATGATCGGCAACACCCCGCTGGTCGAGCTGCCGCGCATGACACCCAACCCGGCGGTGCAGATCTACGCCAAGCTGGAGGGGCAGAACCCCACCGGCTCGGTCAAGGACCGCATCGCCAAGTACATGATCGAGGCGGCCGAGAAGAGCGGGGCGCTGACGCCGGATAAGATCATCCTCGAGCCCACCTCCGGCAACACCGGCATCGGCCTGGCCATGATCGGCCGGCTCAAGGGCTACAAGGTGATGGTGGTCATGCCGGAGAGCGTCTCCGAGGAGCGCTCCCAGCTCCTGCGCGCCTACGGCGCCGAGATCGTCTACTCGGACGGCAAGAAGGGCTCCAACGGCGCCATCCAGGTGGCACAGCAGCTCGTGGCGGAGGCGCCGCACCGCTTCTACATGCCGTACCAGTACGGCAACGAGATGAACCCCCGCGCCCACTACGAGACCACCGGGCCGGAGATCGTGCGCGACCTCCCCGACCTGGACGTGTTCGTGGCCGGGCTGGGCACCGGCGGCACGCTCACCGGCACCGGCCGCTTCTTGAAGGAGTACAACCCCAAGATCAAGGTCATCGCCACCGTGCCCCACCCGGGGGATCTCGTCCAGGGACTGCGCAGCCTGGAAGAGGGGTTCATCCCACCAGTGCTGGACGAGAGCATCCTGGACGGCCGCGTGGTGGTGGACAGCCGCACCTCCTTCGCCGCCACCAAGGAGCTGACCCAGAAAGAGGGCATCTTCGCCGGTATCTCCTCCGGTGCCGCCATCCGCACGGCGCAGCGCGTGGCGGCGCGCATGGAGCGGGGCAAGATCGTGGTGCTGCTGGCCGACGGCGGCTGGAAGTACCTGTCCACCAACCTTTGGACCAAGGAGTACGAGGACCTGCCCGAGGATATCGAGAGCAAAGTGTGGTGGTAACGGGAGGAGAACACCGGGGCGGGCCGCCGGCCCGCCCCGCTCGCTTGTCCCTTACGCGCGCTGCGCCGCCCGTTCGCGGGCGAAGTGTTTGACCATCGACACGATCCCCATGAGCCCCTGCCCTTTGCCCATGGAGATCTCCTTGCCGAAGATCGTGAACACGATGTCCGACGGCACCTCGGCCACCTGCTCCAGGGGTTGGCCGGAGCAGGTCTCGTCCAGGATGACGGACATCGCCCGCGCGGACAACCCCTGCGGGTTCTCCACCGCAAACCAGTACTTGAGCGTGCCGTCCGGCAGGTCCTCCGCCCACACGTAGGCCTCCGACTCGCAATGCGGCACGCGGTGCTCTTCGGGGAAGGGGCGGGTCGCGATCCGCTCCGGCACCTGCACCGCCGGGAAGCGGTCCGCCAGCTCGATGAGCAGCGCCGCCCGCTCGTTGCGGTCGGTGATGAAGGCGAAGTCCTCCAGCAGTTCCGCCAGTTTCTCCGGAGACGTGGTCATCACCGTTACCGCTCGATCGGCACGCCGACCAGGTTGCCCCACTCGGTCCAGGAGCCGTCGTAGTTGCGCACGTGCGGGTAACCGAGCAGGTAGGTGAGCACGAACCAGGTGTGGCTGCTGCGCTCACCGATGCGGCAGTAGGCGATGATGTCGTCGTCCGGCTTCAGCCCCTGCTCCTGCTCGTAGATGGCGCGCAGCTCCGCCGCCGACTTGAAGGTGCCGTCCTCCGGGTTGATCGCCCGCGCCCAGGGCACGTTCTTGGCGCCGGGGATGTGCCCACCGCGCAGCGCGCCCTCGTTCGGGTACTCCGGCATGTGCAGGCGCTCGCCGGTGTACTCCTGCGGGCTGCGCACGTCCACCAGCGGCTTTCGCGCCTGCACGTGCGCCAGCACCTGGTCACGGAAGGCACGGATCTTGGTGTCGTCTCGCTCCGGCGCCCGGTACTGCGTGGGCGGGTAGCTGGGCACCTCGCGCGTCATGGGCCGCCCCTCCTTCTCCCACTTCAGGCGGCCGCCGTCCATGACCTTGGCGTTGGTGTGCCCAAAGAGCTGGAAGACCCAGAAGGCGTAGCAGGCCCACCAGTTGTTCTTGTCGCCGTAGAAGACCACCGTGGTCTCCGGCGTCACCCCGATGCGCGACATGAGCCTCTCAAAGCCCTCGCGATTCAGGTAGTCGCGCCGGATCGGGTCGTTCAAATCCGCCGTCCAGTCCACCTGCACGGCGCCGGGGATGTGCCCCGAGGCGTACAACAGCGTGTCCTCATCGGACTCGATGATGCGCACGTTCGGGTCGTTCAGGTGCTCGGCCACCCACTGGGTGGAGACCAGCACCTCCGGATGCGCGTAGCCCCGCCCGGCGATCGCCGGGTCGATCTGGGTCGTGGGACTGGTCATCGTGGTCCTACCCTCCATCTCCGGCCCATGCGCCGGATGTTCTCTCACCCAAGCCGTTCACCCGGCGCCCACGGACATCCGCCGACGCCGGGCAAAAGTTGAGTAACACACTCTTGATTATAAACGATCCGGCGCGCAGCGGCAGATGGGCGCGGACGGAGCGGGGCGCGGGTTAGTACCAGTCGCGCTCGACGATGGTGCCGGCGTGCCGGGCGAGCACCAGCAGCACGATCTCGTCTTCGTCGGTGAAGGGCTCGCCGCCGTTGCGGTCGGTGACGTAGAGGCTGCCGCGCACCTGGCCGTGGGCGAAGATGGGCACCCCCAACATGGTCTTCATCCGCGGGTGCTTGGGCGGGAAGCCAAAGGCATTGGGCGCCTTGTCCAGGTCCGTGTAGCGCACGGGCTTGCCGTCCGTGCGCAGGCGCCCCAGCGGGCCGTGCCCCTGTGGCGGCACCTTCAGCCCGCGGAGCTGCGCCTTCGTCAGGCCGCTGGTCACGAACCCCTCGGTGCGATCGTGCTCGTCGGTGACGGCCAGGGCGGCGTACTTGGCGCACGTCATCTCCCGTGCCAGGTCCACCAGTTGCTGGAGCGCGTCCAGCGGCGTGCGCGGCCGCGGCCCGCGCACAAGCTCAGCCAGACGCAGGAGCGCGCGATACTCCGGGTCCGCCGGCGGCGTCGGTTGCGACCGTGGCGCGAGCTCCGGGACAACCTGGGTCTGCTGTCGTGCACTCACGGGTCCAGCATACCCGGGGGGCACGCCGTGCGCCAGCGCAGCTGGCGCTCGCGGCCACCCGACTACGTGCGCTCTGGCCCTCGCCGTGGGGGGATTACCAGCACCGGCACTGGGCTGTGGTGGATGACGTTCTCGGTCACGTTGCCGAACACCAGTCGCCCCAGCGGGCCGTGGCCGTGGGCGGCCATCACGATCAGGTCGGCGCCCTCACGGCGGACCGCGTCCACCACACCGCGCCCCTCTTCACCCTGACCGACAACGGTGGACACCTGCAATCCCTGGGCGGCCAGGTCTTCGGCCACCGCGGTGATGTAGCCGCGGGCGGCCGTCTCCCGGGCGCTCACCTCGGCGGCGATCAGCGTCGGATCGGTCATAGCGCCGCTGGCGATATCGGCTGCCAGCGCCAGGGTGGCGTCGCGCGTGGGCACCACGTCCACCAGCACCAGCGCCGCACCGAACCGGCGGGCCAGCTCCACGGCGTAGGGCAGTGCCGCGGCCGCCGCGTCGGAGCCGTCCAGGGGGACCACGATCTTCCGGAACATGTGCCACTCCTTGCCCGGGGCGCCGGTGGGCGCTTGCGCCTGCAGCGCAGACCGCGATATATACCGTCACGAGTTGTAGCAACGCCGGGCACTCGGCGCCACCGGCGCGTTCCATGCGGCTGCCCCGCCAGCGCCTGCTCTCGCTCTGTATCGTACTCCTCCTGGGTGCGCCCGCGGTGTGGTGGCTGCGCGCGCACGCCGAGCGGGGCGCCCCCCTCATGCCGACGATCCGCGCCCTCACCGCGCGCACCTGCCCCGACCAGGAGCGGCTGGCCCGCCGCTACGCCCCGGCGCTGGCTCTGGCGCCGGACGACCAGGCGCCACGCACCGTGGAGCTGTTCCTGGACCGGGCGGTGCTGGTCTACCAGGACGGTGACCGCGCCGCGCAGGAAGCGCCGGTCAGTCCCGCGCGACTGGCGCAACTGGCGAACCGGCCGGAAGCGTTCCTGGCCCTGCCGCCGCCGGTCGACGATGCCGCCGCACAGCGCCGCCTGTACGAGCGGACGGTGGCCGCGGACCGCAGCGGCCGCTACGCCGTCACCGCCTACGCCAGCGTGCACTGCGACGCCAATACCAGCGGGCTCGCCGGCCACACGGTGGTGCAATACTGGCTGTTTTACATGTACAACGACGGCTGGAACAAGCACGAAGGCGACTGGGAGCTGATCCAGATCGTGCTCGGCCCGGACGGCAAACCGCAGTTTGCCGCCTACGCTCAGCACAACTCCTACACCTGGCGCGACTGGAGCGAGGTGCTGGTGGAGCCACGGGTAAACGAGCGGGGCGAGCTGGAGGAACACCCGCACGTGTACGTGGCCCGCGGCTCGCACGCCAGCTACTTCCAGTACGCGCCCGGCGGCTACGGCGGCGATGTGGTGGTGGACGCGCAGGAGTTCGTCATCCCTCAGGTGCGGCTGCTGCCGCCGCCCGACCAGGCCGAGCCCGCCACATTCGGCTGGCTGCGCTTTCCGGGCGCCTGGGGCAGCGACGTGCCGCCCGGCAGCGCCTGCCATCGTTGTGAGCGCGGGCCGGTGGGGCCGATGTTCAACAGCGGTGGCCAGAAATGGCGCGCACCGCTCACCTGGGGCGGACGGCGACTCAACCGGGACGACCTGCTCGCCCACGGCATCGCCCGGGTGCTGGTGCGCGGCACAGGCACCGTCCACTATTACGACGCCGACGGCCGCCACACCGGCCCGCTACCAGGCGGGCGCATGGAACGCGCCGCGCCGGGGGTAGCCCACCTGCGGCGTCCCGGCAGCGACGCGCACATCTTGCTCATCCCCGGGCTCACCCCCACGACACCGGCCCGCCTTGAGTTCGAGGGCGGCACGCTGGGCCACCTGGACGTCCTCATTCCGGACGGTGGGAGCGGCTTCCGCGTCCAATTTGACGGCATAGCGCTCGGTCCAAGTGGCCGCGCCCGCCTTCTGCTAGGGGTGAAACAACCCGTTCTGGAGATCGATGCCGACGGAGACGGGCGCTACGAGCGCAGCCTGGCGCCCCTACCCATGCCGGGGGCGCCGCCGCCGGAGGGCGGCCTCTCTCAGCGCCCGTCCCACAACGTCAGAACCAGCGGCCGGTGCGGGTGGCTCCCACGAGGTTGATCACCAGCACCACCAGGGCGGCAACCAACAACAGCCAGATGAACGCGCCCCAGTTGACCGCGTAGCCGACCAGCCAGAGCACCAACAACACAAGAAAGATCAGCCAAAACAGCGACGTCATGTGATTCCTCCCGCTGCGCCCCGGCGGCGCCGGGGCCGTCCTCCATCATTCCCAGCCCGGACAAGGCATCGATCAGGTCTCGGCGCCGAACCGCGGGCATCGGCAGGGCCGATTACGTCTCGCGATTGAAGCAACGCAGGCACACGCAGCCCCCGCCCGTGACGGGCGTCACTACGTCATCAAGCTCAGTCTCGAAGCGACAGATCACGCAGATCCGCATACACCCCCCTCAGCCGCGGTTCCGCCGGCAGCGGCCCGTGCCGGTCGCGGCACGGGCCGCTGCCGGCCTACGACCGGACCACGACCCGCGCCGGCACGGGCGCGGCGCGGAGGCGGGACAGGATCATGGCGCGCTCCTGCGGACGCGGCTCGCAGCCGCACTGGATGCAGGTTAATTCGCTGTCCGCCCCACCGATGAGGTCGCCACGACAGCGTGGACACGATTTGAGCAGCAACATCGGCGTTCTCCTCCGCGATTGGGATGACAGGCGCGGCGGGCGTCGCCCGCTTTCGACTCTAGGCGTGCCCGGTCGGCGCCACATCACCGGATCGCCGTAGCGTGCCGGCGGTGCTGCTACTCCGCCGTTACAGCCTCACCGCGTCGCTGCTACCCCGATCGGTGACGAGGACCCGCCCACCGTGGCCACGCCCCGCATCGCGGTAACCAGGTTGCCCGCAAGGGAAGGGCCTTTGGCCCGTCTCCGGCATGCTGAGGCGGTGATCAGACGGCCAACGGTGGGGCTAGCCGTACCGCAGGGGTACCCGGCTCGATTAGCGCACCGTGGGCGCAGATGCGGTCAGCGGGTGGGTTCCTCCCGCCGGTCCGGCGGCGCCCAGCGCAGAAGGTCGTCGTCCGCGTCGGGCGGCGCCGCGCGCTCCGCGCCGTCGGGAAGGACGGCCGAGGCGGGCGGTGGCGTCGTCGGTTGGCGGGCTTGCGGCTCTTCCGGATGGGGCACGGGCTCCCAGGGCCGTATCGGCACCCCAGGGGGCCGCTCCGCATCTTCCACCACCGACGACGTGAGGGCGGGCAGGCGTGCGTGTTCGGCCACAAAGCGGCGCAGGCGGCCGTCCCGCACCAGGCGGCCATCGCTCAGCTCCTCCACCCGGCCGGCCAGCTCCATCACCAACCGGTCGTGCGTGCTGGCGATAATGGTGATGCCCTCGGCGCGGGCCAGGTCGCGCAGCAGCGTGAAAATGGTAAGCGCCGTGGTCGAGTCGAGCTCGCCGGTGGGCTCGTCCGCCAGGATGAGGCGCGGCTGGATGACGAGCGCGCGGGCGATGGCCACCCGCTGTTGCTCGCCGCCGGACAGCTCGTACGGCCGATGCTGCGCCCGCCGGCCCAGGCCGACCATGTCCAGCGCCCGTCGCACCCGCCGCGCCCGCTCCGCCCGCCCGATGCCGGCGATGCGCAGCGGCAACTCGACGTTCTCGTAGGCCGAGAGCAACGGCAGCAGTCCGAACGACTGGAAGACGAACCCCAGGGTGCGCCGGCGCAGTTCCAGCAGCTCCCGTTCGCCCATCGCGGGCACGCTGCGCTCGTCGATGAGCACGTCGCCCGCCGTGGGACGGTCCAGACCGGCGATGATGTTGAGCAGGGTCGTCTTGCCCGAGCCGGAGCGGCCGATGAGCGCCAGAAACTCCCCCGGCGCCACCTCCAGGCTCACGCCGCGCAGCGCCCAGACCTCCTCGGCCCCCAAGCGGAAGCAGCGGCTCACGTCCTTGACCGTCACCCGGGCCCCGGCCATGGGCACGCTCCTCCTACCCAAACCCACACTCAGCCTTCCTCGCGCGCGTGGCGGTCCGGCAGCACCTCAATGCGGTCCTCGCCGAGGAGCAGCTTCGCCCGCTCGGCGATGGACAGCCGTTCCAGATAGGCGCGCGGGATCTGCAGGCGGCCGGCGGCGTCTACCAGCACGTACTCGTCGTGCACGATCTCCGCCCGACCGGCCCGCATTTCCACGCGGCGAAACATCTCGCTGCTCGTACGACCGTCCCGGATCGTCACTACCCGGTCCACCCGCGCGGCGATGTCCGGGTCGTGCGTGACGATGACAATCGTCACGTGGTAGCGGCGGTTGAGGGCGCGGAACACCTCGTACACCCGCCCGGCACCGATGGCGTCCAGCTCGCCGGTGGGCTCGTCCGCCAGGAGCAGCGGCGGGTTGTTGGCCAGCGCCACGGCGATCGACACCCGCTGCTGCTCGCCGCCGGAGAGCTGCGCCGGCCGATGGTGGGCCCGGTCGGCCAGCTCCACCGCCTCCAGCAGCTCCATCGCCCGCGCCCGTGCCGCGGCCGGCGTCACACCATCCAGGATGAGCGGCACCTCCACATTCTGCAGGGCGGTGAGATAGGGAATGAGGTTGCGACCGGTTTGCTGCCACACAAACCCCACCTGGCGCCGGCGGTACTCGACCAGGTCGCCGGCCGACATGGTGAGCAGGTTGCGGCCGCCCACGAACGCTCGCCCGGCAGAGGGGGTGTCCAGGCCGGCGAGGATGTTGAGCAGGGTGGTCTTGCCGGAGCCGGAGGCGCCAACGATCGCCATCAGCTCGCCGCGTCGAACCTTGAGGTCCAAGCCGCGCAGCGCCACGACCTCCAGCTCGGCCGTCTTGTAAATCTTGAACAGGTCCTCACAGACGATGTAGTAGTCGTCGTTCAACCAAGTATCCTCACACGGATCGCGGATTGCGTACTGCGTAGTAGGCAATCCGCAATCCGTTCACAGCTCACCCATGCGCAGCACCCGGTGTACGGCCAGCCGCCCGTACAGCAGCGCCAGGGCGGCGATGGTGGACACAAACACCAGGGCCAGAAGACCATCCGCCACCGCCACCGTGCGCCAGCTCACCGCGGAGACGAACGGCGGCAGCACCTTGGCCCCGGTCTCGGTGATGCCCAGGTAGCCGAGCATCAAGCGGCCGAGCGGCAGACCCAGCAGCGTGCCCGCGGTCGTGCCCGCCACGATCACGAACGCCTGCTCAAAGCCCACCAGCGCCACGATCTGCCCGCCGGACAGGCCCAGCGTGCGCAGCACCGCGAACTCCAGCGTACGCGTCTGCGCTGACAGATATGAGTAGACCACAAACCCCAGCGCCGTGAGCAGCAGCACGGCCGCGAAACACAAAAACAGGATGCCCTCCCAGCTCGCCGCCACCAGCGGGTCGCGCTGCTGCGTGGCGCGCAGCGCGTCCAGATCGACGAGCTTGTCCGCCAGCAAGCCGCGCTCGCGCAGGGTAGCGGTGTCCGGCACGGGGCCGCGTGTCCCACCCATCCACACCTCGTTGGCCAGGTTCGGCTCCACGCCGGCCACGCGGTTGGTCTCGTACAACAGGCGATCGAGGTTGGCCACGAGCAGATGCGACCCACTGGGGTTGGGCGTGTAGGTGGGGAACAAGGCGAAGCGGCCGGCGATGCGCGCCGGCACGTACTGCCGCCCGACGTAGATCAGCAGCTCATCGCCCACCTTGCGACCGGTCTGCTTCAGGAACGTGTCGCTTGCCAGCAGGGCGAGACGGCCGCCGTCCCCGCGCCTTCGCAGGCCGTACAGGAGAAAGCTGCCGCGCTGGCGCAGGAACGTGAGCTGGGCCGCAGCGCGGCCGTCCCACGCCCGCGCCTCCGAACGGCTGAGCGCGCCGGGCGAGGGCTGGGGCGTTTGGCCCTGCATCAGCTCCCAGGCATCCAGCGACTCGAAGCCCTCCACAAGTACCGGCTGGGGCAGGCCGACCTCCCACCAGTCTGGTGGGAGGTCTGACACAGAGGTCGCCGTCACGGCGTCCAGCCACACACTGGCGCGCTCCGCCACCTGCGGGGCCAGGCCGGGACGGAGGACGATCGCCTCCAGGCGCAGGGGAGCGCTCCGGTCCGGCAGGCGGGCGGGCGGGGTGCGCCCCAGCCCAGGGCGGCGCAGGTCCGCCACGTAGAACTGCCAGCGCTCGGGGCGGTACTCCTCGGGGGGTGGGCCGGTCAGCGTGTAGTCCCAGGGCACCCCGCCGACGTCCACCACGCGCAGGCTGTAGCTCGCCGCCCCGGCAGGCAACGGCGACCAGACCCACACGCCCACGTACACCGCGTCAGCGGGCAGCGCCGGGCCGGAGGGCGGCGGTGGAGTGTTCTCGCGGAGCGGCTTGAGCAGATCCGGGAGGGAATGGTCGGCGAAGTCGGTGCGCCAGAACGCGACCCGCGCGAAGGCGTCCGGCCGCACGCCCAGCACGGTGAAGTCGGCGTAGCGGTACTGGCTGATCGTGTACGAACCGGTCGTACGCCAGACGGGCGTGGCGTTCGTGCCGCCGGTCGCCTCCGCCACCGCCGCCGCCAGGCGATCGGGCGCCAGGCCAGTGGTATCGCGCACCCCCTCCACGCGGCGGATGCTGCCGGCCTGGTAGGCGGCGCGGTCCTCGTAGGAACGGTTGAGGGTGGCGCGGAAGCCGGCGGCGAACATTCCCACCGCCGTGGTGAGGATGAGCAGCAGGATGAGGCGCGAGTAGTGCAGCGGCGCGCGCACCATATGCGCCAACCCCAGTGCCGCTACCACCCCGTCCGTGCCGCGCGCCAGCCACGCCACCAGCCTGAGCGCCAGCGGGAACAGGCGCAGGAAGATGAGCGCCACCATCAGCATGAACAGCGACGGTGCTGCCAGGAGCAAGGGATCGGTGGCAAGGCCGCCGAACAGCCGCTCGGTGACCAGCGAGCCACGCTGGCGCAGCTCGTGGAATAGAAAGGCGGCGACGACGATGAGGAACACGTCCAAGTAGGAGCGCAAGAAGAGCGACTGCTGCTGCGGCCGGCCGATCCCCTGCTTGTAGTGGACGATCGTCGCCCGCGCGGCGCGCCAGGCCGGCCACAGCAGCGCCGCCAGCGCCAGCAGGCTGCCGAACAGGGACAAGGCAAAGGCCGGCGCGGAGATGGTCACCGGCAACAGGCCGCCCTCGCTCAGCGAGCGGAAGGGGGGCGTCGGACCGAGCAGGGCGATCACCGTCGCGGCCACGAAGGGGCCCAGGAGCGTCGCCGCCAGCGCCAGGGCGCCGCCCTCGATGGCGTAGACGGTTATGATCTGCCACGTGCTCGCCCCGCGCGAGCGCAGGAGGGCGATCTCCCCCGCCTGCCGCTCCACCAGCATGGTGCCGATCATCACCAGGTAGTACATGACGATGGCGATGACCTGCAGCACCAGGGCAAACAGCGGCAAACGGGTGAAGAACAACCGCTGCTCCCAGCCGGTGATCGTCTCCACCAGCTTGGTGTCCACACGTGTGTAGGGGATATCCTGGCGCAGCGCCTGGTCCAATGCGCGCAGGTCGGCCGCTAGGCGGGTGGCGTTGCGCGCGTTGATGCGGCCGAGGTCCACGAACGCGTAGGTCTCATAGGAGACCGTGAGGTCCGGCAGGTAGGTGGCCAGCACGTCCACCACCGTCTGCTCGTCGGTGAAGAACGGATAGGTGGGCCAGGAGGTGGTAGTGACGGTGAAGCGGTCGGTGCGGCCCTGCCAGAAGGGGTCGGTGGGGTCAATGGGCTCGATGAGGCCCACCACGGTGACGCGCACCGGTGCCACCTCCGGCCGCCAGTAGGGGTGCAGGTCAAAGCGCTGGCCCAGGCGCACACTCAGGCGTTCGGCCGACGCCCGCCCGAGCAGCACCTCGACCTCGGGCGGGCCGCTGGCGGGGCGCGGTGCCGGACGAGGGGCGCGGCCCTCCACCAGGCGGGTGTGCTCGTTCAGGCGCTCCACGTACTGGAAGAACGAGCGCGGCCGGTTCGGGTCCTCGGGCACTGGCTGGCCGGGGGCGGTGAGGAAGAAGGTGGCCGACTGGCCGGTGCGCACCGTCTCCCGGCTCGCCCACCCGGCCGCGCGGTTGAGCAGGCGGGCGGTAAGGTCGCGCCGGAGCTCGAACTCGCGCCGGCGCGCCGGCAGGTTGGAGCTGAGCACCGTGATCGTGTAGTCGGTGAGGGGGCGGCTGCGCAGGGCGTGGGCCAAGCCCAGGTCCCGCACCGCCTCGGTGTAGAGCACCACCGCGGCGGCCAGCGCGGCGGCGGTGACGACGCCGAGGGCCACAGTCAGCATCAGCCGCCACTGGCCGAGGCCGCGCTGGAACACCATCCGCAGCACGGTGGTGAGGGCGGCCATGGTCATCCCTCCCGCGCGGAGCGTAGCAGATGTGGCGCACCTGACAAGCAGGACGCCCGGGCCCGAGTTGCACCGACCGTGCGCGGACCCAACGCTGGCGCCGGAGCTCGAACAGCCGCTCCTGCCGTTGCACCGACCGTGCGCGGACCCAACAATGGGGTGACGCGCCGGGGCGCGCCAGCACCGACGGAGGCAACGCGATGGGGGTGACCTTCGGCATTCACATCGGCCCACAGAACATCGACATTCAGGATTTGCGGCGGTTGTGGACCTACGCCGACACGCACGGCTTCAAATGGATCTCGGTGTGGGACCACTTCTACGAGGCGCCGCCGGTCGACGGCAACTCGCCGCATTTTGAGGCGATCGCACTCATGAGTGCCATCGCCTGTGAGACGCGCACCGTGGAGATCGGCTGTCTGGTGTTCTGCGCCAACTACCGCAACCCGGGCCTGCTCACGAAGTCGATCGTCACCATCGACCACCTGAGCGGCGGCCGGGTGGCCCTTGGCCTGGGCGCGGGCTGGCACGAGATGGAGCACACCTCCTTCGGCTACCCGTTCCGGCCCCCCAAGGAGCGGCTGGACCTGCTGGAGGAGACCATCCGCGCCGTGCGCATGCTGCTGGAGCAGGACCGCACGACCTTCGAGGGCACCTACGTGCGCCTGAACAACGCGGCCATGTACCCTAAACCGGTGCGCCGGCCGCTGCCCATCTGGGTGGGCGGCCAGGGCGAGCGGCGCACGCTGCGCATCGCCGCCCGCTACGCCGACGGCTGGAACGTGCCGTACATCGGGCCGGAGGATTACAGGCGTAAATCCGAGGTGCTGGACCGTTGGTGCGAGAAGGAGGGGCGCGACCCGGCGACGATCAAGCGCTCCATCAACCTGGGCTTTTACATGGCCGCCTCGCAGGCGAAAGCCCAGGCGGCGTGGGACAAACTACGTCAGCAGTGGGGTGCATCGGAGCGCAGCCCCCGCTCGCCGGAGGCGATGGCGGCCGGCTCGCTGGTGGGCGGCCCGCAGGACGTGGTGGACCAGATCGGCCGCTTTGTGGACGCGGGCGTCACGGCCCTGAACATCGCCTTCCGCCCGCCGGTGGACTGGGAGGCGCTGGACGCCTTCGTGGAAGAGGTGATGCCCAAGTTCGTGTAGGGGGCGGCAGGGCGGACCCTTACCCGTGAGTGCTGCGTGCCGCGAGAGCCTGCCCCCAATCCCCGCCCAGCATCCAGCACGCAGCATGCGTGGGGCACACACAGCAACAACACCAACCACCAACAAGGAGAAAGGCAAGGATGCAACTGGGCGTGGTGTTTCCCCAGACGGAGATCGGCAGCGACCCCGCCGCCATCCGCGACTATGCGCAGGCGGTGGAGGAGGCGGGGTACCACCACCTGCTGGTGTACGACCACGTGCTCGGCGCCCTGCCGGAGCGGTTCGAAGGGGTCAACGTCGGCTTCCGCCGCCCGCCCTACACGCACGAGAGCCCCTTCCACGAGCCGATGGTGCTGTTCGGCTACCTGGCCGCGATCACCCGTCGGCTGGAGCTGGTCACCGGCGTGCTCATCCTCCCCCAGCGGCAAACGGCGCTGGTGGCCAAGCAGGCGGCGGAGGTAGACGTACTTACCGGCGGTCGCCTGCGGCTGGGTGTGGGCATCGGCTGGAACTTCACGGAGTACGAAGCGCTCAACGAGGACTTCCACACCCGCGGGCGGCGGATAGAGGAGCAGATCGCGGTGCTGCGCCGGCTGTGGACGGAGCCGGTGGTAACCTTCACCGGCCGCTGGCACCACCTGGACCGGGTGGGCATCAACCCGCTGCCGGTGCAGCGGCCGATCCCGATCTGGATGGGCGGCATGGCCGAGGCCGTGCTCAAGCGGGTGGCGCGCCTGGCAGACGGCTGGTTCCCGCAGTTCTCGCCCTCCGAGGAGGCACGCGCCACCGTGGCGCGCTTGCACGGCTATATCCGCGCCGCCGGCCGCGACCCCGCCACGGTAGGCATCGAGGGCCGTATGAGCGTCACCCGCGGCTCGCCGGAGGAATGGGTGGAGCGGGCCGAGGCCTGGCGCGCCTTGGGCGCGACGCACCTATCGGTGAACACCATGGGTGGCGGCTTCACCTCGCCGCAGCAGCACATCGACGCCGTGCGGCGCTTCAAAGAGGCGATGGACGCCGCCGCCCGCAGCCCGGCGTAGCGCGACGCGCCGGCCGTCTACGCGAACGCCGTCAGCACCTCTTCCAGCGCCTTAAACTGCCCACCGCTGGTGGACGAGGGCACCAGGATCGGCGTCTTGACGCCGGCCGCGTACCAGGCTTCTAGACCCGCGCGCACTTCGGCCGGCGTGCCGTACAGCGTCACGTCGCGCAACCAGCGCTCGCTCATCAGCGCGGGCAGGCGCTCCAGCTCACCGGCGGCGATGGCGGCGCGGATGGCCTGCATCTCCTCCGCGTAGCCGGCCTCGATCCAGTAGTTCTGGTAGTTAGGGAGCTGTACGTAGCCCACCAGCACCCGGCGCAGCACCGCGGCGGCCGCCTCGCGATCCTCGGAGATGCAAGTAGGGATCATGTTGCCGACGAAGAAGCCCTCGCCCGCGCGCTGCTCGGGACGCAGGTGCGCCAGCGAAGCGGGCATGTGCGAGCGGGCGGCGTTGGCCCACACCACCCCCTCGGCGATCTCCGAGGCCAGTTGCACCATGTTGGTGCGCAGGGCGGCCAGTACCACCGGCGGCAGCGGGCCGGGGGCGCCGAAGCCGGTGCCGCCCGTGGTGCGGCCGCCGCGCAGCGCCTGCACGAAGGCGCGCACGTCCTGCAGCGGCCGGCCGGGGGTGATGCCCAGGTACCGGTGCACGGGGCCGTGGCTCACGCCGACGCCGAAGACAAAGCGCCCGCCGCTCAGCTCGTGAATCAGGGCGGCGGTGGCCGCGTACTCCGTGGGGTGACGGGTGTAGATGTTGGCGATGGTGGTGCCGAAGCGGATGCGCTCGGTGGTCAGCGCCAGCGCCTCACAGAAGCCAAGACCGTCGAAGAAGCTGGGCACGTAGATGCCGGCAAAGCCGCGCCGTTCCACCTCGCGCGCCGCCTCCAACGCCTGGCGACGACGGCCTGGCGTCGCGACGATACTGACGGCGGGGAGCATGATGTCCTCCGTTGCTGACTGAACTCCGGCAAGGGTCTGTGGGTACGGCGTCACCCGCCTCAGGGGTTGGGGTTTGCCTTGAGCTTCTCGTCGATCAGGCGGGCGATGCGCACGGCGACATCGACCGGCGTCTCCGGCGTACCGCCCAGATCGGCCAGGGAGACGAAGAAGGGGCCACGCACCCAGACGATGTTGATCACCGAGGTCGAGGCCTCACCCGAGCCGAGCTTAAACCGCTGGCCGATATACTCCTCGCCCAGGCCCGGCACCTGGAAGCGGTTGGGCGCCGCGGTGTCTGCTGGGTCGCCGGAGCGGCGCAAGAGCTTCCGCGGCTCCTCGGTGTTGTCGTAGTAGGAGATGCCGACGGACACGTTGCGGGCGCCGGCCTCCACCGCAAACAGCACCTGAATGCCGCCTAACCGGCCCGTGTCGCGGAACATCTGCAACTGCTGCGCGTCCTTGGCGGCGCTCTCGTTGCTCAGGTCGAACGCAGCCTGGTAGGCGACCCGCTCCGGCAGCTCCTGATCCGAGGGGATGTACTTCTGGAACCGTGTGTAGGCGTAGGGACCGGGCGTGGCAGTGCCCGCCGCTTGGGTGGTGGAGGGCTGGGTCGTGGCCGCGGCCGACTCCGTGCGGGTGCTCTGCGTGCCGCCGCCGCACGCGACCAGCAACACCCCCAGCGCGAGCAGCCCGGCCACCTGTGTGCGCTCCAGCATCGTTCCTCCTGGAAGGCCCGTGATGCAGTTCATCCCCGTCACCGTAGCCGACCGATCGGCTTGGTGCCAGATCAAACGGGTTAACGTTTCGACGGCTGGAGCGTGACGGCGCCCCGGCCAAGGCCGGGGCCGCGCCCCCTCGGTATGCCGGTGCCTCAGCGCCTCCCGCCCTGACGCAGCCGGGGGTCGAGCACGTCGCGCAGGGCATCGCCGAAGATATTGAAGCCGAACACGGCCAGGGCGATGCACAGACCAGGGAAGATGGCCAGGCCGGGGTAGGCGCGCATATAGTCGCGGCCGTCAGTGCTCAGCATCTGGCCCCAGGAGGGCTCGCCGGCGGGGCCGAAGCCCAGAAAGCTGAGGCTGGCCTCGGCTAGAATCACGCCACCCAGCGAGACGGTAGCCCCTACCAAGATGAGCGGGAAGACGTTGGGCAGGATGTGCACCAGCACGATGCGCCAGCCGTTGGCGCCGGTGGCGCGCGCCGCCTCGATGTACGGGGAGGCCGTGATCACCAGCACCGCCGAGCGGATGACACGCGAGGTGCCGGCGATGCCCAGGACGCCGATGGCCAGGATCATGGCCAAGAGCAGGTTCACCTCTGGCAGCCGGCGCACGATGCCGAGGAAGGTGATCAGGATGATCAGGCCCGGCATGGACTGCCAGGCATCCACGAACCGCTGGATGATCTTGTCCGGCCAGCCGCCCAGGTAGCCGCTCACCGTCCCCACCAGCGCAGCGCCGGCAGCGGAGATCGCCACCGCCCCGAAGCCCACGGTGATGGAGATGCGGGCGCCGTAGATGAGCCGGGAGAGGACATCCCGTCCCGTCTTATCGGTGCCCAGCAGGTGGCGGGCGCTGGGGCCCTCCAGACCGTGGCGGCGGTCCGTCTTGTTGGGCGGGTAGGGGGCTAGCACCGGCGCGAACACCGCCATCACCACAAACGCCAGCACGATCAGCAACCCGGCGAAGCCGAGCGGCTTGCGGCGGGCAAAGCGCCCAACCAGGGCCAGCAGGCGCAGCGGTAGCGGCCGTGTGGCGGGGTAGGCGAGCGAGCGTTCCAGCGATCCGCTGAGGGAGGAGGTGGCCATGGCGCGGTGCTCCACGACGATGCGAGCGGTCGCCCACTAATACCGGATGCGCGGGTCCAGGACGGTGTACGAGAGATCCACCAGCAGGTTGGCCGTCACAATCAGCGCGGCGAAGATCAGGTTGGTGGACTGGATCACCGGGTAGTCCAGATTGCCCACGGACGACACCAGGTACTGCCCCATGCCGGGCAGGGTGAAGATGCTCTCAAACAGGGCGGTGCCGGCGATGAGGCCGGGTAGGCTCAGCCCCACCACCGTCACCACGGGGATGAGCGCGTTGCGCAGGCCGTGACGCAGCACCACCGCCCGCCCGTCCAGGCCCTTGGCGTGGGCGGTGCGGATGTAATCCTGGCGCAGGACCTCCAGCATCTGCGTGCGCACAATGCGCACCAGGCCGGCGCTGGGCGTGAGGCCGATGAGCAGCGCCGGCAGGAGCATGATCTTCACGTGCTGGACGGGGTTGTCGTGCAGGTAGGCGAAGTCCAGCGGCGGCGCCCACTGGAACCAGAGCGAGCCGAAAGTGATGATCAGGATCGCCAGCCAGAAGCCCGGCATGGCGTTGAGCAGGATGGCCAGGCCGCGCAGGACGTAGTCTGGCCAGCGGTCTTGGCGCACGGCGGACAGCACCCCCATCGGCACCGAGAACAGCAGCCCGGACAGCAGGCCCACCAGGCCCAGCTCAAACGAGACCGGCAGGCGGTCGCGGATCTCCTGCGTCACCGGTCGGCCATTGAACAGCGAGCGGCCCAGTTCGCCGCGCAGAATCTGCCCCAGCCACTGCATGTACTGCACGGGGAGCGACGCGGTGAGGCCGTACTGCTCACGCAGCCGGCGGGTGAGCTCGGGGTCGTTGCGGCCGTACTCACCGGCGAGCAGGTCCACCGCGTCCGCGTAGAAGAGCGGCACCACCACGCGCAGCAGCGTGAAGACGATCAGCGTGACCAGGAAGAGCGTGAGCACCGCAAGCAGCAGCCGTTGGGCGATGTACTGCCCCATCCCGTACCCCCTCAGCCGGCCCGCGCGCGGAAGCGGGGCGCCATGGGCCTGCCCCCTGCTTATCCGGTGTACTTGCTCTTGTCGAACCAGAGATGGATGTTCGTCTCCTGCGGCGCGGTTTCCGCGTCGTAGGGCCGGAAGACGCCGGCGTTCCCGACCCACGGCCAGACCAGGCTGAAGGCCGGTGACTGGCCGGGGTAGGGGATCATGAGCATCTTCGTGGCCATGTAGCGCTGCCACTCTTTGATCAGTTCGATGCGCTTGTTGCGGTCCAGCTCGCGCAGCTGCGCCTCGATCAGGCCATCGGAGCGGGCGTCACCGCTTTGTCCCTGAAAGGCCACCTTTTGGCGCGGCCCTTTGGAGTGGTAGTAGGCGAACAGGTACTGGCCGACGTCTGGATAGGCGGTGGAGGCGCCGATAGCGATGCCCTTGAAATCCCCTTTGCCGAAGTAAATCTTGGGCAGATATTCGGTCTGGTAATCGGGGTTGATCTGCTTGAGCTTGAAGTTGCCGCCGTCCTCCAGCATGTCCTTGAAGAGCTCAGCCTGCTTGGGGAAGGTGGTACCGTACTGACCGGTGGTGATCCAGCGAATTTCGGTGTCGATGCCGTTCGGGTAGCCGGCGGCCTGGAGGAGCTTCTTGGCCTCGGCCTGGTTGAACTCGAAGTTCTTGCCGCCCTCGCCGATGTCCTTGCTGCGCGGGTCGATCCAGATGCCGTCGTAACCGGAGGAGATGTGGCTGTGCCAGCGCACCTCGACCGGCCAGCCCTCTTTCTTGAACCGGGACACGTCGTAGAAGGTGTCGATCCAGGCGTCGCGGTCGATGAGCATGGAGGCGGCGCGGCGCACGCGCTCGTCCAGGAAGGGGGAGCCGGGCTGCAGGCCGAAGTAGATCAGCCAGCAGGCGCGGGAGAATTCGGTCTGGAACAGGAGCAGCTCCGGCAGGTCCTTCTTGGTGGCGATGATGTCCTCCTGGCGGACGGCAAAGCTCCAGATGCGCTTGGCGCGGAACTGGGCCAGGCCGGCGGCGTACTCCGGGATGATGGGGATGTCGAAGCCGTCCAGGAAGGGGCGGTCCTTGCGAAACCAGTTGGGGTTCTTGCGGTACTCGAACTTGACGTTGCGCTGGTAGTTGGACAGCACCCACGCACCGGCGCCGCGCGTCTCATTGCGCGGATCGAAGCCGCCGTCCGATTCGCGCGGCATGATCTGCAGGTAGCGGGAGTATGCCAGCGCCACCGGCAGCGGCGCGTACGGAAACGCCAGCTTGATCGCCACCGTGAACTGGTCGATGGCCTCCACGGATTGGATGGGCGCCGCCGGGTTGACCTTGTTGGCCAGGTCCTGGCGGGAGATGGACTGGGCCTCGAACTTCTTCCAGGAGAAGACCACGTCTTCGGCGTCCACCGTGCGCTTGTTCGTGGGCGGGCGCTCGTCCCACAAGGCGTTGCGGCGCAGCTTGAGGACCAAACGGGTAGGCTCCGGCTGCTCCAGCGTCTCGGCCAGCTCGGTCAGCTCCACCTCACCCGTGGCCGGCACCTTGTAGCCCGGCTTGAACGCCAACAGGCGCGGGTACACCCAGCCGCCAGCCACGTTGGCGGTGAAGGAGGGCGAGGCCAGCGGGTCGAGGTTGGTGACGTCGGCGGTGGTGTAGGACTGGAAGATGCCGCCCGGGACCGCTCGGGCGGTGGAATCGGCCCGTTCGGAGAGGATGCTGGGCGCCTGCGTGGACTGCTGGCCGGCGGCACCGGCCGGGCCGCTCGGCGCCCGCTCGGCGCCCTGCTGTCGGCCACCCCCGCAGGCGGCCAGGAACGCCAGCCCTGCGCTCCCCAGAACGGCCCGGCGCAGTGCCGTGCGCCGGCTCACATGCTGCCGGTTGATCTGGCCGTTCATGCCACGCTCCCCCCTCCGCGCGTGTCAGACCGGAGATTTTAAACCATCGCGCCTTCCGCGTTATATCTGTCGTATGGCGGGACGTCTAAGTGCGCCCGATATAGCACAGGCCCGGAACGGTGTCAAAGGGGGTCGGCCGCCCAATTGACCGGACCGATGCTCGCCGGACTGGCCGGCGCTCAGGCGCGCACCAGGCGGGCGAAGGTGAGGTTGTTGAGGGCACCGGGGCGGTGTTGGGCGATCAGGGCCAGTGTCTCCTCCCCGCTTAGGCCCAGCTCGCGCAGGATGCGGCCCATGACCAGGCCACTGCGGTTGAGCCCCGCCGCGCACAGCACGTACAGCCGCGGCGGCGGCTCATACGGGTGTTCCCAGCCGTCCCGCACATCGCCGTCGCGGGCCAGGCACTGGGCTAGGCTACGGGCCAGGGCGGCGATGCGCGGGTACTCGGGCGGTGGCTCCTCCACGTCGGCAAAGACGCGCTCCAGCCACAGCGCGGCGGCGGCCCGGTACGCGGGCGGCATATCACCGGCACAGTCGATCACCCACGCGCCGGCGAGGTCGGACGGGCGCAGCGGCTCGCCCAGGGCGGCGCTGGCGCCGCCCATCCACAGCTCGGTGGTGAGGTGCGGCAGCTGCGGCAGCTGCAGCCGTGTGGCGCGGGGCTCCACCATCACGCGGGGCACTCTACCGGTGAGATGGCCGACCACAGGGCCGGCCGCGTCTATTCTACCGCGATCGCGCCGGGGTGCGGCCGGGGGCCGGCAGCGGGCTCACCCCCTACGGCCCGTCTCCGCCAACCAGCCCGATGGCCCCGGGCGCTGGCCGGCCCGCCGGCGCGGCTCATACTGCTGGTAGAAAACTCTGCCCACGAGCTCGCGTCGGCTGCGCACGCCGACCTTATCGAAGATCGCCTTGCAGTGCTCCTGGACGGTATAGGGCGAGATAGACAGCGCGGCGGCGATCTCCCGGGTGGATCGGCCTTGCAGCAGCAACTGCATCACCTGTGCCTCCCGCGCGGTGAGCCCGTAGGCCTGTCCGATGACGGGTGTCATGCTGGCCCCGCTCGCCTCTTCCACGATGACCGCAACGCGGCCATGTGGCGGCCCGTTCAGGACGGAGCCGTGGAGAAGCAGCCAGCGGCCCGCCCGCGTGCGCACGCGCGCCTGTGCCGGCGCGGCCGACCGGCCGGTCAGGCGGGCACGGGCGGCCACCGCGTAGACCACGTACGGCAGCGACCGCTCACGGCCACCGGAGGGCACGTCCACAAGCTCTCCCAGCAGGCGCTCCGCCGCCGCGGTTATCGCCTCCACCGCGCCCTCCTCGGTGAGCAGCACCAGCCCCGGCCCCGGCACCTCCTCGGCCTGCGCCCCGGCCTCGACCAGCAGGGCACGGCGCACCCCCTCGGCCAGGGGCTCCGAGAGGAGCTGCAGGAAGGCGGCCTCGTCGGGCGTGAAGTCGCCACCATCGCGGAGCAGCCCGGCGGCGCCCCAGGCCGCACCGCCGGCCACGAACGTCACGCGCATCTCACCCTCAAGCCCGAAGGGACGGATCAACTCCCGGTAGCGACGGCTGCGCTCCGGCGCGCCGCCCGTGGCCTCGCTCAGGATGCCGCTGTGCCGGGGCGAGCGGGCCAGCGTGGCGAACTGGTTGTAGTCCTCGTGCAGGTACTCGATCTCCGTGGCGCGGTGTTTTTCAACGGGCAGGTTCCACGTCAGGTGACTCGTCTCCAGCAGCGTGGCGGGGTCGAGGGTGTGCCAGCAGGCGGCATCAAACGGCACCACCCGCCTGAGGGCGTACAACACCTCCCCGAACAGGGTGTTGAGGTCCAGGTCAGAACGCGCCAGCCGAGCGATGCCTTCGGCTCTGATCGACCACGTCTTTGAGGTCTGCACGCCGCTCCGGCTCCCAGCCTTTCATCCGTGCGCGATGACCCGTGCATCATGCCACGCCCCTGGTGCGTTCACAATCCCCAGATTTGTGGTATGGACGCGGTTTCCCGGGAGTCCTAGCCTGCGACCCGTACGAGATGTCCTTCTGCGGGGAGGAAGTACCCATGACCGGCACCACAGAGCACCACGGCGGCGCGACGGCGGCAGCCCTGAGTCCCGACCGCATCTTAGAGCTGGGTTTTGGCTTCTGGACCTCGAAGACGCTGTTGAGCGCGATCGAGCTAGGCCTCTTCACCGAGCTCGCCCGCCAGCCGGCCACGGCCGATGAGTTACGCGAGCGCCTCAATCTTCACCCCCGCGCCGCCCGTGATTTCTTCGACGCGCTGGTGGCGTTAGGTATCTTGGAGCGAGACGGCGCCGTCTACCGCAACACCGCCGCCACCGACCTCTTTCTGGACCGGTCCAAGCCCTCGTATATGGGCGGCATTCTGGAGATGGCCAACGCGCGCCTGTACCGCTTCTGGGGAGACCTGACCGAAGGTCTGAAAACGGGTCGCCCCCAGAATGAGGCCAAATCGGGCGGCGATTTCTTCGCGGTGCTCT
>JBHOQW010000182.1:0-1679 GCA_042408665.1 Dehalococcoidia bacterium
CGGCTGACGCGACTGACGCGACTGACGGCATTTCTGGAGCCGTCACCGCTTCTGCGAACGCCGGTCGCACCTCCGGCCCGCCGCGCCGCTCGCACCTGGTGGACGAAGCCGGGCGGCTGGGGCTGGAGCGCTTTGATGGGCGGTCAGGCGCCGAGCGAGACGGGGAGGGCGCCGGGGCCGACGCCCCCCCGTTCGAAGGGGCGGGGGGCGCGGGCCTGGCCGCGGCGGCGCTGGAGTGAGCGAGACGAGACGAGCGAGACGAGCGAGAGGAGCGAGACGAGGCGAGGAGGTGGGCCATGGCTGAGCAAGCGTTCACGCCCGCAGCGAGCGCGGGGGCGTACCTGGCCAGCCTCAGGCGGCGGGTGGAGCGGCGCTGTGCGGTGTGCGGGCGGCGCATCACCGGCATCAGCCTGCGGCGGTACTGCTCGCCGCGCTGCCGCACCCGCGCCTACCGCGCCCGGCGGGCGGCGGGTGAGCGGGAACGGTGAAGGAGGAAGGCGACGGGTCGCCGCCGTCGGGGACTCGGCCACGTTGGCACGTGACGACCTCTGCCACTACGGCAGCGCGCAGGCCCCGCGGCACAGGTGGACGGCGGGGGAGTACGCGCCGGGTGCCGGGGGATGAAGGAGGCGAACGATGAACTGCGCATGCTATCAGGCGCGGCGGTTTCCGTCCCGCAGCGCGATGTGCGAGTCCTGCCTGTGGGCGCCCACCTGGCGCTGGGCCTATTTCGATCGGCGGCCGGTGTTGCGCGCCTGGCGGCGGGGGGACGTGTGGTTCTCGCTGGATTTGTCCCCGGCCCGGCGGATGATGAATGTCCGGCAGCAGGCCTGGCTGGAGCGCTGCGCCGGCTCCGACGGCGTGGTGCTGGCCGGCAGCGACTTCGTCGATGGCCGGGTGCCGCCCAGCACGTGGTCGCAGGTGCTTGCCCAGCTTGAGGCCGTGGTGGCGGCGGCGGAGCCGGTGCCGCCCCCGGCGCGTCAGAACGTGGAGGGGGCGCGCGATGGCTGAGGGAGGAGCGGTCCCGCAATGGCTGGCCGCGCGGGCGGCATGGAGCACGCCGGCCGACCCCATGGTGGTGCGCCGGCGGGCACGGGGCAGGGCGGCCTACAACCACGCGCGCCAGCGCCTGGCCGCCTGGCGAAGGCGACAGCTCCGGGACCTCCTGTATGAAGCGCAGCGCGACGGCTGGTATCAATCGCTGCGCAAGCTGTACCACTACTACCACCAGCGCACGGGCGCGCACGAACGCACGTTCTGGCGGGACTGGCGGGCACTTCGGCGGGAGTGGGCCGAGATTGAGGCCCGCACGCGGGCGGCCGATGCCGATGGCGGGGTGGGTGGCGTGGGTAGCGTGGACCAGGACGCCGGGCAAAGTGCGCCAGCGCTGCCACCCTCCGACTCCGGCCGTGGCCGTGCGGCGGGGGAGGGGAGTGTGGGGCTGTCGCGGCGGACGCGGCAGCTGTCGGGGGTGTGGTTGGCCCGGTATCTCGCGCTGGATACGGCGCTTCGGCGGTACGTGCCGCCGGAGACGGTGGCGCGCATCTACGCGGCGGCGGCGCATGGGCTGGGCGCCATCTGCGACGTGCCGGGTGCGGCGGACGTGTTTGCGTTCGGGTTCGAGGACGGCACCCCTGCCGGGGCTGGGTCTGGCTCTGGCTCTGGCGAAGTGCCGGCCA
>JBHOQW010000185.1:0-2335 GCA_042408665.1 Dehalococcoidia bacterium
GGGCCGCTGTGGCGCCATGTCGTCCAGCTCGCGCCGTGCGGGCATCCAGTCGCCCAGGCGCACGTAGCCGCAGCCGAACGCCAGCGGCACCGGCTCCGGCATCGTCTGGGACTGCCAGACGATCTGCCGGAACGTCTCCTCGCCAAACAGCCGCGCCACCTGCGCCTCGCGCAGGACCGGCTGCCGCCGCCACTCGTTGGTACTCATCACACTGGAGCCGCCCCTGCCTCGCTCCACCATCTGCATCGCCATGCCTCCTCTCATCAGTCCTCGCGGTAGATCAGCGTGCCGGCTACAAACCGTGGCACATCGCCGGAGTAGACCGGGCGCGGTGGCGAGACCTCGCCGTAGACGAGCACGTTGCCGCCGGTGGGCGCGTCACAGAGCGCCCACGCGACCACATCACCCCAGTTGCCCGTGGCCACGGGGAACACGATGTCCGCCGCGTTGCTCTTCATGCCGTTGGCGGTTACCGGCCAGTTCGTGGTGTCGTTCGGCACCGCGACCCGCGCGTAGTTCCCGCCCTGCACCTCCACACCGGTGCCGTCCTCGCCCGGTGAGGTCGTGTACAGCGCCACGTACACCGTGGCAGGAGGTGTCCACGCCACCCGGCCCAGCACCAGGTTGAGCACGGCGTTCTCCAGGTAGTTGGTCTTACCGCCCATCCTTCACCTCGTCGCACGTCATGCCGCACACTCCCGCACGTCGCGGCGCCACGTCAGGCCAGCGCCGTCGGGCTCGTCTCCTTCCAGGTGTCCGCCGGTTCCGGCGGCATTGCCGCCGTCCACACGCGCGTGATCGCCACGTAGTCCCCGTCCCGCGTGCTGTCCGTATCCAGCACGGCGGCCAGCATGGGGTCCATTGCCGGTTCGTCAAACATGGCCCGAACCAGCTGCTCCGTGCCCAGCGTGATCTCCACGCCGTACACCCGCGCCGTCTGGCGCACGCCGGTGGCGGGGTCCTCCACCAGCAGCAGGTCACCGACCTGCCACGCGGTCAGCCACCCGGCCTCCAGCACGCTTGCCAGCGTGACCACCACGCTCCGGCGCGGCCCATGCTGAGCCAGGTAGGACTCCCCCACCAGTTGCGCCGCCGCCTCCGTGGTCGCTGATTGGGCATCGATGGCGACCTCGCGCCGGTCATAGCGCTCCTCCAGCCCACCGGGCTGCCGGAACAGCGCCAGGTTGCGGCTTGCACCCTGCCCGCTGGCCGCCACCACCACGTGCGTCACGAGCTGGCTGAGATCACGGCTCACCTCGTACTCCTCCACCCCGCGCGTCAGCGCCGTGGACAGGAACCAGCGCCCGCGCTCCCCCGTGCGGTCCACGCCCGGCAGGTAGAACCAGCGGTACCGCCCCCGGCGGTCCAGCACCACCGTGTAGCCGCAATCGGCCTTGGTGCACACCTTCTCCGCCATCGCCAGGAGGGGTTGCAGGCTCGAACTCACCACCACCCCGTTCACCCCACGTCGGGCGTCCGGGGCAAAGGAGAGGTTGTTCGTCCACCTGGTACGCCGCGCCGCCGGCGCCTGCACCGTGTGCGCCATGAGCAGCTTCCTGAGCACGCTCTCGGCGCTGTCCGATGCCGGGCCAAAGGCCGGGCCACGCGGCGATGGGTCACCCGCCGTCCATACCTCCGCATCGGCCCCTTTGGCGACAAACTCCATTTGCTCAGCGAAGTTGAAGCCCGGTGGGAATGGCCCCGTGATGCGATTGGCCAGCACCCGGTGCAGCGTCTGCCCACCCACGCGGATGAGCACGCCGCCCGTCCCCGTATCCCGCGTGGCGCGCAGGGACCAGGTCTCCTGGAAGCCCGTGGCGATAGGCACCCCGTGGATCGTTAGGTGCACATGCCCCATCTCTTGGAGCTTCGCCGCCGCCCTGCTCCCGGCGGGCACGAGCAGCTCAAACGCCCCTGGTCGCTGCCAGTGCACCTCAAACCGCGCCGCGTACTCACCCAAATCCAACTCCGCCGGACGGGGCGGCACGTCAGCCGTGAGCAGGCTCACCGTGGCAACCTCGTGCAGCGGGCGCGGGTCCTGTACCGGTGCGTCGTAGTGGACCAGCAGCGCCAGGTTGGTGAGCTCGGCCTGAACATCTCCGGTAATGGCCAGGGGCACGTAGCCGTACTCGGCCGTGTTGAGCACGGCCATGTCCGCCGCCGCCCGTGCGCCCAGGTCAATGCGGAACGGCCCCGGCGCGGAGAACACACCGGTGCTGCAATAGGGCTCCTCCGCCACCGCACGCGCGTACTGCGTGGCAAAGTCGTCCTCCTCCGGGTCGGCAAAGGCGGCATACGGCCGCACCTGCCATTCGCCGGACCCCGCCGTGGCGAC
>JBHOQW010000186.1:0-19402 GCA_042408665.1 Dehalococcoidia bacterium
GCGCAGGTGTCGCCACCGGCGCCTGGCCGCGGAGGCCCGGCGCCTGGCCGCCCGGCGATTTTTTGTCCGGCAAAAAATCAGGGGGCCACCGCCGGGCCGGCGAACGATCAGCACGACCTCATCAGAACCTCGGCGAAAAAAACGTGGCACAAACGTGCGGCGAATGATCGCCGATCGACGCCGGGGTTATCCATCCCAGCCCTGCCGGGATTCATCCCGGCCCCGGCCTGGCCAGGACCCGGCTTCAGCCGGAGGGGCGGGCTGCCGGGGTGGACTGGCTTCGCCCGTAGTGGTCCGACCACGTCGTGCGAAAGTGGTCGGACCAGTTTTTGACCCCTTAACTGACCCCTTAGCGGCGCGACAGGGCGCGACGCGATGCGACAACTGGTCAGGTTTCGCCAGATTTCCAGGAACGAAAGAGACGGCCTGAGACGGGGTGCAACCATGAAAATCGACCTTCCAAGCAGAGGGTTGCGGGTTCGATTCCCGTCTCCCGCTCCACTTCACCGGGACGTTCGGGCGGCTAAGGTCTAAGAGGACCTGAATACCTCCTTCTATCGCTCGTGATCACCCCCACGTCCGTGCGTGCTCGCGCGTGCTCACCGATTCGCCCTTAGATGAGACGCCGACTACGGGCCGTGCCCGGGTCGCTATGCGTTGCCCCGTTGACCGGCGGAGGGTGGGAGCAGGTCCGTCGGCAGCCGACCGACGGGCACGCCCACCAGCGCTAGCCGGGTGCGTAAGAGCGGCAGGAAGTCGCGCCCGTGCTCGTCGCTGTCCCACAGCGCCTCCAGCACCGCCCACCGCTCGGCGGCGTTCAGCCCCATCTCCCGCATCGCCGTTTCCGGGTCGTCGAGCAGGTGCCGGCGCCAGCCCTCATCGGTCATCAGCCGGCGCAGAAAGGCCTCGATCTCAGCGATCCCCACGGCTCGTACACCCCGGAGAACGAGTCGAAGATCATCCCAGGCCCCGGCAACCGGTTCCCATCCCCGCGCCGGGGGCGGAGCCCCGGCCGAAGCACGGGGCCGCGCCTTCATGATACGCACCGATGCGTAACAGCCGCGGCAGGGCCGTGGGGGTGGCCGTGGTATACTGCGCCACGCGAGGGAGGCCAGGGCGGTGGCCGATCAACCGCTGGTCATTGGTCGGTACGAGGTGCGAGCAGCGCTGGGCTCGGGCGGCTTCGCCACCGTCTACCGGGCCTACGACCCGACCCTCGACCGTGAGGTAGCGCTCAAGGTGCTGCACGCCCACCTGGCCGGCGACCCCCTGATCCGCGAGCGTTTCCTGCGCGAGGGGCGCGCCCTGGCGCGCGTGCGCCACCCCAACATCGTGCACGTGTACGACGCCGGCGAGGCGGGAGCCCTGGCCTACCTGGCGATGGAGCTGGTGGAGGGCCGCCCCCTGGAGGCCATTCTGCGCGAGCGCGGCCGCCTCTCCCTGCCAGAGGTGCTGGCCATCACCGACCAGCTCGCCGGTGCCCTGGCCGCCGTCCATGCCCGCCAGCTCGTGCACCGCGATGTCAAGCCGAACAACATCCTCATTGAGCACGGTACCGGCCGCGCCGTGCTGCTGGACCTGGGCGTGGCCCGCGACCTGACCAGCCCCACGATCACCACCACGGTGATTGTGGGCACCCCCACCTTCATGGCGCCGGAACAGGTGACGGGCGGGCAGGTGACGTTGCGCACCGACGTCTACCAGCTCGGCGCCACGGTCTACACCCTGCTCGCCGGACGGCCGCCGTTCCTGGGCGAGCCGTTCCAGGTGATGGACGCCATCGTGCGCGCCGCCCCGCCCGACCTCCACGCCCTGCGGCCCAACCTGCCGTCAGGGGTGGTGGCTACCGTGGCGGAGGCGATGGCCAAGGATCCGGCGCGCCGCCCGGCAGACGCCCACGCCTTTGCCGCGGCGCTGCGCGCCGGCGAGGCGCCCGCCCCCATCGCGCCGGACACTCGCTCCCTGGAAGAGGCGGCCACGCGGCGCGTCTCCCCCCGCACGCGCTCCCTCCCGCCGTTCGCTACGGACCGGCCGCGGTCGCGGAGGCGGTGGGCGCTGCCGGCGCTGGCCGGGGGCGCCGCGGTCGCCCTGCTGCTGGGCGCCCTGGCGCTGGCCGGACGCGGGACGGGGGGCGAGCAGTCACGCGCCGTCACGGCGACCACGGCGGCCGGGGTCGCCGCTACCGTGGTGCCGGTTTCGTCCACGGCTCCCGCGACGCCCGCGGCGACGGCGGCGTCCGTGCCACCGGCCACGGTCACCCCCACTCGGTCACCGTCCACGCCGACGCCGCCACCGCCCACACCCACACCGCCGCCGTCCACGCCCACCCCGGCACCGCCGGGGCTCGCGCGGGGCACCCCATCGCCGAACCCGGCGGGGGCGCTGGCCGCCACCATGGGCCGGGCGGGATATCTGCCCGACGGGCCAATCGTGGTGGTGCCGGTCTCCACCGGCGGCGCGATGTACGTGCAGAAGGGGATCTGCGCCGGCTCGGCCACCGGCCGTTGCCAGATCGTGTTCATCTACCTGAACGAGCGCTTCCTAGGCACGGACACGCTCAACCCCTCGGCGGGCATCCTCGAGATCCGGGCGCTGGGCGTGGACCGCTTCGGCGTGCTCTACGTCAACTACGCCCTCGACGACCCCGGCTGCTGCCCCAGCCTGCCGCCGGTGGGTATCGTCTACACCTGGACCGGTACACGGCTGGTGCCATCCGGCGTGCCGCCCGGGCATTAGGGCTCCGCTCGCGCGGACGCACGCTCCCCGCTCACCCGCCACCAACCGGTGACCATCAGGGCGACGTGGATCAGCGCCAGGTACAGGGAGAAGTCGCGCAGGAAGGCGTCCGGCCGGCGGGCAAGCAGGCGCGCCAGGCCGGGAGCAGGGCCATGCGCGCCGCCCGCACGGTGCCGAACAGCGGCACCAGGAGGGCGTCTGGGATCACCGGCCAGGCGATGGCCTCGGCCAGCACCTAAATGAACATAAGCACCGCACCGCCGCGCCTGTCGGCGAGCCGCTGCCAAACAAAGGGAACGCGGCCCGGCAGGGCCGAGGTCACCAGCGGGCGGTGATCACCTGCTGCTCGGTGTAGAAGCGCACGGCGTCCTTGCCGGTGGCGTGCAGGTCGCCGTAGAAGCTCTGCTTCCAGCCGGCGAAGGGAAAGAAGGCCATGGGCGCGGCGATGCCGACGTTGATGCCCAGCATCCCCACCTGGACCCGTTGTCGGAAGGCGCGCGCCGCCGCCCCTGACCGGGTGAAGATGCTGGCTGCGTTGCCGTAGCGCGAGGCGTTCACCACCGCCAGGGCGGCGTCCAGGTCCGGCACCCGCACCACGCTCAGCACCGGGCCGAAGATCTCCTCCCGCGCGATGGTCATCTCCGGGCGGACGTGGTCAAAGATCGTCGGGCGCAGGAAGTAGCCCCGCTCCGGCACCGCGGTACGGCCGTCGCAGGCTAGGTATGCCCCCTCGGCCAGCCCCCGCTCGATGTAGCTGCAGATGCGCTCCTTGGCGCTCTGGCGGATCACCGGCCCCATGTCGGTGGCTTCGTCGGCGCCGTCGCCCACGCGCAGGCGCGCCGCCCCCGCCACTAGCCGCGCCACCAACGGGTCCGCCACCTCGCCCACGGCCACCACCACCGAGCCGGCCAGGCAGCGCTGCCCGGCCGCGCCGAAAGCAGAGGAGAGGATGGCCTCCACGGTGCGGTCCAGGTCGGCGTCCGGCATGACGACGAGGTGGTTCTTGGCCCCGGCCAGCGCCTGCACGCGCTTGCCGTGGGCGGCGGCGGTGCGGTAGACGTGCTCGGCCACGGGCTGGGAGCCGACGAAGGAGACGGCCGCCACCCGCGGGTGGGCGAGCAGCGCGTTCACCGCCTCCTGGGCGCCGTGCACGATGTTGAGCACGCCCGCCGGCAGCCCGGCCGCGACCATCAGCTCGGCAAAGCGCTCGGCGGAGAGAGGCGTGCGCTCCGAGGGCTTGAGCACGAAGGTGTTCCCGCACGCGATGGCGATGGGGAACATCCAGTGCGGCACCATCATGGGGAAGTTGAACGGGGTGATGCCGGCCACCACGCCCAGCGGGCAGCGGATCGTCTCGCAGTCGATGCCGCGGGCCACCTCCGGCAACGTCTCGCCCATGAGCAGCGTCGGCGCGCCGCAGGCGAATTCCACCACCTCGATGCCGCGCCGCACCTCACCGCGGGCGTCGGCCAGGGGCTTGCCGTTCTCCAGGGTGACGAGGCGGGCCAGCTCCTCGAAGTGCTCCTCGAGCAGGGCTTTGTAGCGGAAGAGCAAGCGGGCCCGCTCCACCACGGGGGTGGCGGCCCAGGCGGGGAAGGCGGCGGCCGCGGCCTGCACGGCGGCTTCCACGTCGGCGGCGGTGGAGAGCGGCACGCGCGCCAAGAGCTCGCCCGTGGCCGGGTTGGGCACGTCGTCGAGCTGCGTGGCCGCCGACGGCACCCAGCGGCCGGCGATGAAGTTGTCCAGCGTGCGGATGGCTGCCTCGGTGGTCATGGCCCCGCTCCTGAGGGTGTGGTGGGGCCATGATACGACGGTGCAGGCGTCATGGACATTCCGGGCGCCGACTCCCACGCCGGAAATCGCCCATCCCAGCCGGAGCGCGGGCCAGTGCGGTCGGCGGTGCGGTGCGACGCCAACGCGTGCGGAACCGGCTCCTAGGGGCCCGGTGCGGGTTCCAGGATGTCGTAGCCGTTTCGCGCCGCCGCGGCCAGCAGGCGGGCGATGTCGGGCGCGGCCGGCGGCGGCAGGGTCAGCACCCTCGCCGGCTCGCCCACCTCGGCGATGAAACGCTCAAACCCGGCAGGAGCGGTGAGCTGCAGGCCGCGAATCGGCGTCGAGCCCGTCACGGTAAACCCATGCGGAACGCCGCGCGGCAGAAAGACGAACATTCCGGGCGTCACCTGCCAGGTCTGGTCACCACAGGTGACGGTCATCGTGCCGTCCAGCACGTAGAAGGCCTCGTCCTCCGTCCGGTGGACGTGCCGTGGGGGCGCGAAGCCGGGCGGCGCCGCCCACTCCAGGAGGGTGAACGCTCCTCCGGTCTGTTCAGCTCCCGCTTTGACGGTCATCAGCGTGTCGAGGAACCAGGTGGCCGAGCCCCCTCCCGGGGGGAGGGCATAGCCGGCGCCCATGTCTGCCGCGGTCATCGTCGGTACCTCCTGACCGCCCAGCCCACACCGGCACTTGTGCCCTGTGCCACTGGGTGGTAACGATGGTTCCTAGATAGTACTCTATAGATACTACATGTCAAGGGGGCATAGAGGCGGTGGGATGGACGCAGGGCGAGAGTGGCGGCGCGTGCTGCAGCGGCAGAACACCTCCCAGCTCTTGCGGGTGCCGTACTATGCGTTCATCAGGCAGTTGTTCGTGAAGCTGGCCGAGGCGGGCTACACCGACGTCCATCCCAGCCACGCCGTGGTCTTTCAACTGCTCCGCGCCGAGGGGGCGCGCGTAACCGAACTGGCCGAGCGGGCGCAGCTCAGTAAACAGTACATGGGTCGGCTCGTGGCCGAGCTGGAGGCGCTCGGCTATCTCGAACGGGTGCCGGACCCCAGCGACGGGCGGGCGAAGCTGGTGCGCCTCTCCGAACGCGGGCAGGCGATCACGCGCGTGGCCGAAGCCGCCATCGCGGACATTGAGGCAGATTGGGCGCGGCGGCTGGGTGAGGCGCGCTACGCGCAGCTCCGCCGCCGGCTCATCGACCTGGTCCTCGCCCTGAACGCCTGGCCGCCCAACTGAGCGCCCCTATGCCGGGTCACCCATCGCGCGGGTCAGGGCCGGATCAGTAGGAGCGGGGTAGGCCCAGCTCGTGCTGGGCGAGGAAGTTGAGCACCATCTCCTGCGTGACGGGAGCGATGCGCATCACGCGCACCTCGCGCCAGTAGCGCTCCACGTCGAACTCCGTGGCGTAGCCGAAGCCGCCGTGCACCTGTAGGGCGCGGTCCGCCGCCTCAAACCCCCACTCGGCGGCCAGATACTTGGCCATGTTCGCCTCCGCCCCACACGGCTTGCCGTGGTCGTACAACCAGGCGGCCTTGCGCACCATCAGCTCGGCGGCCTGCAGCTTGGCGTAGCTGTCCGCCAGTGGGAACTGGATCCCCTGGTTCTGGCCGATGGGCCGCCCGAACACGTGCCGCTTCTTGGCGTACTCCGTGGCGCGGCGTAGGGCGGCCTTGCCCACCCCCAGCGCCTCGGCGGCGATGAGGATGCGCTCCGGGTTGAGCCCGTCCAGCAGGTGGTAGAAGCCGCGGTCCACCTCGCCCACCACGTCGCGCGCGTCCACCGGCAGGTCGTCGTAAAACACCTCGTTGGAGTCGACGGCGTTGCGCCCCAGCTTCTCGATGGGGCGGATGGTGACGTAGCGCGGGTCCAGGTCGGCCAGGAACAGCGTCATGCCGTCCGTGCGCCGCCGGCACTCTTCCAGCGGCGTGGTGCGGGCCAGGAGCAGGACCTTGGAGGACTCCAGCGCCTTGGAGGTCCAGACCTTCTTGCCGCGGATGATGAAGCGGTCGCCGTCGCGCACGGCGCGGGTGGTGATGGAGGGGGTGTCGGAGCCGGCGTCCGGCTCGGTGATGCCGAAGGCGACGTGCAGGCGGCCGGCGGCCGCCTCGGGCAGGATGCGGCGCTTGAGGTCCTCGGAGCCGTGGCGCACCACCGGGTTGAGGCCGAAGATGGTCAGGTGCAGGGCGGTGGCGCCGTTCATGGCGGCGCCGGAGGCCGCTACCTCTTCCAGTAGCAAGGACGCCTCGGTGATGCCCAGCCCGGCGCCGCCGTACTGGGGCGGGATGCAGATGCCCAGCCAGCCCGCCTCGGCGAACGCCTGGTAGAACTCCCAGGGGAAGCGGTGCTCGCGGTCGCAGGCGCGCCAATAGGCGTCGTCGAACCGGGCCGCCAGCGCCCGCGCCTGCTCGCGGATCGCCTGCTGCTCCGGTGTGAGCTCGAAATCCATGTGTCGATCACCCCTCTGCGATCGAGGGGTAGCACGGGCCGGCGCCGGGCGCAACGCGTCGCTCAGAAATAGCGCTTCTCGCAGGCGTAGGCGATGGAGAAGCCCTCCTCAAACGAGTACAGCGCCCGCCAGCGCCGGGTGAAGCTATCCCAGTTGGCCGCGTAGACGGTGATGATGCTGGCCGTGCCGGCACCGCCGGACAGGGTGAACGTGTCATGATAGTAAACACAGAAGTCGGGGGCCAGGGCTGCCGCCCGCGCCGGGCCGGTGTCGCGCGCCTGGCCGACGAGAAATCCGGCACCGAACAGCATCACCGCCGCCGCCAGGCCTCCGATTCGGACGAGGATCCGTCGCATCCCAGCACCTCCGCGCCGGCCGTGTGGGGTTCCCTGATGCGGCCGGGTCCATCCCCGTATTCCGGCGATGGAGGAGAAGTGCGACGGCGTGATAGCCTAACCCTCGGCCGCTTGGCCCTCCGCGTCTTCCACGGCCTGCTCGCCCGTCTCGCCGGCACGGCGCCGGCTCAGCCAGTCGAGCACGGCCGTGCCCATGTTGATCTCGCCCTGCAGAAGCTGGGCGTTGAGACGGGCGCCGTTACGCTCGTACAGGGCCTTGTCGCGCGCGGCCGCCCCCATCCGCGCGCGGATGAACGCCTCCAGCTCGTCCAGTAGCGATGGTTCCATGCCGCCTCCCGTTCAGGGTCGTTGATCCCAACGCTGCGGTAGGGACACGGGCACCGTGGAGTGCCCCACGCGCGCCGTGCCGATTCAGGGGGTGCCCCGACAAGCCGGGGGCCGGTTCAGAGAAACGGGTTGAAGCCGCTGTCCACGGCGGCCTGGATGGCGCGCTGCGCCTCACACGTGAGGCCGTGGGCGGCGCAGCCTTCGGCGGCCGTAAACACGTGTTCCTCGACCGCGCCGACCACCCGCCAGCGGCGCCGCTCGACCAGCGTTCCGCCCGCCACCACCCGCCGCACGAACGTGTAGGCCGTGCGCGGTGGGTAGATAATCCAGCTCTCCTGGCGTTCGTGGTCGAAAAAGACGAGCTCGTTGTCGTTCCAGCGCGCGATCACCAGCCCCGGATACCCGGCGACCGGGCCGCGCCGGACGGCCGGTTGGGATGTAGACGCAGTCATGGCGGTAACCGTGTCACGGCGCGCCCCCGTCGTCACTCGTCCTCAAAGCCGAACGCGCGACGGAGGGTCAGATCTCCCTGGACGCGTGCCCAGAGGGCGGGATCACGGCGGATGAGATCGCGGATCAGCTCGCCCGCCACCGCGTGCAGGTCGACGCCCTCAGGGAGCGGCGGCCACCCGGCCCTCACCCCCCGTCCGGGGGTGCGGACCGTCCACGGGCGCGGGCCTTCCGGCGGAGCACCCCCCGGCAAGCCGGGGGGCAGGCTCGGCCCGCCCTCCGCCGCGCCGTCCTTCGGGTGCCCCGCTTCCCCACCTGGGGGAACGGACGGGGCTAAGGGCTTGGAGGAGATCGAACGCCGCGTCATATAACCTCGCCCTTTGAGTGTATCCGGCGGGTGACCGGACCGCCACGCGCGCGCTTCTTCCCGCCTGCTACACTGCCCTCGAACCGTTCGGCCGGTGGACCGATGCATCGGACCCCACGACGCGCGCTCGTGCTCTGGGTGCTCGTGCTTCTGGCGGCCGTCGCCTGCCAGGATACCGTGGCGCGCCGGGACGCGGCGGCCGCGGTCCTCCGGCCTGCCACGGTGGCCCCGCCTCCGGCGGTGGCCGTCGTGTCCACAGCGGTGCCGCCTGCCCTCATCCTGCCGCGGTCGTCCGTGCCGCAGGGCGGCAGCTTCTTCGTGGTCGTTGAGGGAGGAGGCATCAGCGCCGTCACCGTCACCTTTGCCGGCCGCACCTACCCGGCCGCCCGCGACGGTGGCGGCTGGCTGGCCGTTATCGGCGTCGGGCAGCGGGTCGGGCTGACCGAACAGCAGGCGCCCGGCGTGTATCCCGTGCAGGCCATCGTCTCCCTCGACGATGGTGAGACGCTCACGCTCGGCGGCGAGGTAACGGTTACCGCCGTCGACTTTCCGGTGGAGGCCATCGCGCTTGATCCGTCCACCGCGGCCCTGCTCGACCCGGTGTTGATCGAGCGGGAGCTCGCCGTGCTACGGCCGGCGCTGGACGAGTTCACCCCGCGGCGCCGGTGGGACGGCTTCTTCGTGCGGCCCACCACCGGCTCGATCACCGACGTGTTCGGCTCGCGGCGCAGCTTCAACGGCGGCCCGGCCACCGGCTCGCACTCCGGCGTCGATTTCGGCGCCGAGGCCGGCACCCTCGTGGTGGCGGCCGCCGGCGGTCGGGTGGTCTTCGCCGGGCCGCTGCCCGTGCGCGGCAACGCGGTGTACATCGACCACGGCCTGGGGGTGTTCACCGGCTACGATCACCTATCCCGCATCGCCGTCCAGCCCGGTCAGGAGGTGCGGACCGGCGAGGCGATCGGCGCCGTGGGCGCCACCGGCCTGGTCACCGGCCCGCACCTGCACTGGGAGGTGGCCGTGGGCGGCTATTTCGTCAACGGGCTTCTCTGGCTGCCGCCGGACGAGGGGGCACGGTAACGGGGCCACCTCGGTCGGTCGGCCCCCCGGAGGTGTGGTGAGCGCCCTAGCGGGCGGTGAAACGAGCAAAAAATGCGGGGCCGGTCCTTCCCAGCCCCTCCTGTGGAACGCGCAACCGTGCCGCTGGTCTGCCTACGGGACGGGCGCGCGGGTTCGGCTCCAGCGGCCCGCCAGCCTACCCCGGCCGCGGCCGGGGATTCACCCTCGTTCGCTTCGCTCCGGGCAGGCCCGGCAGGTCTCCCCTCCCGGGCCCGCGATCGTCTGCGCCCTCCCGCCGCCCCTTGACCGTGGGGCGTTCGGCGTCGGCGAGCGGGTTGCGAACGTTCGGCGCCGCACCGGTTGCCACCGGTATCGGCGCGTCTGCGGTGGTCCGTAGCGCCTCCGTTCACGCGGCGGACGGCGCCTGGCGCACCGCTCCCTGGCGCGACAGCAGGTAATCAACCAGGAACACCACCAGGGCGATCACGGCCGCGATCACGAACAGGGCCACGCTCCAATCCGCGTAGCTCTCCCCGAACACGCGGTCCAGCGCATAGCGGCCGCCGCGCGTCAGGCCGAAGATCGCGGACGCGACCAGGAGGCTCAGCGCATACTCCATGCCGCCCTTGTGGATCCAGAAGCCGTTGCGCCAGTGCACCAGCGCGATGGCGACGAGCATGTCTACCGCCAGCGCGGCCGCCGCGAACGGCGTGAACAGGCCGGCCATCAGAAGCAGGCCACCCACCGACTCCACGAGCGCCACCACCAGCGCCCAGAAGCGGCTGTGGCGAAGCCGCGCCTGCTCCAGCATTCCGGCAAAGCCGCGCAGGCCGGGACCGCCGAACCAGCCGAACAGCTTCTGCACACCGTGCCCGACGAAGATCGCGCCCACCACAAGGCGCAGGATGAGCAGACCAACGTCAGCCGTAAGCATCGTTGCTCCCTCCGCGATGAGCTGACCTCACCTTCAGGGCCCAGCGTACGGGCGCTTGTATCAGAGAAACGTTAGAGCGACGTTGCTGAAGTGTTAGAACCCGTCAGACGGGCTGGCCCTCCAGGCTGCGCAGGGCGGCGGGGTCCAGGTCGCGGAAGCGGTAGCCGATGCCGCGCTCGTTGAGGATGTACTCCGGGTGGCGCGGGTCACGCTCAATCTTCTGGCGCAGGTAGGTGACGTACAGGCGCACGTACTGGTCCTCGTCGCGGTACTCATGCCCCCACACCTTGGCGAGCAGCGTCTCGTGCGTCAGCACCCGGCCGGCGTTGGCCACCAGGTGGTAGAGCAGGCGGTACTCGGTGGGGCGCAGCGGGATGTGCTTGCCCTCCACGATCACCTCGCGCCGGTCGAAGTCGATGGTCAGGCGGTCGTCCACCACGATGCGCGCCCGGCGCGGCGGCGCCGGCAGCTCGGCGCGGCGGATAACGGCCTTGACGCGGGAGAGCAGCTCGCGCTGGCTGAAGGGCTTGGTGACGTAATCGTCGGCGCCCAGTTCCAACCCGCGCACCTTGTCCGCCTCGTCGGCGCGCACGGTGAGCATCACCACCGGCACCGTGGACACCTTGCGGATCTCGCGCAGCACCTCGTAGCCGTCCATCTCCGGCATCATCACGTCCAGGATCACCACGTCCGGCAGGCACTCCGTGAGGCGGCGCAGGCCTTCGCGGCCGGAGCGGGCGGTGATCACCTCGTAGCCCTCTGGCTCGAAGTTCAGGCGGATCAGGTTGCCGATGCGCGGCTCATCGTCGATGACGAGGATCGTGCGGTGCGTCATAGCTCTGCTCCAGGGGTGCGCTCAGTCCACCGGCAAGGTGAAGACGACCGTGGTGCCGGGGCGGCGGTTCTCCTCGACCCAGATGCGACCGTTATGGGCCTGGATGATGGCCCGGCAGATGTACAGCCCCAAGCCGGCGCCGCGGGCGGTGCGCGCGTCGCTGGCATCCACCCGGTAAAAGCGCTCGAACACCCGCTCGCGCGCCGCCGCCGGGATGCGCGGGCCGCGGTTGTACACGCTCACTCGCACGGCGCGGCGGTCCGGCTCCGGCTGGACGCGAACCCGGATGGTGCTGCCGGGCGGCGCATACTTGACGGCGTTGTCCAGCAGGTTGCGCAGCACCATCTCGATCTTCTCGTGGTCGGCCAAAACGGGCGGCACGTCGCGGGCACAGAGGGCGCGAAAGCGGTGCGTGGGGTGCGCCGTCTCGAAGCGGCGCACGAGCCGCGTGACCAGCGACGGCAGGTCAACCGGGATGCGCTCGGCGGTGAGCCCCACCGCCTGGATGCGCGAGGCGACCAGCAGGTCATCGATCAGGCGGCTGAGGCGGTCCGCCTCCTCCTCGATGACGGCCAGGCCCTCGCGCACCGTCTCCGCGCTCCAGACGCGGTCTGGGCGCGCCAGGGTGCTGGCGTACCCCTTGATGATGGACAGGGGGGTCTGCAGTTCGTGCGACACCACGGCCAGGAAGCTGGCACGTAGGGCGTCGGCGCTCTCGGCGCGGCGCAGGTCGTGCATGGTGACCACCGCGCCGTCGAGGCGGCCGGCCGGGTCGCGCAGGGCGGCGACGGCGAAGGAGACCGGCAGGCGGGTGCCGTCGTGGGCGGCGATGGTGCCCTCCAGGTAGCGGCTGGCGCGGGCCCCGGCTGTGCCGGGGTCGAGCAGGACAGCGAGGGGCGGGAGCGGTGCACCGCGCTCATCCTGGGGGGCGAGCAGCTCATGGAAGGGGCGGCCCACGGCGTGGGCGCGCTGCCAGCCGGTGAGCCGCTCGAAGGCGGCGTTGACGAGCTGGATCTGGCTCGTGGCGGTGAGGCGCACCACGGCGTCCGGGCTGTGCTCGAGCACGGCCGCGAGCTGGGCGTACTCGTGGGCCAGGCGCGCCAGGCGCACCTCACAGGAAGGATCCGCGCTCATCGACGGCCCTCGCGTCTGTTGTGGGGATGTCCACCGGCATGGTAGCGCGCCGGTGGGGCGGATGCAGGCCAAAAAAAGACCGCCCCGGCAGGCCGGGGCGGGTGAGGTGCGCCTTACCGGGCACCGGCGGGCAGCGCCTGCTGCTCCTGGACGCCCTTGATCGCGATGCGCTTCGACCGGACCGCCTCCGCCTTCGGCAGCCAGATCGTCAGGATGCCGTGCTCGTAGGTGGCCTCCGCCTTGTCGGCGTCCACCGGCACGGGCAGCGTCACCTGGAACTGGAACTCGCCCTGGCCTAGGCCGCGCACGTGCCAAGTGGCCTGCTTCTCCTCATCGCCGGTGTACAGGGTGCGGTAACCGCGCACGGTCAGCACGCCCTGGTTGATGGCGATGTTGAGCTGGTTCGGGTCCGCACCCGGCACCGCCGCCCGGATCACCACCTGGTCGCCGGTCTCATACAGGTCAAACGGCACCGTCATCGGGCGGGTCAGGGCACCGATCAGGGCGCCGGGGCGCACAAAGCTCTCGTTGAACAGGCGGTCGATCGCCTCGCGCATCGACATGACCTCGTTGAACAGATTGGTCGTCAGCATCGCTGCATCACCTCCCATCTCTGTTCATTCCGGTCATCGTCCACGGCATGTGGCCTCGCATCCACCGTCACCCTAGCATGCTACAACGACGTTGTCAAGTATCCTATAAACTGTATATGTCATCTTCTAACGCATTTCTAGCATTTGCCGGCGGCAGGGGAGCGGTGATTCTAACATAGCGCTAACACGGCTCCAATGCCGGTCCGATAGACATCCGGCTACGCTGCGCATGGGAACCCGTCGAGGACGGGGTGACGGGCGATGACTGCAACACGGTCGACACCGGAGCGGCGCATCTGCGCCAATTGTGGCATTGAGTTCACCTGGGCCGCGGTCTCGGGCGCGGGCGGCGCCGTGTTCTGCTGCACCGGCTGCCGCGACGGCGGGCCGTGCACCTGTGATTACGCCGGTGTCTGGGAGCGCATGGCCGCCGCCGCCCGCGCCGCCCGCGTGCCGTCCGCCTCGCACCGCGGTGCAGGAGGGCGGCGGGGGTGACGGGGCGGACGGCCCGTCCCCGGCGCCGAGGCGATCTCGGCCCGGGTGTGGGCCTCCCCGGCGCCTCCGCCCGGGCCCGCGATATGGGTGCGGCGTGCCGCGCAGGGCACTCCCTGCTCAGCGGCACCGGTGCGGGGGAGGGGGGCTGGTGGTCAACGGCCGGGGTGAGGGGAAATGCGCGGGGTGCGCGTGGGCCGCGTGGCCGAGAAGCCGCGCGCATCGGCTGCGTGCTGCGGCGATCTTCGCCCCGCTGTCCCCTGGCTTTGTGTTGCCGCGTGCGCCATCATGATGCATCGGCACCAACCGCGAGGGAGACGAGCATGAACAGCAACACCGAGGGCGCGGCCGACGTTCGCACGGCGGTGGAGCGCATGGCCCAGGCGGCGGTGGATTGGCTCGCCGCGCTCACGCCGGCGCAGCGGCGCAAGGCCGTCTTGCCCTTCGAGGAGGAGGAGCGGCGGCGCTGGTACTACACCCCCACCGAGCGGGCTGGCCTGCCGCTGGTGGAGATGGACCCCATCCAGCGCCAGCGCGCCCGTCGCCTGCTGGCGGCCGGCCTCAGCCGTCCCGGCTACGCCGCCGCCGCCGCGATCATGGCCCTGGAGTACCTGCTGGACCAGGAGGAGGGGTGGCGCACCGATTACCCTGGCCGCACGGTGCCCACCGCCCGGCGTGACCCGGAGCTGTACTTCTTCGCCGTGTTTGGCGAGCCGGGTGGGCGGACGCCCTGGGGCTGGCGCGTCGGTGGGCACCACATCGCCCTGCACTACACGGTGGTGGACGGCCAGATCGTGGCGCCGGTGCCCTGCTTCTTCGGTGCCCACCCGGCCGAGGCGCCGCTGGTTGGCCCCGGCCGATTGCGGCCGCTGGCAGGCGAGGAGGACCTAGCCCGGGAGCTGGTGCACGCCCTGGACGAGGCCCAGCGTGCGACGGCGGTGCTCGCCCCGGCCGCCCCGCCCGACCTCGTGCAAGCCAACCGGCCGCGGGTGGAGGACGGCGCCCTGCCCCGCTCGCTCACCGAGATCTTCTCCGTGCCGCTGCCGGAGGAGCAGGCGGCGCGCACCCGCGCGGCCGAGCCGCGCTTCGCCGAGCGGCTGGGCCTGCGGCCGGAGCACCTGGAGGCCCTGCGCTACACGCGCACGCCTAAAGGCCTGCCGGCGGCGCGCATGACGGCGGCCCAGCGCGAGCTGCTCACAGCCCTCATCCGCCAGTATCTGGACCGGCTACCGGAGGAGGTGGCGGCGTACTATGCCGCTCGGCTCACCGGTGCCGCCCTGGACGCCGTGCACTTCGCCTGGGCGGGTGGGCTGGAGCCGCGCCAGCCGCACTATTACCGGGTGCAGGGGCCGCGCCTGCTCATCGAGTACGACAACACCCAGGACGACGTGAACCACATCCACGCCGTGTGGCGCGACCCGGAAGGCGACTTCGGCGCCGACCTGCTGGCGGCGCACTACGCGCGGGCCCACTGAACAGGGGCCGCCGGCCAGCCCTTACCCCCTCTCCAGAGCTGCGTACTAGGTGCCGAGTGCACCCTCACCCCCGGCTCCCCTCTCGCGCGCGGGAGAGGGGTGGCCGCAGGCCGGGGTGAGGGTGTGCCAGGGGTGAGGGCCGTACCCGCAGCACGCAGCACTCATGGGTGCCGGCCGACAGCCGTGTCGGGCTTCGCCCGGCAGGGCCGTCGGCCAGCACCCGGCAGACAGCACCACCGCCGCGGCCCATAATTTTACCGTCGGTAAGAACCGATCGGTAGGTTGCCGGCGGGCCGGCGACGGGTCGCGGAGGTGTTGCGATGCACGAGAGCCGGTGGATCGAAGCGCTGGGGATCAGTGAGGCCCGCTACCGGGAGACGGTCGTGCTGCCGCGCGCCGAGCGGCGCATCCGCCTGGAACGGGTGCAGGCACGCGACGGGCGCCTGGAACCGCTCGCCCTGCGCTGGCCGCAGCCGCTGCGCTGGGCCGAGGTGTGGCTGCGCTGCGGGTAGCTGCCGGGGAGCGGGCCACCGGGGGCCAGAGGCGGCCGCCCGGTGGCCGTGATCGAGCGCGGCGCGGCTCACCGCTCCAGCTTGAGCAGCCGCCTGGCGTTCTCCAGCAGGATCTTGGGCCGTACCTCCTCGGAGAAGGGCACCTCCGCGAAATCGCGCAGCCAGCGGTCGGGCGTGATCGCCGGGTAGTCGCTGCCGAACAGCGCCTTGTCGGCAAGGAGCGTGTTGCAGTACTGCACCAGGTTGGGGCTGAAGTACTTCGGCGACCAGCCGGAGAGGTCGATGTACACGTTGGTCTTGAGGTTGGCAACGGAGAGCTGCTCGTCCACCCAGGGGAAGGAGGGGTGGGCGAGGATAATCGTCAGCTCGGGGAAATCGGCCGCCAGGTCGTCGAAGTACGGGTAGGGGCGGCCGTACTTGTTCTTGATGCCGGACTGGCCGGGCGTGCGCGCGCCCACCCCCGTCTGCCCGGTGTGGAATAGGGCCGGCACGCCCAGGTCGCTGATGGTCTGCCACAGGGGGTAGAAACGGGGGTCGTTGGCCTCAAACCGCTGCGTGATGGGGTGGAACTTGAAGCCGCGCAGCCCCAGCTCCTCCACGCAGCGCCGCGCCTCCCGCACCGCCTCGCGGCCCATGTGCGGGTCCACGCTGCCGAAACCGATGAACTGGTCCGGATGGCGCCGCACCAGCTCGGCGATCCAGTCGTTGCTGCCTTGCGGCCGGTCGCTCTGGGTGCGGGCGTCGACCCACAACAGCACGGCGATGATATCGCGGTCTTTGTAGTACTGATAGAACTCCTCGGGGTCGCGTGGCGTCGGCTCGCTGCGGAAGTAGCGGGCCATCTGCTCCCCCACCACGTCGCGCCCGCTCTCGGGCGGCAGCGGCGCATGCACGTGAACGTCGATCGCCTTGGGCACGCTCGGTCCTCCTCCATGCACTGGCATGAGCCGTCGCCAGCATACCCGCCTCAGGCCGGAGCCGCATCCGTGCCTCTCTGCCGGTTGCGGATCGCGCGGAATCGGAGCATGATGGGCGGTGCCGGACCCCGCACGAACAAGCAGGAGGACGGATCATGCCCAGCTCAGAGCTTTCCCGGGCGATCGCGCTACAGCAGGAGCTGCTGGCCAACTTCGGGGCGCTGCTCACCCCGCGCCAGTTCCGCGCCTACTACAGCCGCTTCCTAGGTCAATTCCCCACCCCCACGGACGCGCGGTTTGAGCCGTTCATGGCCGACACGGTGCCGTGCGAGTGGGTGACCGTCGGCGACGCCGCCACCACCCGCACGCTCCTCTACCTGCACGGCGGCGGCTACGTGATCGGCTCGCCCATCGATTACCGCGGCATGTTGCCGGATGTGGCGCGGGCGGCGGACGCGCGCGTGCCGGCCGTGGACTATCGCCTGGCGCCGGAGGACCCCTTCCCCGCGGCGGTGGACGACGCCGTGGCCGCCTACCGCTGGCTGCTGGCCAACGGCGGCCGGCCGGAGCAGACGGTGATCGGCGGCGACTCGGCCGGCGGCGGGCTGACAGTAGCCACCCTGGTCGCCCTGCGCGACCGCGGCCTGCCCCTGCCCGCCGGCGGCGTGTGCATCTCGCCCTGGGCGGACCTCACCAACAGCGGCGCCTCCATGCAGCGCAACGCGGACAAGGACCCGCTGGTGAAGAAAGAGCTGGTGGACAACCTGGCGCAGACCTACCTGCAGGGGCAGGACCCGCGCGCGCCGCTCGCCTCACCGCTGTACGCGGACCTGCGCGGCCTGCCGCCCCTGCTCATCCAGGTGGGCACCATCGAGACCCTGTTCGACGACGCCGCGCGCCTGGCCGAGCGGGCCAGGGCGGCCGGCGTGGATGTGACCCACGAACCGTGGGAGGGCTGCCCGCACGTCTGGCACTGGTTCGTCTCCTTCCTGCCGGAGGCGCAGCAGGCCATCAGCCATATCGGCCAGTTCATCAAGGAGCGCACCGGCGCCGTGCCGGTGTGAGGCTTTGCCGTGGGGGACACGGCACAGGAGGTGACCCATGCCTGAGCTGCTCCTTGGCACCGATGCCGGCGTGCTGCGCCTGCGAGCCGACGGGGAGCCGCGTCGGGAGGATGGCCCGCCCGACGTGGCCTTCTTCGCCCGCGCCGCCGACGGCCTGTATGCCCTCACGCGCGAGGGCGCGCTATGGCGCGCGGCGGGGGATGGCGACTGGCGGCTGGTCAACCCGCGCCCGGTGCGCGATGAGGTGTGGTCCTTCGCCGCCGACCCGCGCCTGCCCGGCCGCCTGTACCTGGGCGTATCGCCCGCCCTGCTGTACCGCAGCGACGACGGCGGTGAGACGTGGACGGCGTGCGAGTCGGTGCGGCGCATTCCAGGCTACGAGCGCTGGACCTTTCCGCCCCCGCCGCACATCCCGCACGTGCGCTCCATTGTCCCGGACCCGCTGGTGGCGGGCGCCGTGTACATCGGCGTGGAGGAGGGGGGCGTCTATCGCAGCCCGGACGGCGGCGAGACGTGGGAGAGCCTGAACGAGGGGTTGTACTGGGACGTGCATGTGGTGCTGCCGGCGCCGGACGGCCGGCTTTTCGCCACCACGGGCGGGGGCTTTTACCGCAGTGCGGACGGCGGCCGTAGCTGGCAGCACGCCATGACCGGGCTGGACCGGCGCTACACGGTGACCCTGGCGCTGTCGCCCCGGCAAGCGGGGGAGCGGCTGTACGTAGCGGCCGCGGCCACGCCGCCCCCGGGCTGGCGCGAGGGGGCCAACGCGGCCCTGTACGCGAGCGACGATGCCGGCGCGCGCTGGCGGCGGCTTGCGGGCGGGCTGCCGGAGCGCTTTGACGACATGGTGAGCGCCCTGGTAGCGGACAAGGACGGGGGCGTGTACGCGGCGGCGGGCGGCACGCTCTACGCCAGCGGCGACGGCGGCGCGAGCTGGCAGCGCTTGGCCACGGGCCTGCCGCGGGTGCGCGCCCTGCTGCTGGCTGCTTGAAGCCGGGCGCCGGACCGACCGGCGTTCCCAGCTCTAAACAGACGAGTGGCCGTGACAAGCACACGGCCACTCGTCTGTTTGCTCGGTGGGAGCCGGCTCCCGGATTCGAACCGGGGACCTACTGTTTACGAAACAGTTGCTCTGCCGCTGAGCTAAGCCGGCGGCTGCAGCCGCCGGCGCCTTAAAGGAACCCGACTGGCCGTCGGATGACGGCCACGCTCGCCCAAGCGCCCCGGGGAGCCAACAGGGAGCCAACGCCCGGAGCGACGGTGCTGGTCATCGCTGGATGTTGGGGGAGCCGCACGCCGGAGGAGCCTATGGGGCGCCGTCCGTCCCCCACCGCCACCATCACCCCTACCGCCACTCTCACCCCTACCGCCGCCGTCGCCAGCGGCAGCGCTGTGCCGCCCCGTGGACGTCGACTGGCCGGGAGCGGCAGCGTCTATCCGGAGACGGACGCCCGGGGACGGCGGCGATGGGTGGCGGCCGTGCGACTGCCGAACGGGAAGCGGAAAAAGCGCATCGCCGCCACCAAGGCCGAGGCACTGGCCAAGCTTGCCGACTTGCACCGCCTGGCCGGCGCCGGTGCGCTCGCTCCGCCCACCCGGCTGCGAGTCCAGGAGTGGCTCGCCCGCTGGCTCGCACAGAAGAGCGTCCGTCCCAAAACGCTGAGCGTCTACACGAGGGCGCTCCGCTACCTCGCCGAGGACGAGGTGCTGGGGCCGACCCGGCTCGACAAGGTGACGCCGCTTTTGCTCGCCGACGTGTTCGCCCGCCTTGCCCGGGCCGGCGTCGGTGGCCGGATGCGAGAGCACGTCTTCACCTACGGCAAAGCGGCCTTTGCCGACGCCGTACGGGCTGGACTGGTGCCGAGCAACCCGTTCGACCGGGTTGAACGGGCAGCCAAGCCTCGACATACGCCCCGGGAGCGGCCG
>JBHOQW010000189.1:0-1935 GCA_042408665.1 Dehalococcoidia bacterium
CAACATCGATAAGGAGCGCATCTACCGCGCCCTGGCCGAGGTGCGCGGCAAGGCCCGCGTGGAGGACCCGCGCGCGGAATCCCGCTACCGCGCCCTGGAGCGCTACAGCACCGACCTCACCGAGCTGGCCCGCCAGGGCAAACTAGACCCGGTGATCGGGCGCGAGGCCGAGATCCAGCGGGTGATGCAGATCCTCAACCGCCGCCAGAAGAACAACCCGGTGATCATCGGCGAGGCCGGCGTGGGCAAGACCGCCATCGTCGAGGGGCTGGCGCAGAAGATCGTGGCCGGTGACGTGCCGGACAACCTGCGCGGCAAGCGCCTGCTGGCCCTGGATATGGGCGCGCTGGTGGCCGGCTCCAAGTTCCGCGGTGAGTTCGAGGAGCGGCTGCAGGCGATCATGCGCGAGGTGCGCCAGGCAGAAGGGGAGATCATCCTGTTCATCGACGAGGTGCACCAGGTGGTGGGCGCCGGCGGCGCCGAGGGCGCCATCGACGCCAGCACCATGCTCAAGCCGGCCCTGGCCCGCGGCGAGCTGCGCGCCATCGGCGCCACCACGCTGGACGAGTACCGCCAGTACATCGAGAAGGACCCGGCCCTGGAGCGCCGCTTCGCCCCGGTGTACGTCGACGAGCCCAGCGTGGAGGAGACGATCGCCATCCTCAAGGGCCTGCGCCCGCGCTACGAGGCGCACCACAAGGTGACGATCACCGACGCCGCCCTGGAGGCGGCGGCCCGCCTGTCCGACCGCTACATCACCGAGCGCTGGCTGCCGGACAAGGCCATCGACCTGATCGACGAGGCGGCCTCCAAGCACGTGATCGAGGCGCAGAGTATGACGCCCGAGCTGCGCGCCCTCAAGGCGCGGCTGGACGAGCTGACGCGCGCCACCGAGGCCGCCGTGGGCCGCGAGGACTACGCCGAGGCCGCCCGCCTCAAGCAGGAGCTGCTCACCCTCCAGGACGAGTTCGACCGCCGCAAGGCGGAGTGGGAGCGCTCCCGCGGCGGCAGCGGCACCGAGACGGTGACGGAGCAGGACATCGCCTCGCTCGTCGCCGCCATCACCGGCATCCCGGTGGACCGCATGCTGGAGGGCGAGAGCGAGAAGCTGCTGCACATGGAGGAGCGGCTGCACGAGCGCGTCATCGGCCAGGACGAGGCCATCGCCGCCCTGTCCGACGCCATCCGCCGCGCCCGCGCCGGCCTCAAGGACCCGCGCCGGCCGATCGGCAGCTTCATCTTCCTCGGCCCCACCGGCGTGGGCAAGACGGAGCTGGCCAAGGCGCTGGCCGAGTTCCTGTTCGACGACGAGGACGCGCTGGTGCGCTTGGACATGAGCGAGTACCAGGAGCGGCATACCGTCTCCCGCCTGATCGGCGCCCCGCCCGGCTACGTCGGCTACGACGAGGGCGGCCAGCTCACCGAGGCGGTGCGACGGCGGCCGTACCGGGTAGTGCTTTTCGACGAGATCGAGAAGGCGCACCCGGACGTGTTCAACACGCTGCTCCAGATCCTGGATGACGGCCGCCTGACCGACGGCCAGGGGCGCACGGTGGACTTCCGCAACACCGTGATCATCATGACCAGCAACCTGGGCACCAGCGCGGCCCGCAAGGAGCTCGGCTTCTCCACCGGTCGGCGCACGGAGAGCCGTTCGGAGCGGCAGGCGCTGGAGGCGAACGTCTACAAGGCGCTGCGCGAGCACTTCCGGCCGGAATTTCTCAACCGGATCGACGAGATCATCATCTTCGAGCCGCTGACGGAGAAGGAGCTGCTGCAGATCGTCGACCTCATGGTGCGCGACCTGGGCAAGCGCCTGGCCGAGCAGGGCATCACGCTCCGGCTCACGGAGGCGGCCAAGCAGGCGCTGGTGCGCGAGGGCTACGACCCGGTGTACGGTGCGCGGCCGCTGCGGCGCGTGATCCAGCGCCAGGT
>JBHOQW010000198.1:0-25710 GCA_042408665.1 Dehalococcoidia bacterium
GGGCCGAGGCGGCGCCTTACGCGAGGATGCGCACGATCCCCTGGGTGCCGTCCACGGTCACCCGCGCCCCGTCCGGGATTACGCGCGTGCCGATCACCGTGCCGGTCACGCAGGGCAGCCCGTACTCCCGCGCCACCACGGCGCAGTGGGAGAGCGGTCCGCCGGAATCGGCCACGATGCCTTTGATGAAGGCGAACAGCGGCGTCCAGGCGGGGGTGGTCATGTTGCACACCAGGATGTCCCCATCCTGCACACGGTCCGTCTCCGCCAGGCTGTGCACCACCCGCGCCGTGCCCGTGGCCGTGCCGCGCGCGGCGCCGATGCCCTTGACCGCCTTCGGGTCGCGCGAGGGCTCCACGGGCACACCCAAGAAGTCCGACCAGAAGGCGTCGAGCGCCGCGTCGGGCGGCTGCGTGCCCAGGAGCGAGGGCGGCACGTAGGCCTGCCACCGCTCCATCTCCGCCCGCCGCTCGGCCACCGTGGCCTGCCGAGCGGTGGTGTCGCCGGCGAAGAAGGCGCGGATCTCGTCCAGGTTCAGGTAGACGATGTCGCCAGCCTCGGCGAGCAGGCCGCGCGCCACCATGCGCCGGCCCGTCTCCAGGAAGGGTAGGCGTAGCAACGCCCGCCACGTCTGGTCGATGTAAAAGTTGTGGTTCTCCTGCATCTGGGGATACTGCTTAACGATCTCGTACAAGACATTGAACTCGTTCAGCTTCGCCGGCTCGCTGGCCAGCACGGCACGATAGCGGTTGGCCAGCGCCTCGGCCCGCTCGGCGCCGCGGCGCTGCTCCTCCTCCGGGTCGACGTCCACGCGCAGGAGCAGGCGCACGTTGTCGATGGCCCGCACCGGCTCCTCCACCCAGGACGGCTCGGTCAGGTCCAAACCGCCGCTGCGCCAGCCGTAGTCGTGCAGGTAGCGGTCGAACTCGGCCAGGAAGGCGCGACCGGCCTCCATCTCCCGCAGGCGGGCCAGCGCCTCAGCGGCGGGAAGCGAGCGCACGACCTCCTTGACCTCAGCCGGTGCCGCATGCGCCAGCCGCCACAGCCTGCTGCTGGCCTCCACCGACAGGTTGAATCCGCCCTGCATCATCTCGTATGCCTCAAGGCCGCTCACGCCCAGCAGTCGGGCGCACGCCTCTTTGAAGAGCGGCGCCAGGTAGAAGCCGGGCATCAGCTCGAAGTGGATCTCCCACATGCGGATGTCCGCGGCCACCGCCCAGTCCACCAGCTCGGCGAGCTGGGCGTTGGTGGCGCCCTGGTAGTCGAACGAGCGCAGGCGCTGGATGGCGGTCTCCACTTCCGGCTGCCACCGTTCGCACCAGAGCTGGTAGATCCGGAAGCCGCGATCGCGGATCGCCGCCTGCATGCGCTCCGCGGCGGTGGGCAGAAGCTCGGGGTCCAGCACCATGCTCACGTAGCAGAACGTGTTGATCCGCTTGGTGCGGACCTCGCGGAGCGGCGCCCCCATTCCCTTCAGCCCCTTCTCCAAACCGGGGATGACGCTCAGCCGCATCAGGTCCATGCCCAGCGGACTTACTGGACCGGGGAAATGGGTGTTGTTCCACATCCAAAGGAGCTGCGCTTCCTCCGGCGAGTCCCACCACACCGGGAAGTCGTCCGGCACGGGAATCGAGATCGGTTGCGACGGAACGGCCACGGTCTCCCTCCCTCAGCGACATCGGAGTGTTACGGGTTGCCCGGATGCGGGACTTGACGCCCAGTGTGCGGCGGGTGGGAACGCGTGTCATCGGCGATCGGCACCGAAGCCGGACGCCCGTTGCTTGTGCGAAACCGCTAAGAACGATCCCGGCGGGTTTGGCGGCAAGCCCCAATTGCGAGGCAACCGGCCTAATGCCGAGAATGGGACAACTGCGACCTAGGGCCGCGGTCCGGCCGCGCGGCTCCGTGCCGGAGAGGTGGCACGAGCATGTGGGCAACCGACGAGCACCTGCCTCCAGGGCCGGCCGGCATTCCCAATTTCGCCTGGGTGGAGGAAGGGCGGCTGGCCCGTGGCATGCAGCCGGCGCTGATGCTGGCCACCTATCAGGAGCTACGGGCATACGGCTTTACCGCCGTGCTGTCGCTCCGCCTGGCGCAGGAATATCTGGACGAGGACCGTCGTCGCTACCAGGTGACGGAGGAACGCGCCCTGTGCCGGGCGGTGGGCCTGCGCTTAGTGCACGTGCCGCTGAGCGACTACCAGGTACCGCGGCCCAGCGCGATGGTGCGGGCCTTGGTGGCGATCGACCGCGAGCTGGCCGATGGCGGCACCCTGTACGTGCATTGCTTCGCCGGCGTAGGGCGCACCGGGGTGGTGTGCGGCGCCTGGCAAATGCTGCGCGGCATGAGCGGCACCGAGGCGCTTCGGCAATTCGAGCGGTTTCTCCTGGACTCCTGGCGGCGCGCGGTCGTCCGCCGTCCGGAGCTAACCGTCGAGCGCTACCTGGAGGGGGTCGGCGCGCACGCGCAGGCGTGGGTGTTGCAGCGCATCGCCCGGGCGCTGGGGCGGCCGAGCGCGGCTGAGCTCGCGTTCCTGCGGCCGCGGCCGCCGGCACGGGGGGCGGGCTGGGAGCGACGGTTCCGAGCGCAACTCGACCGCCGCCTCGGCCCGATGCCGCCGCGGGACACCGACGACACGGGCGATGGGCGCCGGCCCGCCCTGCTCGGTCGCTCCACACCGGCGCACGGCGACCCGAGCCTGGCGTGAGAGGGGCACCATGAAACGCAGCAGCGAGCGCATCCTGACCACCCACGTTGGCAGCCTCGCGCGTCCCAGAGACCTGTTGGAGATGACCCGCGCCAAGCTGGCCGGTGAGCCGTACGATGCGGACGCCCTCGCCCGGCGCATCCGCAGCGCCGTGGCCGAGCAGGTGGCCAGGCAGGTGGAGTGCGGCATCGACGTCGTCAGCGACGGTGAGCAGAGCAAGGACAGCTTCTACGCCTACGTGCGCGGGCGGCTGAGCGGCATCGAGGCGGTGGCACCCGCGCCGGGCGCCAGCCGCGCCCGCTCGCGCGAGCTGCGCGCCTTTCCTGAGTACTACCGTGACTACTACTTTACGCCCCGCTCCAAAGACCGCGTGGGGCCGAGCCTGACCCTGATCTGCACCGGCCCGGTGCGGTACATCGGGCAGGCGGCCGTGCAGACCGACATCGACAACTTCCGGGCGGCGCTAGCCGGCCATCGGGTGGAAGAGGCGTTCATCCCCGCCAGCGCCCCCGGCGCCGTGGCGCGCAACCAGTACTACGCCACCGAGGAGGAGTTCCTGTACGCCGTGGGCGAGGCGCTGCGCGAGGAGTATCGCGCCATCACCGACGCCGGCTTCCTGGTGCAGATCGACGACCCGTTCTTCATCACCCTGTTCGAGCCGGACGAGGACACCGGCGCGGAAGCGCCGCGCAAGCGAATAGCCATGTACGTGGAGGCGCTTAACCACGCCCTGCGCGGAATCCCACCGGAGCAGGTGCGTTATCACACGTGTTACGGCATCAACGAGGGGCCGCGCGTGTACGACACACCGCTGCGCGAGATCATCGACTTCATGCTCCAGATCAACGCCCAGGGGTATTCCTTCGAGGCAGCCAACCCCCGCCACGAGCACGAGTGGCGCGTCTTCGAGGAGGTGAAGCTGCCCGAGGGGAAGGTGATCATCCCCGGCGTCATCACCCACACCACTAACGTGGTGGAGCACCCGGAGGTGATCGCCGACCGCATCGAGCGGTTTGCCCACGTGGTGGGCCGGGAGAACGTCATCGCTGGGGCGGACTGCGGCTTCTCCTCGGAGGCCCGCTTCACGCCGGACGTGCACCCCACGGTGGTGTGGGCCAAATTCCGGGCGCTGGTCGAGGGCGCGGCACTGGCCAGCAAACGCCTCTGGCGCTGAGCGGACCCGACCTATCCCCAGCCCACTGCGCTCGCTACCCTAGTGCACAGACGGGAGCGGATCTCGTCTCGGTGGGCATAGGTCGTCGCCGCTCGCGCGCCCCTGCCCTAGGAGGCGAGGGGCGTTCCCCCCGTGCCCGCAGCCCATCGCCATGATCGCAGTTGAGCTTCCGCCCGAGTTGCGTGCGGCGATTGACGAGCGGCTGCGAGAGACCGCGCCCGGTGAGCTGGCGCGCGCCGCGGCCGACCTCTCTGCCCGCTACCGCGCCGGTCAAGGCGGATGGCGGGTCACCCGCTCGCCCGCGCACCTGCTGGCCTACGCCGCCGTCCGCCTGCCGGCCACCTACGCGGCGATCACCGCCGCCCTGGAGCGGGTGCGGGAGCTGCGGCCCGACTGGCGGCCACGCACGCTGGTGGACCTGGGCACGGGGCTGGGTGCCGGCGTGTGGGCGGCGGCCGCGGTATGGGACTCGCTGCGGCGGATCACGGCCCTGGACGCCGACCCGCGCGCGCTGGCGCTGGCAGGGGAGTTGGCGCAGGCGGCCTCCCATCCGGCCATCAGGTCCGCCGCCTGGCGACGCGCCGCCCTCACGGAGCCGCTGCCAGATGTGGCGGGCGATCTGGTGCTTATCGCCTACGTGCTCGGGGAGCTGGCGCCGGCCGCGGCGGACACGCTGGTGGAACGGGCCTGGCAGGCGGCGACGGACCTACTCGTGGTCGTGGAGCCGGGCACGCCGGCCGGCTACCGGCACGTGCTCGCTGCCCGCGGCCGGCTGCTAGCCCAGGGCGCCTTTACCACCGCTCCCTGCCCGCACGACGCGCCCTGCCCCCTGGTCGATGACTGGTGCCACTTCGCCGTGCGCCTGCCGCGCAGCCGCCTGCACCGGACGCTCAAGCAAGGGGCGCTGGGGTACGAGGATGAGAAGTTCTCCTACGTGGCCCTGTCACGGGCACCGACCGAGCGCGCCCCGGCGCGCGTGATCCGCCACCCACAGGTGCACCCGGGCCGCATCGGCCTGACCCTGTGCACGCGCCAGGGCATTCGCGCGGTGACCGTCACCCGCGCCGCCCGCGAGCGCTTCCGGCTGGCGCGCAGGACGGCCTGGGGCGCCGCCTTCGCTGCGATAGAGGACGAGACGGCGAACGGTGCGCCGCCCGCCCTCGGGCCGGCGCCGGACGCCTCCTCCCACCCCCCTTGACCCAAACCGGCGGTGCCGCAGCGCGCCGCAGGGCTCGGTACCGCCACGCTGCCCGACCGCTTCCGGGCTTCGCGCGTGAGACGGTGCCCATGTGCGCCATCGCTCGCCGGCCGGCCGCTCCGTCCGGTGCGGTGCCGCTTGCCGGTACGGCCACGGCGCCATCACAGCGGACGGCGTCACCCTCCGGCGCAGGTGATAGACGACAAGGCGTATGATGCTACCCGAGAAGCGCAGGGGTAGTCCGCACGCAGATACGGCGAAGCTACCAAGGTACCGCCAGCGGAAAGGAATGGCATGAGATGGCTCAGGAGATCGCGCCGCGGATCACGGTGGATCCGGGCGTGCGATTCGGGCGGCCGGTGATTGCCGGCACACGGGTGCCGGTGGACCTGGTGATCGGCAAGCTCGCGAGCGGCATGAGCGTCGAAGAGGTCGCCCGCGAGTACGGCCTGACCGAGGAGGACGTCCGCGCCGCCCTCCACTACGCCGCCAGCATCCTGGCGGCTGAGCAGGTGCGGGGTAGCGCCTGAGTGGCCGCCTTCCTCATCGACGAGGACCTACCCCGTTCCACCGCTGCTGCCCTGCGCCGGGCCGGCCACGCCGTTGCGGACGTGCGCGACGTTGGCCTGCGCGGGCGGAGCGATGCCGAGGTCTACACCTACGCCCAGGCCCACGGTCTCACGCTGGTCACCGCCGACATGGGCTTCGCCAACATCCTGCGGTTCCCGCTCGGCACGCACGCCGGCATCGTGGTGCTGCGCGTGCCCAACGAGCTGGCCATCGACCAGCTCAACCGCCTTCTGGTGAACGCACTCGCGAACCTCAGCGCTGAGGCGCTCCGGGGCGCGCTGGTGATTGTGGAAATGACTCGTACCCGCATCCGGCGCCGACCAGGCGAGCGAAGCTGACCGCTTGGCAGAGGGGCCTCGTGTATCAGCTACCTCGGAGGCGCATGAGCGGCGGCGTAACTCCGCTCTGCATGGCCCTGCCACGCCCATGGTTGCGCGCGCCGCCCGCGAGCGCTTCCGGAGGGCGCGCAAGACGGCCTGGGGCGACGCGTTCGCGGGGGGAGACGGGTCGCCCCAGGCGAGCGGCTAATCCTCGATAGCGGCGTACACGATGTTCTTGAGCTGCCCGCGGAAGTTGAAGGTGTTCGAGGGCATGAGCTGGGTCATGAAGATCACGACCAAGTCCTCGCGCGGGTCGACCCAAAAGATCGTCGAGGCGGCGCCGCCCCAGTAAAAGTCACCCTCGCCCAGGGTTCCGGTCTCCACCTCGCTCAACGTCATGGCGAAGCCCAGGCCGAAGCCCACGCCCTCGTACGCCGTCTCGGAGAAAGCGCCGATGGCCGTACTGGCCAGGTCACGCCCGCCCGGCAGGTGGTTCCTGGTCATCAGGCGTAGGGTGCGCGCACCGATGATGCGGTGGCCGTCCAGCTCCCCGCCGCGGCGCAGCATCTCGCAGAAGCGGAAGTAGTCGAGCGTGGTGCCGATGAGCCCACCGCCACCCGAGAAGAAGCTGGGCTCCTTCAGGTAGGGGCTGGTGCAGGGGTCGTCGATCAGCTTGAGCGTCTTATCCGGCTGGCGCTGGTAGTTGGCGGCGAACCGTTCCACCTTCTCCGGCGGCACCCAGAAGGCGGTGTCCGTCATGCCCAGCGGGGCGAAGATGTGCTCCTGCAGGTAGCGGTCGAAGCGCTGGCCGGAAAGGGTTTCGACGAGATAACCGCACACGTCGGTGGACAGGGAGTACATCCAGCGCTCGCCCGGCTCGTAGCGGAGCGGCACGCGCGCCAGCTTCTCCACGAACGTCCGGAGCGTTTCCCCGTCGCTGCGGCGGACGCCCAGCTCGCGGTAGACCTTGTCCACCGGGTGGTCGGTGGCGCCGTAGGTGAGGCCACCGGTGTGGCTGAGCAGGTGGCGGAAGGTGACCGGCCGTGCCGGTGGCTTGGTCTCCATCGTCGCGCCCTCGCCGGAGACGTACACGCGCTGGTCGCGCCACTCCGGGATCACGCGGGCGATAGGGTCGTTGAGGGTAAATAACCCCTGCTCGAAGAGCTGCATGAGCGCCACCGAGGTGATGGGCTTGGTCATGGAGTAGATGCGGAAGATGGTGTCATCGCGCATCGGCCGGCGCCGCTCCAGGTCCATGAAGCCGAGGGAGCGGAAGTAGGCGATGTGCCCGTGGCGGGCCACCAGCACCTGGCAGCCGGCGATCTTGCCCGGCTGCAGATAGAAGCGCTCCAGGTGCGTGGTGATCCGCTCCAGCCGCCGGGCGGAAAAGCCGGCGCGCTCTGGTACCACCTCGATGGTCGCAGTCGTCATGCGTTGCCCCCTGTGCAATGCTGGACGGCGTTTCGGATTGTACCGCCTGGCGGGCTGAGGCGCGCCCCCGACCGGCAGCGGGTGCCGGCCTCAGAGGCAGCGCTCAGGACGGGGGTGCGGCCGTCCGGAGCACGCCGGCCATCACCTGGTCCGTGACCTGGTCCACGATCGTCGCCGGTGGCAGGCGGCCGCCGGGCCGGTACCAGTCGGCCACGCCCAGGCAGGCGCGCAGGACGGTGAAGGTCATCAGTGCCGGGTCGCGGTTGGCGAACACGCCCTGCGCGATGCCGGCCTCGATGATACCGCGGACGAGCCCCTCATACCGGCGTTGCAGGCCGCGCACCAGCGCCCGGCTTTCCGGACTGAGGCGGCTGTCCGCGCGCAACACGTTGGCGAAGCGGTCCAGGTCGTCGAAGATGTGGGCGACGAGGTCGCGCACGGCGGCGCGCAGGGTGTCGGCGGGCGGGTCACCGCGGGCGATGATCGCCTCCAGGCGGGCGATGGCGTCGCGGATGGCGGTGGCGCGGATCTCGGTGTAGATCTCCTCTTTACTGCGGAAGTAGTAGTAAATAACCCCTTTCGTAACGCCCAGCTCGCGCGCTACCGCGTCCAGGGTGGCGGCGGTGTATCCCTCGCGCGCGAACACGTGGGCCGCAGCGACGAGGATATCGCGGCGGCGGGCCTCCGCCCGTTCCACGTTCTGGATGCGGTGCCCGCGCAGGCCAATGGGCGGGTTCATGACGGCGCTTCCTATCCGATTGAGGCGTCTTTGACTTGTGGGATTATACCGGTAACGGCCAGCGGGTGAAACCCCCAACCCCCATGCCGGCGCCGAAAGAAACCAGCCCGTACACGGGCGGGCCCTCGCTTGACTCCATACCGGCTGGGATTATACTCACGAGTACGATGACCCGTTCCAGCCAAGGGCCGTGCCGAGCGAATGCCCGGCACGGGGGTGGGTCGGTCGGGCCTGTGGGGCGGCCCCCGGCATACCGGGACGGACGACGTCGGCGTGAGGAGGGCACACCATGTCTGGCAAGGGGACGGGGAGCGGCCGCGCGTGGCCCCGAGGTCGGGCCGTGTCACGGCGGGCCTTCGTGCGGGGCGTGGCCTACGGCGGCCTGGGCCTGGCCGGCGCCTACCTGGCGGCGTGCGGCGGTGGCGGCGCGGCCCGGTCGACGGCCCAACCCGCCGCGCAGGCCACCGGCGCGGCCGCCGCCGTCAAGACCGGCGGCACGCTCAAGCTGGCCTACGGTCTGGAGCCGTCCTCGCTGGACCCGCACGTGGGCAACAGCGGCGGCGACGACTACTACTGGTACAGCATCTTCGACAACCTGGTCGCCTACGACCAGAAGTTCGTCTCCCAGCCCGAGCTGTCCCTGGCGCAGCAATGGGAGATCGCCGACCCGACGACGATCGTCTTTCGCCTGCGGCAGGGCGTGACGTTCCACGACGGCACCGACTTCAACGCCGACGTCGTGAAGTGGAACATCGAGCGGGTGCTCAACCCGGACACCAAGTCCAGCGCCCGCAGCTTCCTGCTCAGCATTGACCGGGTGGAGACGCCCGACCCGCTCACCGCCCGCTTCGTGCTCAAGGAGCCTAGCGCCGCGCTCATGGGCCTGCTCGGTGGCCGCGGCGGCGCCATGGTCTCGCGCGCCGCGGTGGAGAAACTGGGCAAGGAGTTCGGCTCCCGACCGGTAGGGACCGGTCCGTTCCAATTCGTGGAATGGGCGCCCGGCGACCACGTCACCGTCAAGAAAAATTCCTCCTACTGGGGCAAGGACAAGAACGGCGTCCCGCTCCCCTACCTGGACCAGATCATCTACCGCATCATCCCGGACCCGACGGTGTCCTTCGCCAACCTCACCACGGGCGAGGTGCACATGGCGGGCATCGATCCGAAGAACCTGGCCGCGGCCCAGGCCAACCCGGACCTCACCGTCGTCAAGCGCGAGGGCTCGGGCATCGCCTCGGTCATGGTGACCAACCTGGCCAAGGCCCCGCTGGACAACGCCAATCTGCGCCGGGCCGTGATGTGGGCGCTGGACCCCGCCGCCGTGAACAAGGCGGTGTACTTTGACACGGCCGTCGTGGCCGATGCCGGCATGTGGGCACCGGGCACCTGGGTGTACGCGCCCGTGCCCACTCGGCCCAAGTACGACCCGACCAAGGCGAAGGAGTACCTGCGCGCGGGTGGTGCGCCGGACGGCTTTGCCTTCACCATGATCACCTACAACACGCCCATCCTCGTCCAGCAGGCGGAGATCTACCAGGCGCAACTGGCCAAGGTCGGCATCAAGGCCACGCTGGAGCAGCGCGATGTGGGCGCCGCCACCAGCGCCTTCTTCACCGAGGGCGCCTTCCCGCTCTACTCCACGTCCTGGAGCCTCTACCCCGAGCCGGACTGGGTGGGGTCCAACTGCTACATCAGCACTGGCTTCTACAACCCGATGAAGAAGCCCATCACCCCCGAACTGGACGACCTGGTGAAGAGGGGCCGCCAGACCTACGACCAGGAGGAGCGCAAGAAGATCTACGCCCGCATCAACGAGATCGTGCTGGATGAGGCCTACTTCGTGCCGATGCTCTACGGCACCGCCTTCGTCGGCTTCCGCAAGCCGGTGCAGAACACCGGCACGCTGTTCGGCGGTGAGGCCAAGTGGCGCCTGAAAGAGCTCTGGCTGAAGAGCTGAGCGCGCGGCGCCGCGCCGCGGGGAGGTGTGCCATGAACGAGGAGAGGAGCTACTGGCGGCGGCTCACGCGCGGCCGCATGAGCCGCCGGCGCCTGCTGACCGGTGCCGCCGCGGGCCTGGGGACGCTGGCCGCCTACCTGGCCGCCTGCGGTGGCGGCGCCAAGACCGAACAGGGCAAGCAGGGCAGCGCACCGGGGACGGCGGCCGCTCCGACAGCCCCCGCCTACGGTGGCCGGTTGCAGGTAGCGTACGGGCTGGAGCCGTCGTCGCTGGACCCGCACATCGGCAATAGCGGCGGCGACCGCTTCTCTTACGCGCCCATGTTCGACACCCTGGTCGGCATCGACGAGCGGGGCGCCGCCCGGCCCGACCTCTCGCTCGCCGAGCGGTGGGAGGTGGTCGACCCGACGACGATTGTGTTTCGCCTGCGCCCGGGCGTGAAATTCCACGACGGGAGCCCGTTCGACGCCGAAACCGTGCGCTGGAACATCGAGCGGGTGAAGGACCCGGACCTAAAATCCACCGCTCGCGCCTCCTTCCTCAACGTGGACCGGGTGGAGACGCCCGACCCGCTCACCGCCCGCTTCGTGCTCAAGGAGCCCAGCGCCGCCGTGCTCACCGACCTGGGCGGGCGCGGCGGCACGATGATCCCGCGCGGCGCGGTGGAAAAGCTGGGCAAGGAGTTCGGCTCCAAGCCGGTAGGGACGGGGCCGTTCCAGTTCGTGCAGTGGGCGCCCGGCAGCCACGTGACGGTCAAGCGGAACCCAAACTACTGGCGCAAGGACGCGGCCGGCAACCAGCTCCCTTACCTGGACGAGGTGACGGTACGCATCATCCCTGACCAGACGGTGCAGTTTGCCAACCTGGTGACGGGGGAGGTGCACCTGGCCGGGCTGGCGGCCAAGGACCTGCCCGCCGCCGAGGGCAACCCGGACCTCACCGTGATCAAGCGCGAGGCGGCGGGGGTGGGCTCGGTGCTGGTCTTCAACCTGGACCTGAGCCCGCTCAGCAACGTCAACCTGCGCCGCGCCGTGGTGGCCGCCATCGACCCGGCGGCGATCAACCAGGCGGTGCACTTCGGCCGCTGGGTGGTGGCCGAGGGCGGCCTGTGGACGCCGGCCTCCTGGGCCTACGTGCCGGCCGCCAACAAGCCCAAGTACGACCCGACCAAGGCGAAGGAGTACCTGCGCGCGGGCGGCGCGCCGGACGGCTTTGCCTTCACCATGCTCACCTACTCCAACCCCATCTTGCAGCAGCAGACCGAGATCATGCAGGGGCAGCTTGCCAAGGTGGGGATCAAAGCCACCATCGAGCAGAAAGACGTTGGCGCCGCCACCAACGCCTTCTTTGTCGAGCGCCAGTTCCCCTTGTTCTCCACTTCGTGGGGTATTTCCGGTGCAGCGCAGGAGCCGGACGGCATCTGCACCAGCAATTACACCGCCAGCGGTTTCTACAACCCGATGAAGCGCCCGATCAGCCCGGAGATGGAGGACCTGATCAAGAAGGGTCGCCAGACCTACGACCCCGAGGAGCGCAAGAAGATCTACGCCCGCATCAACGAGATTGTGTTCGACCAGGTCTTCTTCGTGCCAGTGCTGTACTCCAGCCTGTGGGCGGGGCTGCGCAAATCGCTCCAGGGCGGAGAGAACCTGTTCGGCGGCGCCTTCACCTGGCGCTACGAGTTCTTGTGGTTGAAGCGCTGACGCGGCGCGTGGGGAAGGAGCGCGGTACGGGTGCAGGCCTACATCGTCCGGCGGCTGTTGCAGGCGATCCCCGTGATCATTCTGGACACCTTCCTGGCCTTCGCCCTGCTGTTGCTCCTCCCCGGCGACCCGGTCGAGACGCTGATCGGCGCCTCGGGCGGGGCCAGCCTGGACCCGGAGCAGATCGCGGCCTACCGGCGCGAGCTGGGCCTGGACAAGCCCATCCCGGTGCAGTACGCCCTGTGGCTCGGCCGCGCCCTCCACGGCGACCTGGGGCGCTCCACGCGCACCTACCGGCCGGTGACGGATGAGATCACGGCCCGCCTGCCGGTGACGGCGCAGGTGGGGGCGGCGGCGCTCCTCCTCTCGCTGGTGATCGCCATCCCGGCCGGGGTAGCGGCGGCCGTCTGGCGCAACAGCCTCTTGGATCGCATCGTCACCGTGGTGGCGGTGGGCGGGGTGGCCATCCCCGGCTTCTTCCTGGGCGTGGTGTTCATTCTGCTGTTCGCGGTCAAGCTGCGCTGGCTGCCGCCGTCGGGCTTCGTCAGCCCGTTCGAGGACCCAGTGCGGGGTTTGCGCTTTCTGGCCATGCCGGTGCTGGTGCTGGGCTGGGAGTCGGCGGCGCTGGTGACGCGGCAGACGCGCTCCGGCATGCTGGAGGTGCTGGCGCAGGACTACGTGCGCACGGCGCGGGCCAAGGGGCTGCGCGAGGCACGGGTGGTGTGGGTGCACGCGCTGCGCAACGCCCTGCTGGCCGTGGTGACGGTGATCGGGCTGCTCATCGGTCGCCTGTTGGCGGGCTCCGTGGTGATTGAAACGATCTTCGCCATTCCGGGCATGGGCCGCCTGCTGGTGTCGGCGATCGGGGCGCGGGATATCGCCACCGTGCAGGCGGTGGTGCTGATCATCGCCCTGAGCGTGGTGGTGGCCAACCTGATTACCGACCTGGCCTACGGGGTGCTGGATCCGCGTATCCGGTTCCGGTGAGGGAACGAACGTGTTCGGACGCAGCGCAGTTGGGGCACGGGAGGCGGTCGCGGGCCTGAGCCCGCGGGCACCAACGCCGCCGCTGGTGCTGCGGCTGCTGCGGGTGCGGCTGGCCGGGTTCGGGCTGGCGGTGATCCTGATCGTCGCCGTGGCGGCGGTGTTCGCGCCGCTGCTAGCGCCGCATGACCCGCTGGCGCAGGACCCCTACGCTGCCCTGCAGGGCCCCTCGCGCGCGCACCTGCTGGGTACCGACCAGTCCGGTCGCGATGTGCTCAGTCGGCTCATCTACGGCGCACGGGTGTCGCTGGGCATCAGCCTGGGGGCGGTGATCTTCGGCGCGGTGCTGGGCGTGCCCGTGGGGCTGGTGACGGGCTACCTGCGCGGTGTAGTGGACGAGGTGGCGATGCGGGCCATGGACGCGCTGGTGAGCTTCCCGGGTCTCATCCTGGCGCTGGCGCTGGTGGCGGCGCGGGGACCCAGCCTCACGAACCTGATCATGGCCATCGGCATCGCCAATGTGCCGTGGATCGCGCGGGTGGTGCGCAGTCAGGTGCTGTCCATCCGCGAGCAGGAGTACGTCACAGCGGCGCGTACGGTGGGGGCCAGCGACCTGCGCATCCTGATCGTGCACATCTGGCCCAATAGCATCGCGCCAGTGATCGTGCAGAGCACCCTGGGCATGGGGTACGCGGTGCTGGCGGAGGCGGCGCTGAGCTTTCTGGGGGTGGGGGTGCGCCCGCCGACGCCGACCTGGGGCTCGATGTTGCAGTTTGCCTTCGGGTTCCTGTCGATCAAGCCGCTCTTGTCCATCGTGCCGGGGACGGCCATCTTCCTGCTGGTGCTGGCCTTCAACCTGGTGGGCGACGCCCTGCGCGACGTCCTCGACCCCCGCCTCCGCGGCCGGCTGTAGGCACTGCGCCAGACCGTGGGGGACCACGCACCCCCTCGAAACCGGACGCGGCGAGCGCCGGACCTCCGCGATCGGTGCCGGTGCCTCACCAATAGGCGTGAACTCAGCCCTCCGAGGGGCCGGCCAGGCGGAGGAAGGCAGCCTGCACCGCGGGCGGGAGGGGCACGGCCCGCGCGGCGCTCGTGTCCAGCCACACCCAGTCGTGCTCGAAGCGGGCTACCAGCCGATCGGTGCGGGCCGAGCGCACGGCGAAGGACTGCGTGAAGCCGCGGTCGGTGGCGGCCAGGGTGGCCACCTCCACCACGGCGCCGTCCTGCCAGGGCAGCGGCGCGTGGTACTCGGCGCGCGTGCGCACCTCCACGGCCACGAGGTGGGCCGGCTTCTCCACCCCCGCCGCGCGCTCGTAGGCCGCGTACGCCAGCTCGGTCAGGGCCAGCAGGACCCCGGCGTGGACAAAGCCGGTCGCCGCGTACGTGTCCGTGTGACGGGTCTCAAATCGAACTGTAAAGGCCATGCTGGTTACCGCCTCCTGGTGCCCGGACGGGAGATTTGACTGATGGGATGATACCATTCAGCGTGTACTGTGCCGGTCGCCGGCGGCGCGGGCGGACGCGGCGCCGCCCGGCTGCGACCCACCGCCGATGCCGGCACGGACCACAGTTGCACAGGGGATGCTGGAGCACGGCGATGACTGACCAACCCGAGCAACGCGGCTGGTATGCCGAGGTGGAGGAGCTGCGCGTGCGTCGTCGGCTGGCCGCGCAGATGGGTGGCGAGGAGGCCGTCGCTCGCCACCACGCCGCCGGCAAGCTCACCGTGCGCGAGCGCATCGACCGGCTGCTGGACCCGGGCAGCTTCCGCGAGATCGGCTCGCTGGCCGGCCGTGCGGAGTACGAGGACGGGCGCCTGGTCTCCTTCCGCCCCGCCAACTTCGTCATGGGCCTGGGCACGATCGACGGTCGGGACGTCGTGGTGGGCGGGGAGGACTTCACCGTCCGCGGCGGCGCCGCCGACGCCGCCGTGGGCGGCAAGAGCGGCTTCGCCGAGCGGCTGGCGCTGGAATGGCGCTTGCCGCTCGTTCGGCTGATCGACGGCACCGGCGGCAGCGTGCGCACCCTTGAGCAGATCGGCCGCACGTATATCCCAGACAACCCCGGATTCACCACTCTCGTGCGGTTGCTGGGCACGGTGCCGGTGGTGGGCGCGGTGATGGGCTCGGTCGCCGGCTACCCGGCGGCCAAGGCGGTCACCTCCCACTGGTCGATCATGGTCAAGGGCCAGAGCCAGCTCTTTCCGGCCGGGCCGCCCGTGGTGCGCCGCGCCCTCGGCTTGGACATCGACAAGGAAGAGCTGGGCGGCTATCGGGTACACGTCTTCAAGAGCGGCGTGATCGACAACCTGGCCGAGAACGAGGAGGACTGCTTCCGCCAGATCCGTCGCTTCCTGTCCTACCTGCCCGGCAATGTCTGGCACCTGCCGCCTCGCAGCACGCCGTGCGACGACCCGGAACGGCGCGAGGAGGAGCTGCTCACCATTATCCCACGCAACCGCAAGCGTCCGTACGACGCGCGCCGCCTGCTCCACCTGATCGTGGACCGCGACTCACTGTTCGAGCTCGCCCCGTACTACGGCCGCTCGCTCATCACCGGCCTGGCCCGCCTCAACGGCTACCCGGTGAGTGTGATCGCCAACGACCCCATGCACCTGGGCGGTGCCCTGGACGCCGCCGCCGCGGAGAAGCTGATGCGCTTTGTGGACCTGTGCGACACCTTCCACCTGCCGGTGGTGAACTTCGTCGACCAGCCGGGGTTCATGGTAGGCCCGGAGGCTGAGGCCGCGGGCACCCTCCGTAAGGGCGTGCGTGCCCTGTGCGCGATCGAGGAGTCCACCGTGCCGTGGCTGCCCATCATCGTGCGCAAGTGCTACGGCGTGGCCGGCGGCGGCTACGGCCGACACGGCGGGCTCGAACTCCGATACGCCTGGCCGTCGGCGGAATGGGGCTCGTTGCCCGTGGAGGGCGGCGTGGAGGCGGCCTACCGGCGCGAGATCGCGGCCGCCCCGGACCCGGAGGCCAAGCGGCGGGAGCTGGAGGAGAAGCTGGCCGCGCTGCGCTCCCCCTTCCGCACGGCGGAGGCGTTCGGCGTGGAGGAGATCATCGACCCGCGCGACACCCGTCCGCTCCTCTGCCGCTTCGTGGAGATCGCCTACCGCCTGCTGGCCACCCACCTCGGCCCGCGGACGCGCACCGGCATGCGCCCCTAGGCGCGGGCCCGGCGCGTGGTGCGGGATCGTATACTCGGATCAGACACGGCGCCGTGGGGGACCGCCATGCCGGCCAACCTCACCCCTGCCTATCACGCCGCCGAGCAACGCTATCGTGCCGCGCGCACCCTGGAAGAGCGCATCGCCGCGCTCCAGGAGATGCTGGCCGTCATCCCCAAGCACAAGGGCACCGAGCACCTGCGCGGCGACCTGCGCGCCCGCCTCGCCCGCCTGCTGGATGAGCTCGAGCAGCCGCCGCCGGGCAAGCGCGGCGCCGCCAGCCCCTGGTCAATCCGCAAGGAGGGCGCCGGCCGGGCCGTGCTGGTGGGGCCGCCCAACAGCGGCAAGTCGGCGTTGCTGGCACGCCTGACCGGCGCGGGCGCACGCGTGGCCGCCTACCCCTTCACCACCGAGGTGCCACAGCCCGGCATCCTGCGCGTGGGCGGCGCGCGCATCCAGGTGATCGACACCCCACCGCTGGTGGCCGGCCACAGCGAGCCCGCCCTCTACGGCCTGCTGCGGACGGCCGACGTGCTGGTGCCGGTGCTCGACCTGAGCGCCGACCCTGCCGCCCAATTTGCCGAGCTGCACGCCGCACTGACGGCCCGCAACCTGACGCTCATCGCTCCGGGCGGCGATGGCGCTCCCGAGGGATGGACAGCTAAGCGGGCCGTGATCGCCGCCACCAAGGCCGACCTGCCGGGCACCGCTGACGCCCTCGCCGATCTCAAAGCGGCGGCCGGTGCGCTGCCGGTGGTGCCGGTCTCGGTGGAGTCCGACGCCGGACTGGCGGCGCTGGGCGAGGCCGTCTTCCGGGCCCTGGGCGTCATCCGCGTCTTTACCAAGGCGCCCGGCCGCGATCCGGACCGCGACGATCCGGTGGTGCTGCCCGCGGGCAGCACGGTGCTGGACTTCGCCGCCGCCCTGCACCGCGGCTGGGAGAAGCGGCTCAAGTACGCCCTGCTGTGGGGGGCATCGGGCCGCTTCGCCGGCCAGCGGGTGGCCAAGGAGCACGTGCTCGCCGACGGCGACGCCGTCGAGCTGCATGGCTGAGGGGCCCGCCGCGCCCGGCGCCCTTCTCCCGGCACCGCCCTCCACGTGGCATGGCGCCGCCGCGCTTCACACCGGGCGCCCAACCGCGCCGCGAGGCTGTTTCATGACCATTCGCGTGGTGGCCCTCCCCGGTGATGACGCCCCGGCGTGCCGGGACCCAGCATGGCCCTGCTCAAACGCCTCGTGCCGGCGCTTGTCTAAGAGGAGCTGCCCTCGAGCGAGGAGGGCCTCGCCCGCTATGGGCGCGACCGGTTCACGCGCCTGGTGCAAGAGGCTATCGACCGCTCCCATACCACCCTGTTTGGGGCGGGCATCTGCCTTACCCCGGACCAGGGCGGCATCGCGCCACGGAAGCGTTCTGCGCGGTCGTGGCGGCGCGGGCGCGCGGCAGCGGCGGTGGCGGCCACCAGCCAAGCGTTCTGCGCGGTCGTGGCGGCGCGGCTGTAGGCGTGTAGGCACCCTCAGTCCAGCCCGTGCAGGCGGCGCACGGCGCTGAGCAGCCGCGCCACATCCGGCCGCACGCGCTCGGCGGGCGCCACCTCCGCGGGCGGCTCGCCCAGAAAGGCGCGCACGGACAGCTCTACCGCCCGCGCCACCGCTTCCGGCCGGTAGCCGCCCTCCAGCACCACCACCACCCGCCCGCCGCAGAGCTCGGCCGCCGTCTCGGCCAGGCGGCGAGCCATGCCCTCGTACCCAGCTGCCGTCACGGCCATGTCGGCCAGGGGATCGGCGAGATGGGCGTCGAAACCGGCGGAGACGAGGATGAGGTCCGGTCCGAACCGGTGCAGCGCCGGCACGATCACCTCGTCGAAGGCCGCCAGGTACTCGGCATCACCGCAGCCCGCCGGCAGGGAGAGGTTGAGCGTGGTGCCGCGCCCGGTCCCCTCACCGATGTCGCGCCAGTGGCCGGTGCCGGGGTAGAAGGGGTACTCGTGCGTGGAGCAGTAGAGCACCGCGGCGTCGGTCCAGAAGATCTCCTGCGTGCCGTTGCCGTGGTGGACGTCGTAGTCGACGATCGCCACCCGGCGCAGCCCCCGGCGTAGGAGGGCGTGGCGGGCGGCGACCGCCACCTGGTTGAACAGGCAGAAGCCCATCGCCCGGTCCGGAGTGGCGTGGTGGCCGGGCGGCCGGTCGATGCAGAAGGCCGCGTCGAGCGCCCCGTCCAGCACCATATCCACCGCCTGGAGGGCGCCCCCCACCGCCCGCGCCGCGGCGGCGAACGAGCCGGGCAACACGGCGGTATCAGGGTCCAGCCAGGCGCCGCCCATCGCCTCGGCGCGCCGCACCAGCTCGATGAGCGATGGCTGATGCGCCAGGCGCAGGTCCGCCTCGCTCGCCTCGCGCTCCGGCACCGGCACCATCCGCTCGCGCAGGCCCGTATCCCGAAGGTGAGCCAGCACCGCCCGCACCCGCGCCGGGTTCTCCGGGTGGTTGCCGGCATCGTGCCGCTCATGGGCGGGATCGTGATGCAAACCAACACGGGGCACAGACGTCCCTCCACGGGTGGAAACGCGAGCGCCAACGCGTTCCGGGGCGTCTCCTGGTTATGTCTTCGCTGGAGGTCCCCCACCGCTGCACACAGGACCCACGTTCACCGTATCATACGCGCGTGACCGACACAGGCACCGACGACGCGCCCGCACAGCCCCTGACCAAGGCCGACTTCGAGGCCCTGGCCCGCTTCCGCTTCGCCATCCGCCGCTACCTGCGCTTCAGCGAGGAGGCGGTGCGTCGGCACGGCATCACACCCCAGCAGTACCAGCTCATGCTGGCCATCAAGGGCTTTCCGGGGCGGGACTGGGCGACCATCGCCGAGCTGGCCGACCGACTGCAACTCCGCCATCACTCCGTCGTGGAGCTGGTCAACCGCGCCCAGCGGCAGGGGCTGGTGGCCCGTCTGCCTCACCCGGAGGACCGGCGCGCCGTGCGCGTGGCGCTCACACCCGCCGGTGAGGATCTCCTGGCCCGGCTGGTAGCGCTGCACCGCGCCGAGCTGCGGCGCGTGGGCGACCTCCTGCGCCCACCCGTGGATGGCGCGCCGCATTGACGTACGTCGACGGCTGTGGCAGGCTTGACCAAATCGTGACGACCGGTCGGTCCGTGGCGATGGGTGACCCGCGGTGCTCGGCTACACCTTCTTCCAGTTCTTCTGGCTGCTCTTCATCGGGCTGATGGGCCTGCTCGGTTTGGCCGCGGCCCTGGCCGCCGGGTTGACCTTCGCCCGCGGCGATGTGGCCTCCGGGATCGTGGCCACCCTCATGGCCCTGGCCTGCGGCCTGCTGTGCGGCATCGCCCACATGAGCTATCGCGAGGTCTCGCCCCACCGCTAGCCCGCCGCCCGGGACGCAAACCCATCCCACCTGCTCGCACATCCGTGCTACGATCTCGTCGCCAGCCTCCCGAGGGGTCTCCAGGAGCGGGGCATCGTGCACGTCATCGGCACCGCCGGGCACGTCGACCACGGCAAGTCCACGCTGGTGCAGGCGCTCACCGGCATCGACCCAGACCGCCTGCAGGAGGAAAAGGCGCGCGGCATGACCATCGACCTCGGCTTCGCCTGGCTGAAGCTGCCCGGCGGGGAGGAGGTCTCGATCATCGACGTGCCCGGGCACGAGCGTTTCATCAAGAACATGCTCGCCGGGGTAGGCGGTATCGACCTGGCCCTGATCGTCATCGCCGCCGACGAGGGCGTCATGCCCCAGACCCGCGAGCACCTGGCGATCATCGACCTGCTCCAGATCCGCGCCGGTGTGGTGGCCGTGACCAAGGTCGACTTGGTGGAGCCGGACTGGCTGGAGTTGGTGGTGGCCGACGTGGAAGAGACCCTCGCCGGCACCAGCCTGGCCGGCTCGCCGATCGTCCCCTGCTCCGCCTATACCGGCGCCGGTCTCGACCAGCTCGTGCGCACCATTGAGGCGCGCCTGGCCGAGACGCCGCCCAAGCGCGATATCGGCCGGCCGCGCCTGGCCATCGACCGCGCCTTCACCATCGCCGGCTTCGGCACCGTGGTGACGGGCACCCTGGTGGACGGGCCGCTACGCCTCGGCCAGGAGGTGGAGATCGTGCCGGGCGGGCTGCGCTCGCGCGTGCGCGGTCTGCAGACCCACCGCCAGAAGGTGGAGGTAGCGCGACCGGGCAGCCGCACGGCCGTCAACTTGGCCGGCCTGTCGGTGGATGCGCTGCGCCGTGGCCAGGTGCTCACGGTGCCCGGCTGGCTGCGGCCCACGACGGCCGTCGACGTCTCCCTCAGGGCTGTGCCCGGCCTGGCTCATCCCATTAAGCACAACATGACGGTGACCTTCCACACCGGCGCCGCCGAGGTGGAGGCCAAGCTGCGCCTGCTGGACCGCGAGGAGCTGCGCGCCGGCGAGGCGGGCTGGGCGCAGGTGCGTTTCGCCGCGCCCCTCGCCGTGGTGCGCGGCGATGGGTTCGTCATCCGCTCCCCCAACGAGACGCTGGGCGGCGGTACGGTGGTGGACACCCGCGCCCGCCGGCACCGCCGCTTCGACGTGCAGACGATCGCGGTCCTGCACACGTTGGCCCAGGGCTCGCCCGAGGAGGCCCTCTGCACGCTTATCGCCCGCCTGGAGCCGGTCGAGCTGGCCACACTGGTCAAGCACACCGAGCTGGGCGAGGCGAAGACGCGCTCTGCCCTGGCCGCGCTCGTAGCCGCGGGCCGGGTGGTGGCGCTGGGCGACCCGGCCGCCGGGCTGCAGCCGGCGACGATGCTGTTCACGACCGGTGGGTTCGAGCGGGCGTGGGCACGCGCCCGCCAGGCGTTGGACGCCTTCTTCCAGGAGCATCCGCTGCGGTCCGGCATGCCGAAGGAGGAGCTCAAGAGCCGCACCGGCCTGCCATCGCGCGCTTTCGCCGAGGCGCTGGCCCGCTGGTTGCGCGACGGGATGCTGGTCGAGATGGGCGCGCTGGTCGCGCCGCCCGGTCGCACCGTCACCCTCACCGCCGCCGAGGAGGCTGAGGCGGAGGCGTTCCTGCAGGCGCTGCGCGCCGGCCGTTACGCGCCGGCGCCCGAGCGCCTGCCGCCCCCAGAGCTGCTCGCCTACCTGGTGGACCAGGGCCGGGTGGTGGCCGTCGGTGAGGGGGTGGTGTTCGCCGCCGAGGTCTATCAGGAGATGGTGGAGCGCATCGTCTCCCATCTGCGCGAGCAGCGCACGATCACCCTGGCCCAGGTGCGCGACATGTTCGGCACCAGCCGCAAGTACGCGCAGGCGCTGCTCGAGTATATGGACCAGCGCGGCATCACCCGCCGCGTGGGCGACGAGCGCGTGCTGCGCTGAGGATGGTGGGGACGCGCGATGACCCTGGACCTGGTGCGCGTGGCGGAGCAGATGCCGGCCCTCCTCGCGCGGCTGGCCGAGGAGCGGGCCACCGCCCGTGACCGCTTGCGCCGGGCGCTCCGCCTCCTCGGCGAGCAGGCCGCCACGCCAGACGCCTGGCGGACGCGCCTGGAGGCGGCGCAAACCCGCTGGCCGCTGGCGCTGCCGCTGGACGAGCCGGTCGACCAGGGCCACCCGCCGCCCGCGCTGCCGCCCGCCTACACCGTGGTGGCCGTCGACGGCTCGCACATCGACGTGGACCGGCACGCCGCCGTCCCCTGCTTCGTGCTCAATCTGGGTTGGGCGGTGCTCACCTACGGTCGGCCGCTGCCGCCGGTGCTGGACAGCTACGCCGAGCTGCAGCCCTCCACCGAGGCGCTCACCGTCTGGGACAGCGAGGACGCCAGCCAGGAGGACGTGATCCGCGGCGAGGTGCTCAGCCTGCTGCGCGGCGTGCGCGAGATCGCGCGCCTGGCGGAGCTGGCGGCCGACCTGCCGGACGACCTGCCGCAGGTGGCGCTGCTGGACGGCAACCTCGGCCTGTGGAACGTGACACAGGCGCCCATCTCCCGCCGCCTGCGCGAGCGGCTGATCCGGGGCGACGGCGGTCTCCTGCCCGCCCTCAACACCCTGCGTGCCCTGGCCGGACAGCGGCCCCTGGCCCTGGGCGCCTACACCAGCGCCGCGGGCACGGCGGACGTGATCCATTCCCTACGGGTGGCCGGCTGCCCGCTGGAGGTGGTGGCCTGCACCCGCTGCCCCGGCCTGGCCCTGCCACCGCGGCCGTGCGACCGTGTAGGACTGGCCACGGACGCCGACCTGTTCGCCGCGCTGCTGGCGCCGGGGGAGCGCAGCGCCCTGTTCCAGGCCCGCTCGCGCTCCTTTCTGCGCGCCGAGGGGGCGGCAACCCTGTGGTACGAGAGCGAGGGGCACAGCGTCGCGTTCTTCTACCTGCGCCTGGAACATGAAGTCGCGCGGGTGGAGCTGCCGCTGTGGGCCGCCCGGCAGCCGGAGCGGGTCGGCCTGTTGCACGCCGTCCTGCTGGACCAGGCGGCCAAGGGGCCGGGCTACCCGGTGGCCCTGCAGGAGGCACACGAGCGGGCGGTGATCACCACCGTGGACCGGCGCGCCTTCGCCGCCCTGCTGGCGCGGGAGGTGCAGGGGCTGGTGGGGCATGGCGTCGGCTCCGGCAAGGCCCGCAGCAAGCGGCTGCGGGCCATCTGAGGTCGAAGCCGTCGAGAGGTGGAGTGGATGAACGAGGACGGGCGTGCGGACGGCTCGGGCTCCATCGGTCGGGTGCTGGAGGCCACCATCTCGCGCTTTACCTGCGTCTGCCACGCGCTGGATGGGGCGCCGCCGCTCGGCACCCTGGTGCTGGTGTTCGAGGGCGGGCCGGCCGTATACGGCGTGGTGGCCGACATCCGCACCCAGGGCATCGACCCTGGACGGCCACTCACGCCGCGCGGTGGCCCGGAGGACGACCGAGAGACGGTTCTTGCCCAGAACCCGCAGATCCCGGCCCTGCTCCAGACGGCCTTTGAGGCGATCGTCGTTGGCCACCGGCGCGACGGCCGCGTGTACCGCTACCTGCCAGACAGCCCGCCGCGCATCTACGCCCGCGTGCGCGCCTGCACCGCCGCGGAGACGGCCCAGTTCTTCAGCGGCTTTGAGTTCTTGCCGCTCCTGCTCGCCGCCGGCCCCCTGGCCGACCAGGTGATCGCCGCCTGCCTGCGGCGGGCCGCCGCGGCCCAGCCGCGGCCGCGCGAGTTCCTCGTCCAGGCCGGCCGCGCCCTCGCCCACGAGCTGGCGGCCGAGCCGGAGCGGCTGGCGGCCGTGTTCGGCCAGATCCGTGACAAGGAGACCCTGCCATGACCAGCGTGAACGGCGCTCAGCCCCTTTCCGGCGCGGCTCCCGCCAGCCTGCGCCTCGGCACGGTGATCGGCGGCTCGTTGACGCACGGACTGGAGGTGCGGCTGGCACCGGAGCGGTCGGTAGAGGAGATGGCTGCCGGCCGCTATGTGACGATCCAAGGCCGCACGCAGAAGTTCTTCGGCATGATCACGGACGTGGAGCTGCGCGCCACCTCGGACGCCGTGCTGCGTGCTCCGCCCGACCCGGACGACGCCTTCCTGCGCGAGGTGCTCACCGGCACCACCGCCTACGCCGTGCTCAAGGTCATGCCGCTGCTGCGGGTAGCCGGCACCGCCAACGCCAAACCGGAGCCCGTCAAAACGGTGCCCGCCCACTTCTCCGAGGTGCGGGAGGCCACCCAGCAGGAGGTGGCCCAGATCTTCGGGGACGACGACGACACCCATTTCGTTATCGGCTCGCCGCTGGACATGGAGGTCAAGGTCTGCCTGAGCTACGAGCGCTTCATCGAGCGCTCCAACGGGATCTTCGGTAAGAGCGGAACCGGCAAGACCTTCCTCACCCGCCATATCCTGGCGCACCTCATCCAGAAGGCAGGCGCCCAGCGCGACGCCAAGAAGCGCGCCGTGAACCTTGTGTTCGACATGCACAACGAGTACGGCTGGGAAGGCAACTACGAGGGCCTGGGCGGCAAGGTCAAGGGCCTCAAGCAGCTCCTGGGTAACGCGGTGGTGGTGATGACGCTGGACGAGGAAAGCGCGCGCCGGCGCCGGGTGCCGTACGACACGGCCGTGACGATCGCCTACGACGAGATCGAGCCGGATGACCTGGCGGTGCTTCAGGAAACGCTCAACCTGACCCAGAACGCGGTGGAGGCGGCGCAGCAACTGTTCCGCCGGTACGGTCGGCAGCGCTGGCTGCGCGCCACCCTGGAGCTGGACGAGAACGACGAGGAGAGCAAGCGCGCCCTCAACGAGATGGGCATTCACCCGTCCTCCATCCTCAACCTGCGCCGCGGCCTGCTGCGGCTCACCCGCAACAAGGACTTTCTGGTCGAGAGCGGCGGCGGACACAGCGTGCAGGCCATCCTCAAGCACCTGCTGCGGGGCACCAACGTCGTGCTGGAGTTTGGTCGGTACGGGAACGACCTGCCCGCCTACATGCTGGTGGCGAACGTGCTCACCCGCCGCATCCACGAGGAGTACCGGCGGCGCACGGAGGCGGCGCAGGGCGGCCACGGCGATGATCCACCCCATCTGATCATCACCATCGAGGAGGCGCACAAATTCCTCAGCCCGCAGGTGGCGCGGCAGACCATCTTCGGCGAGATCGCGCGCGAGATGCGTAAGTACCACGTCACCCTGCTGGTGATCGACCAGCGCCCCTCGGCCATCGATGAGGAGGTACTGTCCCAGATCGCCACCAAGATCACCTGCCTGCTGGACAACGAGAAGGACATCGACGCTGTGCTGGGCGGCGTCTCCGGCTCGCGTGAGCTGCGCGCCGTGCTGGCCAAGCTGGAGAGCAAGCAGCAGGCCCTCATCCTGGGCCACGCCGTGCCCATGCCGGTGGTGGTGCGCACCGAAGAGTACGGCTCGGCCGATTCCTACGCCCGCTTTTTGCGCCGGCTCGGCTCCGCCACCGCGGACGACCTGTATCGGGCGGAGGAATGAGGGAGGAGGAGCGAGGAACGAGCGGGGCAGGCCCTCATCCGGCTGGCTTGCACGGAGACCGGGCCTCACCGGGCTCCCCCGTCCCCCTGCCTCCATGGTACCGGTGTTCTCAGCAGGCCGAGGACCAACACCCTCTCCCGCTTGCGGGAGAGGGTGTTGGTCCTCGGCAGACGCCCTTCGCGGTCGATCATGCCGCCCTCAGGCTGTGCGGGAGAGGGGGTCCGGGGTCAGGGCCCGCCGTGCGGCCGGCCCGCCCGGCACCGCGTGCTAATCGCCGGCTACGCTGCCGGGAGCCGGTACCTCCCGCCGACCGCGCAGCAGCCGCAGCAGCGGGCGGAACGGTTTGGAGAAGGTGCCGTGCTCCCACTCCACCAGGAGCTGGCTGGCCACGGCGATGGAGCTGTAGGTGCCCGACACGATCCCGACCAGCAGCACCAGCACAAAGGGCCGCATGGTGCTGCCACCCAGCAACAGCATCGCCAGCAAGGTGAAGATCACCGTCAGCGAGGTGGTGAGCGAGCGGCCCAACGTCTGCAGCAAACTCTCGTTGACCGTTACGTCGAAGCTGGGGCTGATGCCGCGGCGCAGGTTCTCGCGGATGCGATCGAACACGACGATTGTGTCGTGCACGGAGAAGCCGATCACCGTGAGCAGCGCCGTGAGGAACATGGTGTTGACCTCGAAGTCCCACAGCTTGCCCGCGATGGAGAACACGCCCAGCACCACCACCACGTCGTGCAAGAGGGCGACGATGGCGGAGACGCCGTAGCGGAACGGCTTCTGCACGTGGCGGAAGGCCCAGGAGATGTACAGCAGAATGGCC
>JBHOQW010000075.1:0-62885 GCA_042408665.1 Dehalococcoidia bacterium
GGCGTGCTCAGGGGCGCGGCGGACCGCCCGCAGCAGGGCGCGCGCCACCGGCACCACGGCCGGCGGTACGCCCAGCCCCCGCCCGAACCGCTCCAGCACCGCCCGACGTGCCCCCCGGATCCGGAACCCCGCCACGGCGAACAACTCCGGGCGGCGGAGGAGCACCTCAAAGTCGGCGATGCCCGGCTCCGGTAGGAACGCCCCCTCGCGGTAGAGGGCCACCTCGCCGGCGTGCGCGAGCAGGAACGCCGTGAGCAGGATCGGAAACACGCCTGGCAGCACTCCATACGGCGGCTTCACCAACGCGGCGGCCAGGCGATCCACCCCGACCGGCTCGGGCACGGGTTGGAAGAGGAGCCGCTCCAGCGCCTCCCACACCGGCCGCACATGGCCCGGGTCGGCCGCCGGGGGCGGCAGGAACGCCCACACCGCACCGTCATCGCGCTGCCGGTGCAGACCGGTGGCCTGGAGCAGGCTCGCGTACATGCTCGCCTCCGGCGGGAACCCCGTGATCCCCAACCGGGGCTCGTCCGGATGGGTCAGCATGGCCTCGATCAGGCTCCGCCGTCCCGCCGCCGCCGCGCTCGACAGCACCCGCCGGTTGACCAGCTCGTTCCGAAGAACCGGCGTGGCGTGGTAGAGCCGATCGGCCATCTCCGAGACCAGGCGGGCGATATCGACCGGACGGCGCACGTGCTCCCGCACCGTACCCGCGTACACCCAGCGCACGGTGCCGGGCTGCAGGGCGAGCTCGACGGCGTGGACGACCGCCGCCTCTACCTCGCCGATCCGCGCCGCAAGCTCGCGCCGGGCCACACTGTCCTCCCGTAACTCCGGCAGCGTCTCCCGGACGTGGTGCAACGCCCGGAGCTCGATGGCGACGTCCATCAGGCGGCCCGTGCGCTGCGCCACCGCCACCAGCACGTCGGCGCGTTGGGCCGTCGTGGCGGTCGCCCACCGCTCCCAGGTTGGCGCCTCCCCTGGCGTGGCCGGCAGACAGTAGAGGACCATTCCATCGGCACCGGTGGCCGGATCGGAGCGCGGCAGTTCCTCATCCGCCAGCATTCGGTCGAGGTAGCGCGTCTCGAAGTAGCGCAGGGCTCCCGTCGCGTACGAGTGGCGGCGCGCGATCAGGGGACGGGGCGGCACGTACCGGTTGAGGAGGTCCGCCAGCCGGGTGTCCGCCGCGACCACGGCCCGAGCCTCGGTCAGACGCGCCTCGATATCGATGTCGGAGCCGTCCCACAGGTGATAGGTGCCGCTGAACCGGCGGAAGGTGAGCACCGTGCGCTGGGTCAAGCGCGCGAGCGCGGCCCGCACCGTCTCCGCGTCGTCCGCCGTTGTGGCGGCCGCGGTCAGGATCAGCTCCTCCGTCGGGCGGAGGTGGCAGTAGTCCCCGAGCACGGCCAGGGTGGCGACCGTCTTCAGCACGCGCTGGTCAACCTCAGACCACACCTCTCGGGTGAGGAGGTCAAACGCCTCCGCCCAGCGCCGACCACGGTACTGGGCCGCCACCGCCGCGCCGAAATTCGCCTCGACGTAGTCAAACACGTCGGCCAACGTGATCAGGCGGCCGCGGCCGGCCAAATCGCGGAAACCGAACGGCTCCAGTGAGGCAAGATAGCTGAACAACGACCGCTCGTTCTGGGCGAAGCGGCGAAACAGGTACGGCAGCGCGACAAACGCGACGGGGTGCAGCGGCGCTGCCCGTATCGCCAGGGTCATGAACTCCTCGGTCGCCATGCCCGGCGGCGCGGCACCGGCGGCGACGGCGCGCTCCGCGGCCGTACGTGCCGCCTCAGCCCACGGGCCAGTGGGAGCTATCTGGTACCGGACAACGGCCTCCGCGAGCAGGTGCAGGAGCTGGCCGGGTGGCTCCAGGAAGGCGATATCCTCAAAGCGCCCCTGCACCTTGGCCCAGGTGTCCCGTTGAGCGGAATCGAACCGCGCCGCGTACTGGCCGAAGGCCTGGTGGAGCACCCCAACCAGCACAAACGGGTGGTCGCCGCTGCGCTGGGCCAGCTCGGCGAGGTCCTGCAGGATCTGAATATCGCTGTCCTCGGGGGACTGCGCCGCGTAGCTGAGCAGCCGCCCCAACTCGTCGATCAGCAGCACCAGACCGCGGTAGCCTAGGTGCAGGCTCGCCTCGCGGGCCCGCTCGACCGCCACGAGCAGCCGCGCGCCGGTGTCCGCCTGCTCCGCTGCTTCAACCACGGCCGCAGCCGCGCCGCTTACCTTGATAAAAGGAAGAAACGCGGCACGGAGCCCGGCGGCGATGGCTGCGCGCGGTGCCTGCTGGCTCCCGAGCACACGCACCGGGAACAATGACAGGTTGTCGGGCAACAACCCCTCGCGGTGGAGCGCTAGGAACACCTGTGGGTAGCGCGCCCGCAGGTAGGCGCGCGCCGAGCCGGGCGCGAGCGAGGCATCGCTCAGCAGGTCGGCGAGAAAGAGCATGCACGCCGATTTACCGGTCCCGTACGGACCGGTGATGGTCCAGGCCCGGTTGCCCTCCCGCTGTGCGATGCCGCGCAGGACGGCGGTGACGACCTTAACCACCTGCTCCGTCAGCACGTAGCCGTCGAAGCGCTTCGGATCGCGCTGGTCGTGGACAAGGTGAACGGAGCGGAGAAAGCGCCGTAAGCCGGGAATATCTGGCGATGCAGCGACCGTCATGACCACGTCATCCTGGCGTAGTAGTGCTCCAACAAGGCACCAGCGCGCAGGACGCCACGGTCGCCGCGCACGTACACCTGCCGCAGCCCCGCGGTTTCATCGACCACGAAGGCACCGCCGGTCTGTGACTCCAACGCTTCAATCGCCGTGACGAGGCTGCTCTCATCGAGCTTGAAGAGCTGACCTGGGCTGAGCGGTTCGTACAGGCATTCGTCCAGCGCGATAGCACCCTGCCGTCTGGCCCGGTGTTGCATCAGGCGCAGCAGGGCGTAGCCGATCACCTCGACCGGTAACGTCGGTTTCGGCCCGACCGAGAACTGGAATGTTCGCCCGTCATCCAGCGTGCGCACTAGCCCCAGTTCCGTCAGCGGGCAATCGAAGGAGTCCTCGGCCGGCACCTTTTCGAGGCGGCGCGGCACGTAACAGCGCACGAACACGTCGATATCTCGCTCGACGGTCGGGGGGTGGATCCGGCCGGCCTCCGACTGAAAGCGACGGATGATGCCGTCGCGGAGCCGCTCGCGCGTGAACTCCAGACCGACGTACTCGTTGAAGGCGTAGTACCACGTCGTAGCCCCCGACGCAGGGTGGGCAAGCTGGGCATGGATCAGCCAGATCGACGCCGGGTCTTCCAGATACGGATCCCACCCGTCATCGGCAAACAGGGCGTGGCCGAGGTCGGACACGCGCAGCGTGCGGCCGCGATCGGCGGCGGTCGGGTCTTCCTCGACGACACCGGTCACGAGCGCCCAGTGTCGGATCGACCGCACCATATTTTTGCCTACGCCCAGGAGAACAAACGCGTCGTCACGGGTGAACACGCGCGGATCGGCCGTCACCGCGTCGACCGCTTTCTTCAGCCAGGCCGTCCGGAAGGGGAAGGTCTCGTGTCCGCTGAAGCCGATGCGCTCGTCGAAGAACAACGGCTTTGCCGCCGGCATCGCCAGCCACCTCGGCCCTGAGGTAACGCCCCCAGACGAGGGCGAGGGGCTTGCGGCTGGCGGTGCAGCGCCGCCAGCCCGTGCTGAGACATAAGAATGTCTCGTGGTGCCACCGTGAAGCGTCGGCGCTACCAAGGCCATTAGTCTAGCGTCGGGCGGTCAGGTAGAGCAAGATACATCAGGCACTGCCCGGTCTGACCGACTCGGTGGCAGGTTGGCTGACCGCGAAGATGAAACCCGTCTTAGAGCAATGACCGTGTCGCGAGGCAAACGGTGACGACCATCGAGCGACACCGCACGGCCATGGCACGGGCCGGGCTGTCGCGGCCAATGCGACTGGCGCTGGAAGATGGGGTGATCGTCCCCGGCGTCAGCATCTTCGACTACGGCTGTGGGCGGGGCGGTGACCTCGAGCGCCTGGCCGCGCTGGGCTATGAATGCGCCGGCTGGGACCCGGTGTTCCGCCCCGAGGGCGAGCGCCGACCGGCCGATGTGGTCAACCTCGGCTATGTACTGAACGTCATCGAACGCGCCACCGAGCGCGCCGAGACGCTGCGCGCGGCCTGGGCCCTGACCCGGCAGGTGCTCGTGGTAGCTGCGCGGTTGGAGCACGAGGCGCGTGAGCTGCACGGTCTCCAGTACGAGGACGGTATCCTCACCCACCGTGGCACGTTCCAGCGCTTCTTCTCCCAGGAAGAGCTTCGCTCGTTTATCGATGCGACGTTAGGAGTCCACAGCATCGCCGCTGCCCCGGGCGTGTTCTACGTGTTTCGCGACGAGACGCGGGGCCAAGCGTGGCTGGCCTCGCGCTTTCGCCGGGTCACGTCGGTATCCGGTGTGCCACGGCCCGTGTGCCAGGTGGATGAGCAGGGGCGCGCGTTGCTTGAGCCGATCGTCGCGTTCTTAGAGACACGTGGGCGTTTACCCGAGGAGCACGAGATCGCCGATCTGGACGCTGTGCGGGAACGGTTCCGATCGCCGACCGTCGCCCTGCGCCTGGCGAGTCGTCTCGCGGATGCGGCGGCCTGTCAGGCGGCGCGGCAACGGGCGTCTGAGGACCTCTCGATTTACCTGGCGCTGGCCGCCTTTGGTGGCCGGCCGCGGTTCTCACAGCTCCCGCTTGAGACCCAAGCCGACATCAAGGCGTTCTTCGGCACCTATCGCGCGGCGTGCACGGCCGCGGATGAGTTGCTGTTCCGCGCCGGCGAGCGGGCGGCCATTGACGTGGCCTGCCGCCAAGCGCCGTTTGGCAAGCTCACGCCCGAGGCCCTGTACGTGCATGTCAGCGCCATTACCCAGCTGCCGCCACTGTTGCGGGTGTACGAGGGGTGCGCCCGAGTGCTGACTGGCGCCGTGGAGGGCGCCACGATCGTCAAGCTCAACCGGCTGGAGCCCAAGGTGTCGTACCTCGTCTATCCGTCGTTCGATGCGGAGCCGCACCCGGCGTTGGCCATGTCCGTCCGCGCGGACCTGCGTCGGCTGGACGTACGAATCCGCGACTTCCGCTCATCCAAGAACCCGCCCATCCTCCACCGCAAGGAGCTGTTTGTGCCGGAAGACTACCCGGGCAGGGCGGAATTTGCCCGGCTGAGCGCAGCGGAAGAGGAGGCCGGCCTGTTCCAAGCCTCGGCCCTGATCGGCACCCGCGACGGGTGGCAGCAGGCGCTGGCGGTGCGCGGGCTGCAGGTCGTGGGACACCGTCTCGTGTCGACACAGGCATGATGGGTTGGCTGCCGGAGGGACACCGATGACCACCAGCGCTGTACCGGAGGACCCTGAACCGACTGAATCGGCCGACGTAATCAAGATCGGCGACCTGCTCATTGATCTCGCGACCGGCGAGGTGCTCGAGTGGCCGGCTGAGCTGCGGGGCGACCGGATCGAGTACCTCATCCAGCAACTGGTTGAAGCACAGCGGGCGGTCCGGCTGTGGCAGGATGCGGTCAATGCGTACAAAGTGGCTTTGGGCAGGTGTCTGACGGACGCGGGGTTGATTTCGATGCATACGTCTGCCGGGGTAGCGACGTGGCGCACGCGCACGCTGCGGCGGGGGCGGCCGGAGCGGGTCGAAGAGGTTGCCGCTCGTTATGAGCTCAATCGAGAGCAGGTGGCGAATATCTGGGGGTGCGCCTCGGCGCTCGACGCCAAGAAGCTGGCGGCGCTGGCGGAGGCCGGCGTCATCCCGCGTGAAGCGGTCGACGATCTCGTCGACGTCACGGTGTCCCGCTTCGTGGTCGTCACGCCTGCCCGGCCGGCGCCACCGACGATCGAGCGTGGCCGGCGGGACTCCTAAGCGGTCAGCCCACGCCGCAGGAACGAACGCGCACCCAGTTTTCGGTTGAGCCGCCACGAGCCATGGATCGGCGAGCATTCAATCCTCCATCCGCCGCTGCAAGAACCGGTCCAGGTCGTCGCGCCTGAAGCGGAAGCCGCCGCGCCGGCCGAGCTTGGCGGCAGGGATTAGACCCTCCCGCGCCCAGCGCCGCACGGTCTCTGGGTGCACCCGCAGGTAGCGGGCCGCATCCTGCGTAGTCAGCCAGGCCTCGCTCGGCTGCATCGTTCACTCCTGGCATTCATTTTGTTACAATCTATTGCAATAATACTGGATAGCACAGTGCCCCTGGGCTCGCACGGACGTCTATAGTTACCGGCAGAGCGAGCGACGCCGGCGCGTTGGGGTAATGCAGGATGCTTCGCCAAGAGCTGCCTCGTTACCGAGCCCGATTCGTGCGACACGGCTGCACGGGCGATCCAGCCTGCATCCCCACGAGCGATGCGGTGTCGCGATGGCGGTGGCCGCGCATCGATTCGAGCGTCGGCCGCTACCACCTTCCATGGCTCAGGAGCTGGTGGATCTGAACCGCGTCATCTAGGAGAGTCACAATGGCCAGCGTGTTCGACCCATCTCGGTCTGCGACGCGCTCCGCCCGCGACGTGAATCGTGAGCGCGTTGCCATCTACTGCCGCGTCTCCTCTGATGAGCAGGCGCAAGCCGGCACCATTCAGAACCAGATTGAGTTCGCGCGGCGCTACTGCGACCTGCACGGCCTGCCCATTTACTACATCTACGCCGATGAAGGTGTCTCCGGCCGCGTGCCCATGACCGAGCGCCCCGCTGGGAGTCGCTTGCTCACCGATGCGCGGGAGGGCAAGTTCGGCGCCGTCCTGGTGTATCGCATCGACCGCCTCGCCCGTTCCACCCGCATCCTGCTCGCCACGCACGACACCCTCAAGGCCGCTGGCGTCACGCTCCGCTCGATGACCGAGCCGTTCGATACCAGCACCCCTCTGGGGGAGTTCATCATGACGCTGCTCGGCTCGCTGGCCGAGCTGGAGCGCGCCACCATCGTCGAGCGTATGACGCTGGGCAAGCATCGCGCCGCGCGCGAAGGCCGCTGGCCGGGCGGGGCCCCGCCCTACGGCTACCGCGTCGAAGGGCCCGAGCACGACCGACGGCTGGTGGTGGACGAGGACCAGGCCGCCGTGGTCCGCCGCATCTTTCACCTCTATGTGCACGAGGGGTTGGGGCTTATCCCAATCGCCGAACTGCTCAACGCAGAAGGCATTCCCTCACCATACGAGGCGCGTGGCCGAAAGACGAAACGCTGGCCGGATGGCCGGCGGCGGTGGAGCACCGGCACCCTCTCCCGGCTGTTGCGTAACAGCGTCTACGTCGGGCGGTACCGCGCCGGGGCGCGGAGCGGCCAGGAGATCGCCGAGTGCGAGACCCCGCGCCTGGTGGACGACGCGACGTTCCAGGCGGCGCAGCGATTGCTCGGTGAGCGGTTCATCGAGGCGACCCGCAACGCGCGGCGGCTCTACCTGCTGCGCGGCCTGATTCGCTGCCACTGCGGCCGCACGGTGGTCGGTGACGGTCACCGCAGCCGCGCGCAGTACTACTACGTCTGCCCGGTAAACCGTCGCCATTTCCGGATGCGCGCCGAAGTGCTGGAAGGGACCGTGGTGCAGGACATCGCCGCCTGGGCGCGCGACCCTGGGCCGATCATCCAGCGACTCCGCGAACGCCTGGCCGAGCACCTGGCCGAAGCACGGCAGGCGGCTGAGGAGGTCACGCGCGTGCGCCAGGAGATCGCGGCGCGGCAGGCCGAGCAGGACCGGGTGATCACCCTGTACCGCAAGGGGCGGATTACTGACCAGCAGCTGGACACGCAGCTCGACGCGCTGAACGCCGAGATCGCCGTGTTGCAGGACCGCTATCAGCAGGTCTTTCAGCGTCAGGTGGCGGCGCAGTCGCAGGAGGCGGCGGTGCTCTCCGCCGAGGCGTTACTGGGACGGCTGCGCGCGCAGGCGGACCGCCTCGAACACGAAAGCGGCGAGGAGGCCGACCGCCTGCGGCGCGATGTGATCAAGTTGCTCGTCGCCGATGTGCAGGTGCAACCGGACGCGACCCCGGTCGTACGCTACCGCTTCGCGGCGTCGCCCGATTATTCTGCACAAAAGTCAGCGTGGATGAACCCGGCGTACGGGTCCAGCCCGGCGAGGATGATGGCCTGCTCAACCCGGTGGTACAGGCAGCCGTAGCCGTAATTCAGGCACGAGTTGACCAGGTCCGTTGCCCCGCGTGTCTCCCGACCTTGCCAGTCCGGCACGTCCACCAGTCGCCGGGCTGCGTCCCAGTACCACTTGGCCGCGTGCGCCTCCTGGACAAGGATCTCCTCGCGCAGTTCCTCAACCATCTTGTTCGGCAGCTCCGTGATCCGTCGGGCATACTCGTGAATCTGGAAGGCCGCTTCGCGGACTGCCTCATACAGCTCTGGCTCCGTTCGCCGATTCTTGACCATGTAGCGCAGCAGATTGGCCTGGTTCCCGAGCTTACCCACGGCAAACGCCTTGGCCAGCGCCACGCCACGAGCATCACCGTACGCGAGAACCTGTTCTCGCCGCGTACGCACGGTGCCGATAAGTCCCGGTGCCATCAACCGCGCATACGCGGTTCCCGACCGTGACAGGAAGGTGATGGCGATCCCCTGCTCCGCGCAGGCCCGCACGAGGTCACTGGACAGTGTCACCCCGTTAGCGGCGATCACGACCTGCTCGAGCCCATGGAACGGCCGCTCGCAGAGCGTCTCTCCGCCAAGCGACACCCGCACGCGTTCCGAGCGCTTGCCCACGAACGCCCCCGGGTGCTCCACCAGCAGCTCGGTGCCCTCCACAACGCTCACGCGCTCCACGCTCCCCAGACCCCCTCGAAGCGCCGGCCCTCTCTGTGCTGTTCCATACGAGCGCGAGAAGTGCGACATGCCGCCGCATCGTGACGGCCGCCAGACCGCCTGCGGGCATCACCCGCTCTCGCCCTTCCTATCGAAGACAGCACAGGCACCGACACCGCTCTTGCCCTCACGCTGGCGCATGAGATCGCGTTGTTGGACAGAGGGCCGTGCCGGTTGGACGGTCTGGCTGGTCGGCGGGTGCAAGGCGGGGGCGATGGACACGGTGAACCGGAGGCGGGTGATCGCCGCGGTGGGCGGCTATGCCTGGGAATTGTGGTTCGGCCTGGACCCAGCCTGTGACCAGGTCGTGACGGCAAAGGGGACACGGTTCCAGATACGGGCAGGGCAACGCGGCTCAGGGAGCCTGCACACCGGGTTGGCACCGAGTTCTGGGCGGACGCCGCTTCGCCGGTGGAGGTGGTCATCAGGCGGATGTTCGCGCCAGGAGAGGCACTGCACCAGGGGGTGACGTTTCACAGCTACACCGCGCTCTACGGTGCGCTGAAGTTGGGGGGAACGAGCGCCGGTGTCGGCGGTCGTCGGCCGCCGCGCAGCACCCCGCCGACGGGGTGTCCCACCGCGCCAATGACCTAGAGCGGGGCACCCAGGAAAACCAGAACAGGCACAAAAGGTAGACTCCCTACGCCTTGCCGCTCGTGCCGCTTGCGCAACTCTACCCCTGGTGCGCCCGGCAGGATTCGAACCTGCAACCAACGGATTAAAAGTCCGCTGCTCTCCCGTTGAGCTACGGGCGCTTATCGGGACCCTCCGCCCGCCGCAGGCCGGAGCTGCGTTCCCCGGCCCGCTGGGGCACCCGCCAGCACCGGTTGCTGGTTGGGCGCTGGACCAAAATCGGCAAACGGCAGGTACACGAACCATGCCTTGCCGATGATCTTGTCGCCGCTCACCGGACCCCACAGCCGCGAGTCGCTGCTGTTGCCGCGATTATCGCCCATGACGAAGTACTGGTCCGGCCCCAGCACCACATCGCACCACTGGCTGCCACAGTGCGTCTGCACGTTCCGCAGGTACGGCTCCACTAGCTCCTGACCGTCGATGTACACCCGACCGTCGCGGATGAGCACGTGCTCTCCGGGCAGCCCGATCACCCGCTTGATGAAGTCCCGCTCCCCGCTGCTTGGCGTCGAGGGCAAGGGCGGGTGAAAGACGATCACCTCGCCCCGCCGCGGTCCGCGAAACAGGTACCGCTCTTCGCCGTCCAGATGCAAAAACGGCAGCGCCCGCGCCAGGGGCGACAGGTTCACCCGCTGGTACAGGATCTTGTTCACCAGCACGTACTGCCCGGTGGCGTACGTGGGATCCATGCTCGATCCCTCCACGCGGAAGTTCTGCACCACCGTCCGTACGGCCAGAAAGATCGCCAGCGCCAAGAGGGCGGTCTCCACCACCTCGCGGGCCAGCAGGAGCGCCGAGCGGCGTCGCCGCGCCGCTGCCGGCGGTCCGCTCTCCCGCGCCCACGCATCCCATGCGTCGATGAAGACCTGCTCGCCGCGGTCGGTGGCCTCCGGCAACGGCCCGGCAGCGGCGTCCATCCCCGGCAACGCGGTAGGAGAAGAGATGCCGCCGACCATCTGCGCGCCGTCCACCGGCCACGTCGGCCGCTCCCCCCAGACACCGGGAGGCTGCCACGAGGGCGCGTCTGAGGCACCCGCACCCGTTGCCGGATCCCGCTCGACCATCGCGTCTAGTGTAGCACACCGACCACGCCCCTCCCTCCGCGCCACGGCGCGGGTCTCGACGGCCACCTCCGGCGTAAAGCGCTACAATGACGGCGCCATGTGCCAACGCTCATCCCCGGACTTTATGGCCCTGGCCCTGGCCGAGGCGCGTCGGGCACGCGGCACCACCTCGCCCAACCCGGCCGTCGGCGCGGTGCTCGTCAAGGACGGTCAGGTCATCGCCCGCGGGCACACCCAGCCACCGGGCGGACCGCATGCCGAGATCGTCGCGCTGCAGGCCGCCGGCCCGCAGGCGCGCGGGGCGACGCTGTACGTCACGCTGGAGCCGTGCAACGTGTTCGGCCGCACCGGACCGTGTACCACCGCGATCATCGATGCGGGAGTGGCCGAGGTGCACTGCGCAATCATCGACCCGGACCCGCGCGTGCGCGGCCGCGGGGTGGCCGAGCTCCGCGCGGCCGGCGTGAGCGTGGTCGTGGGCGCCCACGCCCCCGAGGCCGCCGACCACCACGCGGACTTCATCGTGCACCGGCTGCTCGGCCGGCCGCTAGTGGTGGCCAAGTTCGCCGCCAGCCTGGATGGACGCATCGCGGCGGTGAGCGGTGACGCGCGCTGGGTGAGCGGCCCCGCGGCCCGTGCCTGGGTCCACCGCGAGCGCGCCGCGCTGGACGCGATTATGGTCGGCTCGGGAACGGTGCTGGCCGACGACCCGCTCCTCACCGCCCGCCCCGAGGGCGAGGTCGGCGTGCCACCCGACGTCCGTCAACCATTGCGCATCGTGGTGGACAGCCGCGGCCGCATCCCCATCACGGCGCGGGTGCTGGGGACCGAGGCGCCGGTGCTCATCGCCACAACCGCCGCCGCGCCAGCCGCCTGGCGCGCCGCCCTGGCGGCGCGGGGCGCGGAGGTGCTGGTGCTGCCCTCCGCCGCCGACGGCCGTGTCGACCTGGTCGCCCTGCTCATGACGCTCGGGCAGCGCGGGGTGATGAGCGTGCTGGTGGAAGGCGGCGCCACCCTGCTCGGCGCGCTGTTCGACGCCGCGCTGGTCGATAAGGTCCACGCCGTGATCGCCCCCCTGATTATCGGCGGTCGCGCCCTCCCGGCCGTGGGCGGCCGCGGCGCCTGGTCGATGGCCGAGGCGCACCGTCTCCAGGACGTCACCGTGGCGCGCCTCGACGACGATACGGTGATCACCGGCTACCTCCGCCCCCCTCTCGCCCTCCTGGCCACCCTGGAGGCGGCGTCGGGCCGCGCCGAGGGCTGACCCGCGGTTGCGACCGGTCGCGGCTCGGCGTGGGCCTGGCGGGGGCATCGGGTATAAGCCGGCGCGCATGCTCATCCGCTGCCGGGCGCGGCGGCCGCCACGTGAGACAGCCCACGTCGCCGGTGCAAGGTGAACGCGCGGCCGGCAGGCCGCCCATAGAGCGCGGGATCGCCGGGGCGGCACGCCTGGGAACGCCTACCGGACGGTGCCGGCGGGGCGGCCTGCCACCCGTTCCCGTGCCGGCTCAGCGCCGACCGCGGAGCGGACCGGCACGCCCTGCTCATGGCACGAGCGGGAGCGGCACCGTGCGCCCCTCCCGCGCCGAGATGTGCACGGCGTCGGTGAACTCCATGTAGCGCACGCCATCCTCGAACGTGGTGAGACGGACGGGCACCTCACCGCGGATGGCGGCGATGAACTCCTCTTCCACCCGCCACCCGGACCGCTTCTCAGGCGGGATCGGGATCTCAGCCAGGCTCTGATCGCCGCGGCGGGCGCCGGACAGGCGGCCAGAGGCCTGTTCAAAGCGCAACGTGCCGTCGCTGCCGAACAGCCACACCTCGGGTCCCGGCATCAGCCCGGCCACCGCGCTCACGTGCATGTGCGCGATGGCGCCACCCGGAAAATCGGCCAGTACCTCCACATGGTCCGGGATCTCGATCGCGCGCCGCTCACCGCGGGCGGGGTCGAACCGGTACGGCACCGCGACGCGCGTGCGCGCGGTGACGGCGCTGGCCGGACCCAGCCAGCGCATCAGGCACTCGTACCAGATGCCCAGGAACATGGTGTTGCTGCCGGACAGGTCGCGGTCGTGGCGCCAGTTCATGGGGGCATCGCGGTCCAGCCACGTACCGGCCACGCGCAGGTCAACGGCCTGGAGTTCGCCCAGGTAACCGTCGGCCAACAGTTGCTTGACCATTGGGTCAACCGAAAGGGTAAAGGGGGCGGGCACCACTTGGGCGACCAGCTCCGGATGGGCCCGGGCGGCCGCCAGCATCTGGCGCGCCTCGGCCGCGTTCATGGCGATGCGCGCCTCGGTGAGCACATGCTTGCCCGCCTCCAGGGCGGCCAAGGTAACCGGGCAGTGCAGGTACGGCCAGGTGCCGATCACCACCGCGTCGATCTCCGGGTCGGCGACCAGCTCCCGCCAGTGGCGGTACGTGCGCGGAATGTTGAACTCGCGCGCCACCCGCTCCGTGGATTCGCGCGAGCGGTTGACCACCCCCACCACCTCGACGCCCGGGATCTTCTGCAGGTTGGGGATGTGTTGCAGGCGTGTGTTGGCCCCGGCGCCAACCACGCCGATACGGATCGTCCCCGGCATGCCGCCCTCCTCCCGCGGTGTGCTTGCCGCGTCGCCGTGCGACAGCGGCGACGGATGCGACTACAATAATGCCATCATCACCACCACGCGCCAGGGCGGCAGCCGGGACGGCACGTCCCGGCCCGCCGGGAGACGCCTGCCATGGAGCCGCCGGCTACCTGGACCACCTTCGCCATCGCCAGCGAGGACCTCTCCGGTCAGGTGCTGGGCCGCACGGACGGCGGCGCACCCCTCAACGTGGGCGATATCATCGGGCTTACCGGGCCAGCCGGCGCCCGCCGCTATCGGGTTGAGCGCGTGCTGTACCTCATCCAGTGCTACCCAGACCGTTGGAGCAACCGGTTGGTGCTCGTCGAGCCGGTCTAGCGCATCTCGTGGCGCCCCAGCGCGCGGCGCACCTCCGCTCACCCCATGCGGACGCCGCGGTGGCCGTCCTCTCAGACCGCACGCAGGCACCGGGCCGCTCACCGCCACGCGGCCCGGTTTCCATGACGACGTACCCCGCGCCGGTCAGAGGCGGCAGCGGTCCACCGCGGAGGCAAGCCGCAGCCGGCGCACGTCGCGGGGCACCTCGAACACCCACAGGACGCGGGCGGTGATCCCGGGCTGGATGTCGTCCACGTGCGAGCGCACACCCTGCTGGCGCATGACGTCGAAGTAGGGCGGAAAATCCAAGGAGCTGAGGCTCTCGAACCGCCGGCCGCGCTCGTCGACCAGAACGGCGATCCGGAACGTGTCATCGGGTTGCGCGCCGGTGTTGGTCACGGCGGCGATCACGATCACCCAGTATCCGCTCGACGACACGCCCATGACCTGGGTGGCGAATTGCGCCTGCTCGATGGTGGCGGTGAACCGGGTGCGCGAGAGGCTGGAGCATAGCCCGACCGCCGTCTGGCCGACCAGGCCGCGGTCGTCGGTCGGTGTCGGCGACGGTGACGGCGCCGGTGGGTTGGCGGCGGGGGTGACCGCCGACGTTGGGCTGAGGCCCAGCAGCGCCGCGGCGTCACTCACAGACCGCACTTCACCGCCTTCCGGCAGCAGCGCCAGGGCATCCTGTTCATCAAACGTCCAGGCGATGCGATACTTAGCCCCACCAGCAACGAGCCAGCCGGTGCCGTCCTGCCCAAGGACGAACGCACCCTCCGGCAGCGATGGCTGTGATGCAAGAGCGGTTACCCCAGCCAGGAGGGCAGCAGCGGTGAGGCAACCTCCAATCCGCAGAGTATATGAGATCATACGCATGTCATGCCGTCCTTAAGTTTGGCTATGAGCCACGCTACCACGTGCGCGCCGGGCAGGCAATCGGGGCATCGGCCGAGCGCGCGCCAACGGGAGAGCTGCCATGCCGTTTGACCTGGTGATCCGCAACGCGCGGCTTGTGGACGGCACGGGGGCACCCGCCCGTCCCGCGGACGTCGCTGTGACGGGCGAGCGCATCGTGCGGGTGGGGGAAGCGCGCGACGCGGCCCGACGCGAGATCGACGCCCGCGGCCACGTGCTCGCCCCGGGCTTCATTGACACCCACGCCCACGACGACGGCGCCCTGCTCCGCTACCCGGACATGGCGTTCAAAGTGGCTCAAGGTGTTACCACGGTGGTGGTTGGGAACTGCGGCTTCTCCGTGGCACCGGCCACGCGCGAGGCGGGCCGCTTGGTGACCGGTTCCGCCATCCTCAACGTGGGCGAGACGCCGGTCACCTGGGAGGACCTGGCCGGCTACGCCGCGGCCGTGGCCGCGCGCCGGCCGGCGGTCAACGCCCTGGCGCTCGTCGGCCATAATACCCTGCGCTACGCCGCCATGGGCAACGCGCGTCGGCCACCGACGGCGACGGAGCTGGCGCGGATGCGCGCGTGGGTGGAACAGGGCCTGGCGCAGGGGGCCTGCGGCCTCTCCACCGGGCTCATCTACGAGCCGGGGCGGTGGTGTGAGACCGAGGAGCTGGTTGAGCTGTGCCGGCCGGTGGCCGCCTACGGTGGGCTGTACGCCACCCATATGCGGGACGAGGGCGAGCGGCTGCTCGAATCCGTGGAGGAGACGCTGCACATCGGCCGCGAGGCGGGCTGCGCGGTGCACCTCTCCCACCACAAGGCTACCGGCCGTGCCGCCTGGGGGCTGGTGCCCCGCTCCCTGGCGCGGGTCGAGGCGGCGGCGACCGCCCAGCGCGTGACGCTCGACGTCTACCCCTACACCGCCGGCAGCACCCGGCTGGAGGCCCTCGTGCGCCTGGGCCGCGTCGACGCCGCCTCCGCCGAGACGGTGCGTCTGGCCACGGTGCCCGGTCACCCCGAGTGGGAGGGGAAGACGGTGGCGGAGGTGGCGGCCGCGCTGGACCTGCCCGTGGAGCAGGCGCTCGTCCGCATCCTGGAAGGGCCGGGACGCGAGACGGTGTGCATCCACTTCAGCATGGCTGAGGCGGACGTGGTGGCCAACCTGCGTCACCCGCTGGTGATGATCGGCTCCGACGGCATCCCCGTGCTCGAGGGGCTGCCGCACCCCCGCCTGTTCGGCACCTTCCCGCGCGTGCTCGGCCGCTACGTGCGTGAGCTGGGCCTGCTCACCCTGGAGGAGGCGGTGCGACGGATGACCTCCCTGCCGGCCCAAACGTTCGGCCTTGTGGAGCGCGGCCGCATCGCCGAGGGGATGTACGCCGACCTGGTCCTGTTCGATCCGGACACGGTCGCGGACCGTGCTACCTACGACGATCCCAAGCGGGAGCCGGTCGGCGTCGAGCTGGTCGTGGTAAACGGTGTCATCGCCTACGAGCGCGGGCGCCACACCGGTGCCGGCAGCGGCCACATGCTGCGCTACCGGGTGGCTGCCCCTTGAGCCGGACGCCGCTCAGCGCGTCAGCCCAGCGCCTGCCACAAGCGGCGCTCGCCCAGGCGCACCAGGCGGCCAAAGCCCGGGAACGGGAAATGTCCGCCGATCACCAGCGCCCTCTCCGCCTCCATGCGCTCCACCATCCGCGCCCGGGTCTCCATCGCCAGCTTGGGGTCCAGGTCGAACACCACGCTCCACTCCAGCTCCGTGAGCTGCACCGGGTGATGGGCCAGGTCGCCGATGATCACCGCTCGCTCTCCCGCGGAGACGATCGCCACGCACATGTGCCCGGGGGTGTGCCCGGGCGCCGGGATCAGCGTGATCTCACCGGTGACGCGCTGCTCACCCTCGACCAGGTCGAGCTGGCCGGCGGCGTGCACCGGCAGCACGGAATCGGCCATGTAGGGGAGCGCCGCCACCTGCTCCGGCTGGGAGAAGTGGTCCCAATCGGGACGGGCCACCAGGTAGCGGGCGCGGGGGAAGGTCGGCACCCAGGCCCCCTCCTGCCCCGGTATGCCGGGGTCCCGCTGCACCGTGTTCCAGCCGACGTGGTCCACGTGCAGGTGGGTGGTGACGACGAGGTCCACGTCCTCCGGGCGCACACCCGCTGCGCCCAGGTTCTGCATGAGCTGCGGCGGCCGCGGTGGGAAGTTCTCGCGCGGTTTGTCCCCCAGGCCGGTGTCGATCAGGATGGTCCGGCCCTCAGAGCGCACCACGAAGGTGCCGATGTTGACGCTGAGGTTGCCGCGCTCGTTGAGGTAATGGCGCCACAGTTCCCAGCGCTCCTCGGGTACCTGCGGGAACATATACTCGCGGCTGCCGCCCATACGGAGGTCCCAAACGGCTTGCACGCGCACCCGGCCGATCGTCACCTGGTCGGTCATGTTCCTCTCCTCGTGAGAAGATGGGGCAGGGGTGGATCCTCCTCTCCGCTACCGCCGGGGCAGATCACCGGCGGTGGCCGGGACAGGCCGCACTCAGCCTGACGCCAGCGCGTAGCGCACCGTCCCGTTCTCGGTGAGGCGGCGCAGCTCGCCGCGGCCGTGCAGCAGCTCCAGGTGGGCCAGGGCCTCGGTGGTGGCCATGCGCCGCTGGAACGTGGGCAGCTCCTCCCACCGCCCCTCGGCGTGCCAGCGCATGCGCGCCGCCACCTCGTAGGCCGTCTTCGGGCCGTCGGCCAGCGCCAGCCGCACCTCCTCGCACCGCTCTTCGTGGTGGGCCAGCAGCTCGTCGATGCGCTCGCGGAAACCGCCGAACTCGTTCCCGTGTGCGGGCAACACCAGCTCCACGTCGTACTCACGTACCTGGTGCAGGGAGCTGAGGTACTCGGCCAGCGGGTTGCCCATCGATTCGGCGTGCAGGCCCACGTTCGGGGTGATGGGGTTGAGGATGTGGTCGCCGCTCATGAACAGGCGGCGGGTGCGCTCGTACAGACAGATATGGCCGGCGGAGTGCCCCGGCGTCCACACAACCTCCCACTCCATCGGCCCGGCGGCGATGCGTTCACCACCGCTTACCTCCTGATCCGGCATGGCGATGTTGACGCGGTCCAGGATGGCCTCAGAAGCCTTGACGAAGGCCGTAAGCTCCTCGCGCGGCACGCCGTGCACGCGCAGCCATTCCTCCATCTCGGTCTCCAGCAAGCGCATGTCCGTGTAGCGGCTCTCGATGTGGATGGCGTCCAGCCGGTGCATAACGAGACCGCAGCGGGCGAACTGCAGCAGCCGGCCCGCCAGCCCGTAATGGTCCGGGTGGTTGTGGGTCACCACCAGCGTGCGGAGATCCTCCAGGCGCAGGCCCAGATCCGCCAGCCCGCGGCGCAGGCCGGCGAGCGCGTCCGGCGTGTCCCAGCCGCAGTCCACCAGGACGTAGCCGTCGTCGCCGCGGATCACGTAGCTATTCACCCAGCCCAGCGGGCTGCCGACGAGCGGTACCCGGATCTTGTACACGCCCTCTGGCAACTTCACCGCCGGCTCTTCCATCGCGTGCCCGCTCATGCGTCATGTCCTCCCGATCAGGGGTGTCACGCCACTGCTGGCCGCCATCGCCGCCCCGGCCGGCCGGGGCGTCACTGCGCCAGGTGACGGGCCAAGAAGCCGCCCACAGCCTCCTCGATGCGTCGTTCCTGCCCGAACCAGAAGTGGTCCACGCCGGGCACCAGCACCAGCTCCGCCCGGGATTGGGCCGCCAGCCGGTGCAGGGCATCGGCCGGGCAGAACTGGTCCCGCTCCCCGGCGAGCAGGAGCAGCGGTCTCGGAAAGGTGGTGAGGCGGTCGCCAAGGTCGGTGGCGGCGAGCGGCGGTGCGATCAGCGCCAGCGCCGCTACCCGCTCGTCCGCGGCCAGGGCTGCCATCACGGCGCCGAAGGAGTAACCGACGAGGCCCAGGCGCGCGGCGTCGACCTCGGGTCGTGCGGCGGCGCAGGCCAGAGCGGCACGCACGTCGTCTTGCTCGCCGCGGCCGCCGTCGTAGCCGCCCGCGCTGCGCCCCACGCCGCGAAAGTTGAAGCGCAGGGCGGCCATCCCTCGGGCGGTCACCCCGCGAACGATCGCCGTGACCACAGTATTGTGCATGTCGCCGCCATACTGCGGGTGCGGGTGGCAGACCACCACCGCCGGAAACGGGCCGCTGCCGGCGGGCGTCTGCAACATCCCCTCCAGGGCAAGCGGCCCGCTGGAAATGGTGAGACGGGTTTCGCCCATGCGCTGTCCTCTCCCACAAGCTCTGCCGCCGGCCGCGCCGCCAGGCTCGCTCAGACCCCAACGCGCGCCAGGGCCTCGCCGTCCTTAAGTCCGCCGCCCGTCACCGCGATCAGCACGCGCTCCTGCGAACCGATCACCCCCGTACGCAGGAGCTCCCGCGCCGCCGCGAAGGCCACCGCCGCCGTGGGCTCGCACGTGAGCCCCTCCAGCCGGGCCAGGGCGGCCATTTCGGCCAGGACCGCCGCATCGGTGACCGCGGCGGCGCCGCCGCCCGTCTCCCGCGCCGCTCGCAGGATGAGACGGGCGCGGGCCGGTCGTTCGATTGTTACCCCAGAGGCGATGGTCGGTGCGCGCTCGACCGGCGCCGCGTCCTCCGCACCCGTCGCCAGCGCCCGCACCAGCGGCGCGCACCCGACTGCCTGGGAGATGTGCAGGCGCGGCACGCGCGGCAGCAACCCGGCCCGGTACCATTCCGTGAACCCTAGCCAGGCGCCCACGTACAGTGAACCGCCGCCCACCGGCATCACCACATGCTCAGGCGGGTCAAAACCGAACTGCTCCGCCACCTCAAACGCGAACGTGCGCGTGCCCTCCACGAAATACGGGTTAGTGTTATGCCCGGCGTAATAGGCGTCATCAGCGGTATCGGCCATGGCGGCCGCCGCCACGGCCTCGCGGTCGCCGGGCACGTGCACCAGCCGCGCACCGACTGCCGCGATCTGGGCCAGCTTGGCGGCGGGGGTGGCAGCCGGCACGTAGACCGTGCACGGCAGGCCGGCGCGGGCGGCGTAGGCGGCGATGGCGGCGCCGGCGTTGCCGGACGAGTCTTCCACCAGCCGGCGCGCGCCCAGTTCTCGGGCGCGCGTGACCAGGACCGCGGCGCCGCGGTCCTTGAACGAACCGGTTGGCGTGAGGAACTCCAGCTTGGCGGACGCGCGATGCAGGCCGACGCGAGCGCCCCAGCGCGGCAACGGCACCACGGGCGTCTGCCCCTCGCCCAGCGTCACCGGTGGCTGCGCCCGGCCGGCGTGGATCAGGGAGGCGTAGCGCCACAGACCGGGAAGGGTGGACGGGGTGAACGCCTCCGGCACGGTGCGCGGCACCAGCAGGACCCCACCGCAGGCAGGGCAGGTGATCGGCCGCTCCGCCTCAGGCCGCCGCCGGCCGCAATCCGAGCAGGTCAGCTCATCGTGCACGCGCACCTTCCGCTCCGTCAGCCATCGTATCGCAGTCGGTCACAGAACGCGCTTGAGCCGTCGGGCGAGCGCCGAGTACGCTCGGCGGGGGTACCCGGACACCCGTGCCGGCGGAGGGCCATGACCACCGCCTCATCCACCATCCACGCACTGGAGGCGATGGCGCGCGAGTGCCTGCTCGCCTTGCGGGCGGGCCGGGTGCCGGGACTGCCGCCGCTGCCCGACCTGCCGGACGTGCGCGTCCGCGTCAGCGCCCGCCTCACGCGCAGCGCCGGCATCTACCGCCGAGAAGGAGAGATCGTTATCTCTTCCCATTTTCTGGCGGCGCACGGGCTGGAACGAACGCGCGGCATCCTCCGGCACGAGATCGCCCACCACGTGGTCCGTTTTCTCCACGGTCGCGCGGCCGCTCCGCACGGTCGGGAGTTTCGCGTCGCGGCGCACGCCCTGTCGGCCGACCTGCACGCGCCGGCCTTCCCCGCGCCGCGCACGCGCTTCGTGTACCGCTGCCCGCGATGTGGGTGGGAGTGGCGCCGCGGTCGCCGGCTGCCGCGCGGGCGGAGCTACTCCTGCGCCCGCTGCGCGCCCGCGTACGACGAGCGCTTCCGCCTGCGCCTGGCCGGTCGCTGGCGCACGGTCGACTCATGCCGTGCGGTAGGGACCCCCTTGTGAGAGAGCGAGCAATCGATCGGCCTCCAGAAGTGGCGGGGAGGACGGACGGCGTCTGTCAGGCCTTCTCTGACAGCAAACAGTGCTTCGAGGGCACTTGTGAGCGGCGAGTGGTGGAACCTACCCTGGGGCCATGGGCACGCTTCCGTCCGCCCGCGCCCTGATGGGAGTATCGCTCGCCTTCCATATGGTGTACGCGGCCCTTGCCATCGGCATGCCGGTTCTGCTGCTGCTTGCCGAGGGGCTGGCGCTCCGTACCGGGGAGGAAGGCTATCACGTCCTTGCCCGCCGCTGGGTGCGCTCCGTGGGCGTGTTGTTTGCGATCGGCGCCGTCTCGGGCACCATCCTTTCCTTTGAGCTAGGGCTTTTGTGGCCGGAGTTCATGCGGTTTGCCGGGGGCATTATTGGGATGCCTTTCTCCTTGGAAGGGTTCGCCTTCTTCGTCGAGGCGATCTTTCTCGGCCTCTACCTCTACGGCGAGGGGCGCCTGTCACGGCGGGCGCAGTTTCTTGTGACCGTTCCCATCGTCGTCGCGGCTGCTGCCTCGGCGGTGTTTGTGATCAGCGCCAACGCCTGGATGAACACGCCTCAAGGGTTCACCCTCGTAGATGGCCAGGTGGTGAACGTCGATCCCTGGCGGGCCATGTTCAACCCGGCCATGCCATACCAGGCGGTGCACGGCACGCTGGCCGCCTATGTGGCCACCGGATTTGCCGCGGCGGGCGTGTACGCGTTCTACCTCTTGCGCGGTCATGTCACGACGCACAACCAGCGTGCCCTGACCCTCGCGCTGGCGTTGGCGAGCGTGGTCTTACCCTTGATGCTCGTCAGCGGCGACCTCTCCGCCCGGTTCTTGGCCAGGCGCGAGCCGGCCAAATTTGCCGCGATGGAGGCCCTGCTCACGACGCAGGCAGGCGCGCCGCTGCACATCGGCGGCTGGCCCGACTCCGCGACTGGCGACGTGAAGTACAGCGTGGCGATCCCGAAGCTGCTCAGCTTTCTCACCTACGGTGATCCGAACGCGGTAGTACAAGGGTTGAGCGACATGCCGCCCGGTACCACCCCCGACCCGCGTCCCGTCCACCTCTTTTTCGACCTCATGGTGGGCTCATTCTTCGCGATGCTCACTGCCGCCGTCTGGTTCTGGTGGCTGTACTGGCGCCGAGGGGCAGTACCGACGAGCCCGTGGCCGCTGCGTGCCGTGCTCGTCGCCTCACCGCTCGGATTTGTCGCACTGCAAGCGGGTTGGATGGTGACGGAGTTTGGTCGTCAACCTTGGGTTGTGGTGGGGTACATGCGGGTGTCCCAGGGGGTCACGCCCCGGAGCGGCATCGATCTCGTATTTTTGCTCTTCATGCTCGTGTACGCGGCGCTTACCGCCGGCTTACTGTGGCTTCTGCTCCGTCGCGGCGGGCCTGATGGGCAGGCGGTCGCGACCGACCTGGCACCTCACCGTCGCGCCGATCCCGGTGGTGGGGTGATGCCGTGATCTCGTCCGCAGATCTCGCCGCGCTTGTGCTGCTCATCGGTCTCGTCATGTATGCCGTGTTTGGCGGGGCCGATTTCGGCGGTGGCATCTGGACGGCCCTCGCCTTCGGCCCGCGCCGCCGGGAGCAGCAGGAGAGTTTGTTTCAGGCCATCGGCCCGGTATGGGAAACGAACCATATCTGGCTGGTGCTCGTGGTGGTCACCTTGTTTACCGCCTTCCCGGCGGCGTTCGCGACGCTGTTCACGGCGCTGTTCGTTCCCTTCGTGCTGACGCTCGTCGGCATCAGTTTCCGTGGCGCTGCCTTCGCCTTTCGCCACTTCGGCGAACAGACACGGTCAAGGCTGCCGGCGACCGTGCAGGTGTTCGCCCTGAGCAGCTTGCTCACGCCGCTGACCATGGGCACGGCCGTTGCCGCGGTGGCCGCGGGCAGAATCCGGCTCGTTGATGGCCAGATTGAGGCGGGGGTGTGGTCAAGTTGGATAACCCCCTTTACCGTGATGGGAGGTCTCACGGGTGTCGCAGTGTGCGCCTTCCTCACGCCGATCTTCATGGCCGCCCGAGTGAAAGGTCCCCTTCGCGAAGATTTCCGCCGAGCCGGCATGGTTGCTGCCCTGGTGCTGGGCGCCATCACCGCCGCCGCGTTGCCGGTGGCGGCCATAGACGCACCCGACTTCGCGGAGCGGCTGCTGCGCCCGGGTGCAGTGGCTGTTGTCGGTCTCGCGGTGCTCCTCGGCTGTGGGACGCTGGTGTCTCTGTGGACACGACGCTACCTCATCGCCCAACTGGCGGCCGGCGGCGCTGTGGCGGCGACGATCGGGGGGTTCGGGGCGGCGATGTACCCCTACCTCATGCTGGGCGACCTCACCGTGGGCCAGGCCGCGGCTCCATCTACTACGCTCGCCGCCTTTTTGGGCGCGCTTCCCGTGGGCGCGCTCATCCTTGTCCCGTCGCTCACGCTCCTCTACTGGACGTTTCGGGGAGCTCCGCTCCGGGAGAAACCGCACAGCTAATCGGGCCAGAGGGCGGCGCTCCCCCCGGTAAAGCGCCGGGAGGTTGTGTCCGGTGCGTGCCCACCGGCGCCCTCTGCTCGGCAAGGCGATTCGCCTGCCCGCCGCTGAGAAAGCCGCTGGACAGGGCGGCCAGACCGGCCACAACCGGGCAATGGGGCAGCGCCGGCGTGGCGTCGGGCAGCAGGGCGTTAGGCCGGATCCAACGACCGGTCAGACCGTAAAGGTCTCCTCGCCCCGGTACACGCGCACGGCGAAGTCCACGGTGCGATCGCCGTAGGTGATGGCGGCGATGGCGTGGCAGAACCGCACCGCTTCGTCCAGCGGGCGCTGATGGATGTTCCGGCCGGTGGCGTTGCCGGCCGCGCCGCCGATGTGGATCTGGTCGTAGAGCTGTTGCAGGAACGCCTCGGCCGGTTTGGATGAGCCGCCCGCACACAGCACGCGCGTCTCGCCGGCGGCCTCGGTGGCCACGCGCAGCCACTGCTCGCTGCTCTTGCCCTCCACAGCGTCGGGCGGGTTGACCTTGACGAAGTCGGCGCCCAGGGCGGCGCCCACACCGGCCGCGCCGCTGATCAAGCGCGGGTGTCTCTCTAGGTTGACGATGCGGTCACCCTCCCGCCGCAGCAGGCTCTTGCCGCGCGGGTAGATCCACAGCACCACGGGCAGGCCCGTGGCGTGGGCGTCGGCCACTAGGCGAGCCGCCTCACCGAGCATCACGTGCTCGTACTCGCTGCCCAGGTAGATGGTGTAGCCCACACCGACGATGTTGAGGCCGCTCATCTCACGCAGGCGCACGATGTGCTCCACCGTCACCCATGACGCGGAGACGGGGTCCGCCTGCTCGACCGTGATCAGGTGCGTCTTGCTGTTCACTTTGACGAGGTAGGGCACCTCGGGATAGTCCGGCCCATAGAGAGTGATGAGGCCGTACTGGGTGGCGAAGCACCCGATGGAGGAGCCGGCGCGCTGGGCGATGCGGAAGAGGTGCCGCGGGTCGTTGTCCTCCGGCGCGATGCGTTCGCCCGGCTTGAACGGGTAGAAGTCGTCGTTCAGGTGCTCCACCTTCTGGTCACCGGCGAAGAGCATGAGACGGCCGGTGCCATGCGTGAGCCGTTCCATGTTGCGCAGGTAAGTGGTGCGGGCCGCCGTGGGCACGTTCGCCGGGACGCGGATCACCCCGGTTACGGTCATACCGATTCCTCCAGCCAAGCAGGCGGGCAGCAAGGAGCTGCCCCGGTGGATGCTGGGAGCGCCGTGACCGTCGGGTGTGCCACGGCCTCCTGTCTGCATTATCGCAGCGGGGACGGGTCCCCTCACAGTCTATCGGCAGGAGGCACAGAGGCGTGAACGCGGTACGCGCGGCCTGGTCCACGGATCGACCGAGGTCTAGGCTGACGGCGGTGAACGCGGTATGGAGATACCGATGAGGAAGGCCCGCAAGAAACCCAGTTTTGCAGCCGATCCGCGTTTAGTTTACACTGAGGCCATGGGTGAAGGCCAACTCTCGCGAGCTGAGCTGATCCACGAGATGCGCCGCCGTGGCATTCGCGTCACCGCGCAACGGCTGGCCGTCATTGAGCTCCTCACCGGCACCGATGAGCACCTCACCGCGCAGGAGATCTACCAGCGCCTGCAGCAACGCCTGCCCCACGTCACCATGGGCACGGTCTACAACACGCTCGATGCCCTCGCCAAAGGGGGGTTCGTGCAACCGCTGCCATTTCCGCAGGGTACCCGGTACGACGCCAACCCCGAGCCCCATGCGAACCTGATCTGCCTGCAATGCGGCTCGATCACGGACGTGCCGGACGTTGACGGCACCGTGCAGCGGTTGCGGGAGGCCGTAGCCCGCGCGGCCCACTTCCGCGTCCAGTCGCAGCGGATCGATTTCTACGGCCTGTGCGCCCGGTGTGCGGCCGGCACCGCAACGCCGCCCGAGGGCGGCGAACCGACCGCGCCGTCCGCGCCGTCGTAAACCGCTCGCCCGCGTCCACGCGGAAGCCACGCGCCGACCGTTACAGGAGCTGCCGCTGTACCGGCCCCGGTACGCGCGGCGGCGCGGCATCCCCGGCGCGGTCCGCTTCTCCCGCCACATGCCAGTAGCCGAGCGGCAGGGCGTATTGCACCCCAGCGCCGCGATTGATCACGATCCGGTAACTGCGAAAGGTCTCTACCTCCACCCAGTACCGGCGGCCGTCGACGCGGCAGTCTACCACCAGCCGCGCCACGCGCGGCAGCACCAACCGATCCATGGCCCAGGCATCAAAGGCGAAGCCCCGTGGGGCATGCAACATCTGGTCCGAGCGGCTCACCCGCTTGTGATACTCTTCCCCGATAATGCGCCCGATCACGCGCCCCTGCTGGTCCGTGACCGGAAGCCCCGTCGTCGCCCGGGATCATCCGCTACGCGCGTACATGCCGTACCTCAACTGATGAAACGCATATGCACTCTCGCGTTGTGCGTAACATGGCACGGGCGTGGGCGGTTGGCAAGCTGGTGCGGCTACCCGGCCTTGACCGTGCCGGTGACGGTGCCTATGCTCCACCGTGTCGCCAGAAGGCGTTGCGGAAGGAAGCCCCGGCGATGCGCACGGAAATCTACGAGTCAGACCCGTTCACGGCGCAGAAGCAGGCGTTACTGGTCACCCTGGACACCCCCTACCGCTTCGAGCGCAACGATGAGCTGTTCATCTCCACGGGCAACCGCACCATGAAGGTGCGGGTGATCCACGTGCGGGTAGAGATCACCGACGGCCAGATGCGCCGGGAAATCCTGGTGCTCAAGCTCTGAGCCGTCTGCGGTGCCCGGCGCGACGCCCGGCCGTTCGGTCGGTGAAATGCGCGTCCCACCCGGCCGATGATCGTGGCGGAACCCGTCGCCCGCTGATCCCCACCGGCGCGGTGCACCCATGTCCCTGTTGATCGCCGAGCGCACGCTCACCGCCGACGCCGAACTGTTGCTGCCGGGCGCCGCCTTGCCTGTCACCTGCCGTCTCACAGCCGAGTGGCTGCGCGGCGTCACGGAACCAACATGGTACGGCTACCTTATGCCCCGCCGGCCGGGACTCAGCGTGCTGCCGGGTCACTATCGCGTGCGCGTGCAGGGCATGATGCTGACCGTCCTCGTCCGCCGCGCCACGCGTGTGGACGGCGCCTGGTGCTTGCCCTTCTGGGGCGTCGGTCCGCTGCCGGCCACGCTGGGCCCCGTCGCCACCCTTCCCGACGACGGCCCGCCGCCGTAGCCGGCACGCCCGCGCGACCGACTTCAGCCCAGCCGCCGGGGGGCGTACAATGCTGCCACCCCGCAGCGGTCAAGCGAGGGGGCGTGGCTCAATCGGGGACGGCGCCTCGCTACCGTGGCCCGGCACCCCGGCGGAGTTCGACCCATGTCGCGCGGGAACCGGCACCCATGGCCGTCCCGGGAAAGCGCGCTGCAGGCCGTTACGGCCGCGCTGGCGGCGCGGCACGAGGGCAATGCGCTCACCGCGGCGCTGATGGCCCTGCTGCGGACAGGGCCGTTTGCCGCCGCGGCGCTGCTAGAGCTGGATGCCGCGCGCGGTGTCCTCCACCAACTGACCGCGGTGGGCTCGCCCCACTCCCTTCCGCCCGAAACCGCCCGGCCGCTCACCGGCGCCTCACCGGCGGCGCGGGCGGCACGCGAGGGCTCCGTGCAGATCGGCGCCCCGCGCCTTTGTGCCGACGGCCGCGCGGAGGCGCAGGTCGCGGTGCCCCTCTATGTGGGAGACGCGGTGGGCGGCGTGCTCCTGGTGGGCGTGGCCGACACCGCGCCGCCCGCGGGCCTCGACGTCGCGCTCACCGCCCTGCAAGCCGTGGCGCCGCTGTTCGCGCTGGCGCTGGAGAACCACCGCTTGCGCCGCCAGGTGGAGCGCGAGCGGGGACGTGCTCGCTTCCTGCTCGACGTCGGCCGGGCCTTTGCCGCCTCCCTGGACATCGAGCAGGTACTCCAGGGAGTGGCAGCCGAGGCCGTGCAGGTGCTGGCCGATTGGTGCGTGATCTACCTGCTCGACCGCACCACCCAGCTCCTGGAGATGCGCCTCGCCTACCATCCGGACGCCGCCCGAGCGGCGATCGTTCGGCGCGTGTTCCGCGACCATCCGCTGCGCGTGGGGGAGGGCGTGGCCGGTCAGGTGGTTCTGGATCGCAAGCCGCGGCTGTTCGCGCCGTTCGACGAGGCGGCCATCGCCGCCCTGGCCCCGCGTGATGATCCCACCTACCAGGACGAGCTGCGCCGCGTGCGTACCTGGGCCTGTTTGCCTCTGGTCGCGCGTGATCAGGCCATCGGTGCCCTCGTGGTGGCGCGCACCCGCGACGAACCGTTCACGGACGCCGACCTGGCGCTGGCCGCCGCCTTCGCGGACCGCGCTGCCCTCAGTATCGACAACGCCCACCTGTTCGCCGCCGCCGAGCGGCGGGCACGCGAGGCGGACTTCCTGGCCGAGACGGCCGCCTTAGCTGCCAGCCTGGTAGAACCGCACGCCCTACTAGAGCGTCTGGCGCGGCAGGCCCTGCAGATGCTCGGCGACGGGTGCGGCATCTTTCTCACCGCTCGCGGCCGGCGCTGGCTGCCGGCGGCTACCATCGTCCATCGCGACCCACAACAAGAAGATCGCCTGCGCCGCCTGCTTCTCAGCCGACCGATGCAGGAAGAAGGACCGATGATCCGTCGCCTGCTGAGCGGCGAGCTGATCGTCGTCAACGGCCAGCAGGAGCTTATAGCCAACGCTCCCGCCCGAGCAGCACGCGACTTCTTCGCGGCCTTCAGGGTGCACGCCCTTATCGCCATCGGCCTTGGCACCAAAGAGGACCCCCTGGGCGTCATGGTGTGCGTGCGACACGGTCCGCCCGGCTACAGCGCCGAGGATGCCCGCCTCACCCGCCTGCTGGCCGACCGCATCACTGCCGCGCTCACCAACGCCCTCCTGCACGCGCAGGTCGCGGCGGAGCGTCAGCGGCTGGCCGCCGTGATCGAGCAGCTCCCGGAGGGGGTGCTGATCGCGGCGGCGCCGGACGGGCGGCTCGTCCTCAGCAACCGGGCGGCGGATGAGCTGCTGGGGCGGCCTGCAACCGCGACGGAGGCCCCTCTGGACGCACGTATCCGCACGGTCGAGGGGCAGCCGGTGCCGGATGCCGAGCTGCCGCTGGCGCGCGCCCTGCGCGGTGAGACCGTGCACGGTGAGGAGCTGTGGATGGAGCGCGCGGATGGACGGTGGGTGCCCATCCTGGTCAATGCCGCGCCGGTGCTCGGCAGCAGTCACGGCGTCGAGCAGGCCGTGGTGGTGTTCCAGGACATCACCGCCATCAAGGAGGCGGAACGACGTAAGGATGAGTGGCTCGCCGCGGCCAGCCACGAGCTGCGCACCCCCATCACCTCGTTGCTCGGTTTCGCCCAACTGCTGGAACGGCAGCTGCACCGCGCCACCGGGCCGCTGCGCCCGGAGGAGTTGTTCGAGGCGGCGGCGGTCATTCAACGCCAGGCGCGCCGCCTGCGAGAGCTCGTCAACGACCTGCTCGATGTTTCGCGGATCCAGGCCGGACGGCTGGAGTTGCAGCCGCGCCGCACGGACCTGGTGGCGTTGCTGCGGGGCGTGGTCGACCGGTTACGCGAGGTGACGCCGCAGGCGGGTGAGCGGCTCCACCTGGCCGCGCCCGACACGCCGGTCGTCGGCATGTGGGACCCGGAGCGGTTGGACCAGGTGTTCACCAATCTTATTGCCAACGCCCTCAAATACGACCCCAGCGGTCAGCCCGTCCGCGTGACCGTGCGTGCCGACGAACGACAGGCGACCGTGCAGGTGACCGACTCCGGTATCGGCATCCCGGCCGCGGACCTGCCGACGCTGTTCCAGCCGTTCGCGCGGGCGCGCAACGCGGTGGCGCACGGCATGGGCGGGATCGGTTTGGGGCTGTATATCGCGCGCGACATCGTCGCCCGGCATGGCGGCGATATCCGGCTGGAGAGCGAGGAAGGGCAGGGCACCACCGTGACCGTGACGCTGCCGCTGGATGGCGGGTGGCGCCTGCCCGCGGCCCAGGCAGACAGGTGAGTGGCATCGGCGCCACGCACCTGGTATAGGTAAAGAGTGGTATGGGAAACGCAGGCGCCGCCGGTTGGGACCGCGCGGCGTTTGATTGATGGCAAGACGCGCTCCGGCGCCGTCGGCGCCCGGGAGGAAGGACATGAAGGTTGTGTTTCTGCAGGAGGTCCCCGGCACCGCGCTGCCGGGCGAGGTCAAGGAGGTGAGGGACGGCTTCGCGCGGAACTACCTCCTGCCGCGCGGCCTGGCCGTGCCCGCCACCAAGGCCGCGCTCGAGCGCGCCCAGGCCCTGGCCAAGCGGGAGGAACGGCGCCAGGCGGCGCTCGACGCCGAGGCGCGGCGCATCGTGGAGCAGCTCGCGGGCAAAACGGTGACCATCGCCGCCCGCGTGGGCGAGCAGGGCCGCCTGTACGGCTCCGTCACCGCGGCCGATATCGCCGAGAAGCTAAGCGAACTGCTCGGCAGCGAGTTCGACCGGCGGCGCATTCACCTGCCGCAGCCCATTCGCGAGATCGGCACGCGCACGGTGACGCTGCGCCTCTCGCGCAACGTCAGCTTTGAGCTGCCGGTTGAGGTGGTGCCGGAAGACGGTCGCCGCCGCGCTGCTGCCGCCGCACCGGCTGTAGCGGCACCGGCAGCGACGGGAGCGTCAGAGGGGGCGTTGACCGAGCCAGAGGAGGCCTAAAGCGGCCCGGAGGCGAATGGGTCAGGGGTGGGAAGCGGCTGCGGCTCCCGCCCCTTTTGTTTGCTCGCCACGGCGCGTAGAGTGACGGCTGACCGCACCAACGTTCGGATGGTGGCGCTGATGCACGACGTGCTCGATCGGCTCTTTCAACTTCAGCGCAACCGCACCACGCTCGGCACCGAGCTTATGGCCGGGCTGACCACATTCATGGTGATGAGTTACATCATCTTCGTGAACCCTGCCATTCTCGGGCAGGGCGGCCTGCCGCGGCCCGCCACCACCACCGCCACCTGCCTAGCCGCCGGCGTCATGTCCATCCTCATGGGCCTGTATGCCAACCGCGCCTACGCGCTGGCGCCGGGGCTAGGCCTGAACGGCATCGTCGCGTTCCAGCTCATCGGGCAGCAGGGGCTGACCCCGTCCGCGGCCATGGGCGTGATCGTGCTGGAGGGTGTGCTGACCACGGTCCTGGTGCTGTTCGGGGTTCGGCGCCTGGTGTTCGACGCGGTGCCGCTGGTGCTCAAGCAGGCGATCGCGGTGGGCATCGGCTGGTTCATCCTGTTCATCGGCCTGGTCAACGCTGGCATCGTGCGCCGGGGCGACGCCGTGCCGGTCACGATGGGCAGCCTCACCGGCGTGCCGGTGCTGGTGGCGGCCATCGGGTTGCTGGTGAGCCTGTTCCTCATGGCGCGCGGGGTGCGCGGGGCGCTCCTGTGGGGGATCATCGTCGCCACCGTGGCCGCCGTGATCCTCAACCGGCTGCATGACTACACGGCGTTCCCCACACCAGGCGTAGCCCGGCTGCCGGAACGCGTGGCCGCCACCCCGGATTTCAGCACCTTTGGCCACGTCAGCTTCACCGTGTTCAGCCGGTTGGGCGTGCTTACCGGTGTGCTCACGGTGGTGACCATCATGCTGGCCGATTTCTTCGACACGATGGGCACGCTCATCGGCGTGGGCAAGGAGGCGGGCTACCTGGACAAGGAGGGCCGCCTGCCCGACGTGCAGAAGCCGCTACTGGTGGACTCCCTCGCCGCCGCGTTCGGTGGCCTGGCCAACGCCTCCAGCGTCACCACCTACATCGAATCGGCGGCCGGGGTGAGCGTGGGCGGCCGCACCGGCCTGGTGGCGGTGGTGACGGGCGTGCTGTTCCTGCTGGCGATGCCGCTGTGGCCGCTGGTGGGCGTGGTGCCGAGCGAAGCGACCGCCCCCGCCTTGATCCTGGTCGGTTATCTGATGATGACGGCGCTCTCCGAGGCGGAATCGGCGGCGGAGGCCGAGGAGCGCGGCAGCGCCGCGCGCGGTATTAACTTTGCCGAGCTGGAGACGAGCCTGCCCGCCATCGCCACCATGGTGATGATGCCCCTTACGTTCAACATCACCAACGGAATCGGCGCCGGCTTCGTCACGTACGTGGCCATCAAGCTCTTTCGCGGTCGCTGGCGCGACGTGCACCCGGCGCTGTGGGCCATCGCCGTGCTGTTTCTGCTGTACTTCCTGCGGGAGTCCCTCTTCGGCCTGCGCTTCTGAACCGTCGCCCGGTAACGACCGAGATGGATGGCTCCCCACAGAACCGCCGGGCGGGCCTGCACGAACCCGCCCGGCGATTACGGCTTATGAGGCCTTCGGTTGGAGCTGCTTCAGGCAAAACGGACAGGTGCCCTGGTGGTTATAGACGTGGTGGCACTGCGGGCATTCCCACTTCTGCTCCTGCGACATCGTGCTCACCTCCTTTCACGCCCGGTGGCGGGGTGAAATGAGCCGGATTGGCGCAGAGCTTACCCCAGTTAATAAAAGTGGATCTCCTCTACCTTCGCCTCCCACGTGCGGCCGCAGTTATCGCAGTGGAACAGCACGTGGTCGATGTAGCGGCCGCGGGCGTCGCGCTTCCATACGGGGCGAAACGGTTGAGCGTGACCGCCATCGTTGGGGCAGACCGCGTACATGCCGTGACGGAACCCGTGCTCATCCTCAACGTACAGGCGTCCGGCGGCGAACGCCTCTTCCACCAACTGCCGTTCCGGTTTCTGCTGGAGCACCATGACGGTTTCCCCCTCCGTTGCCTGTCTCCTCGGTTCCTCCACCCCAGACGTCGAGCGGGGCAACGCGCGGGCGCTCCGTGCGCTGGCCCTGCATTCCCAGCATACACCGCCGCGCAAGGTCCGGCCCCTCCCCACACCGCGGCACGTGTCAGCGATCTGTCAGCGGGTTGTCATTGCCAGCCCTCCGGTGCGCTAGGTAGGCTGAGGAGGATACCAACCACATCGAGGCGTCTGGGTCCGCAACCAACGAGAGGCGGTCGTCGAGCCGTGAGCGGTCTGGAATTCCCCGCTGTGCAACCGGGTCTGGTGTTCGCCGGCGTAACCGATGTCGGCCGCCGCCGGAGCAGCAATCAGGACCGGTTTATCGCCCAGGTGATCGAGACGCGCGCCGGTCCGGTCGTGCTGCTGGCGGTTGCGGACGGGATGGGTGGCGCCGCCGGCGGCGAGGTGGCCAGCGCCCACGCTGTGGACGAGCTGCTGCGCGTGGTGCACGAGGCCGATCCGGCCGAGGATGACGCGCACACGCTCATGACCGCGATCGTGGCCGCCAATCGCGCCGTGTTCAGCCACGCGCGTCGTGATCCGGCGCTGTACGGGATGGGCACCACGCTCGTGGCCGCGCTCATCCGCGGCCAGAGGCTGGTGGTAGGGCACGTGGGCGACAGTCGCGCTTACCTCATCCGCGGCGGCAGCATCCGCCGCCTGACCGCCGACCATAGCTGGGTGGCCGAACAGGTACGGCGCGGCGAACTCACCGAGGAGGAGGCGGCGACCAGCAGCTTCCGCAACATCCTCACCCGGTCGGTGGGCGTGACCGAGCAGGTTGAGCCGGAGCTGTCCCCGCCCCTGGCCCTTGCGCCCGGGGACATCGTTCTGCTCTGCTCCGATGGCCTGCACGGCGTGGTCGATGACGCCACGATCGCCCGCATCGCGCAGGCGGCGGAGCCCGAGGCGGCCGCCCGCCGGCTGGTTGACCTGGCCAACGAGCGTGGAGGGCCGGATAACATCACCGTGGTGGTGGCGCGGCTCTCGGGAGCGCCGGCCGCGGGGCCGCCGGCGCCGTCACCCGCCGCGCCCGCTCGTGCTCAGGAACAAGTACAAGTAGAAGAGGACCGAACGACCCCACCGGCGCCGGCCGGGGCCGCCGCTCCCGTCCGTTGGCGGCGGACCGTCGTGACGCTCGCCCTGCTGGCGCTGGCAGGGGTGGCCGTGCTCGGGGGGGTCATCGTCGCGCGGCGCGCGCGCGGCGGGCGGACGGTGGAGATCGTGGCTAGCCCGTCCGTGGCCATAGCCTCGCCCGCGCCGACGCCTGCCCCCAGCCCACCGGTGATGGGCGCGCCGGCGCCGCCCCTGGGCGCGATCCCGGTGCCCACGGTGCCGGCGGTGCGTGACCTCCCCCCTTGTCCGGACGGCGGCTCACCGCCCGCGCGGTTCTGCCAGGTGCGGCCGGAGCTGCCGACCAGCCCGCAGGAGATGGCCGCGCGCTTTGACATCAGCGTGGACTGCCTGTTGCGCGTCAACGCCGCCCAGTTGATGGCGCGCCTGGGCGGCGAGCTCCCCCTGCTCAGCCCCGATGTCGCCTACGTGATCCCCCCGCCGGAGGTGTGCGCGCAGCTTCGCTGACGCGACCCCGGCCGCGCTACTGCCCCCGGAACACCGGCGTGCGCTTCTCCACGAAGGCGAGCGCCGCGGCGCGGTGATCGTCGCTCAGACCGGCCAGGCGCTGGTGCAGCGCCTCCTGCGCCAGCACCGTGCGCAGGTCGGCCTGGGCGGCCAGGTTCAGGTTCTCTTTCATCAGGGCGAACGCCAGGGTGGGACCGGCGGCCAGTTGGGCCGCCAGGGCCATGGTCTCGTCCATCAGCCGCTCGTGCGGCACCACCCGGTTGACGATGCCCAGGTGCAGCGCCCGCGCGGCGTCCAGGATTTCGCCGGTAAAGTACAGCTCGCGGGCGCGGGCCATGCCCACTAAGCGTTGGAGGAAGTACGACCCGCCGAAGTCGCCGGTCAGGGCCACGTTGCGGAAGGCGGTCCCGAAGCGCGCCTGGTCCGACGCCACCCGCAGGTCACAGGCCAGGGAGAGGCTCAGGCCGGCGCCCACGGCCGGGCCGTTGACCATCGCCACCGTCGGTTTGGGCATGGTGTGCAGGGCGTAGCTGGTGCGCTCCTGGAAGGCGCGCAGCTCACGCACGCCGTGCACCAGTTGGGCGGCGACGGAGCCGTCAACGCCCGTGCCCAGGGCGCCGCCGCCGGTGGCCATCGCCTTGACATCGCCGCCGGCGCAGAAGGCGCGCCCGGCGCCGGTCAGCACCACGCACCGCACCGTGCGGTCCGCCGCCGCGTCCGCCAGCGCGTCACTCAGCGCCGTCATCAGCTCGGTGGTCATGGCGTTGAGCCGGTCCGGCCGGTTGAGCGTGATCAGGGCCACGCCGTCGGCCGGCCGCTCGTACAGCACCTCGGACATTGCCACCCTCCTCGCCCCACCTCGGCCCACCGAGGTGCGGTTGGTGTTCTGCCCTATTGGAGCGGGCGGCGCTCCGCCGCGCAAGGTGGCAGCGCCGGGGCGCTCACGCGTCGAAGCGCAGCGTGAGGATCTGCCATGGCCGGATGTCGACCTGCCAGGCCCCGTCCCGCTCGGTCAGAGCCGCGCGCGGCCGCTCCAGCAGGTCTGCTACCCAGGCGGAGCGGGACAGGGCAGGTACCCGTACCCGCGCCTGCAGCGGTGCCGCGGCGGCGCTGTAGAGGCGGAGGATGGGCGCGCCGTCGGCCGCGCTGCGGTACGCCGCCGAGGGCACCAGCGCCGCATCCGGAAGGGTAAGGAGCGGCCATGCGGACGCGGGTACGCCGTCGTGGGCGTTGGTGGCAAAGGCCAGCGGTGGATAGGCGTAGGCGTGCGCCCGGTGAGGCAGCGCGGCATCCCGCCAGGAGCCACGGTAGGTCGTGAGCGCGTAGTCGAACGTATGCCGACCCGGCAGTTGTGCCTCCGGCGTGCGCAGCGGCGGGCCGGCGTGGCCACGGCGCGTGCGCAGGTCGGCGCGGGAGAGCCAGCCAACGCAGCGCAGCAGGGTGAGGGCATAGGCCTGCCGGCCGGCGAACTCGACGACCTCCCCTTCCGGCAGCCCCCGGTTGAACACGGCCACGCCGAGCCCATCGGCCTCGACGGCGGCAAAGGTCTTTTGCGGGAAGGTGGCGGGCGGGTGCTCGGCGCTGCGGCCGTTCCAGGCCGGTGGGCGCACCGGCCGCTCCGCGACGTGGAACTGGTTCTCGGTGTAGACGGTGGACACGCGGAAGGGAAGCGGCACCAGGACGCGCAGGCGGTGGTCCCGTGCCCGGTTGTCCACCGACACGGTAAAGTCAACCTGGGGCAGGCCGCTCCACAGGGTGACCGTGGTGCGAATGGGCAGAAGGACGCGCCGCCGCGCGGTGCGGCGCGTGCGGTCAGGGGCCAGCGCCGCCGGGACGGCGAGCTCGAGCTCATACGTCAGGCGGGCGGAGACGGCGTCGGCTTCGACCGCGATCAGGCGGGAACGGCGCGGCTCGAACACGGCGTTGTCGAGGATGTCGGCGTTGTACTCATCGCCGCGGTCGCCCTCGTCGATGAAGGTGTTGGCGCCGTCAAACACCAGGCCGTGCAGCAGGTCGCGTATCAGGAGCCGTCCCTCCTGCCAGCGCACGGCGAAGAACCGGTTGGCGATGGCATCGGGCTGGCGGTGGATGTCAGTCTCCGCCGCCGGCGCTTCATCGCTTGGGAGCAGGAGGTCCAGGCCGATGCTCTCGCCGGGTGGGAGGACGGCGCGCAGGCGGCGGCGGGCGGTTTCGCGCACGGTCACGCGGGCCGTCTCCACCCCACCGGCCCGCACGATGCGCCGCGCGGCCCGGCGTACGGCCTGTTCATCGACCACGGCGATGCCATCGCCGACGACCGTGTCCACGATGAGCGCGGAACCGCGTCGGGCCACCCGGATGGACTCGACAGAGCGAGCAGCTATCTGGCCGTCGCGCAGGAAGTCCAGGTGCTGAAGGGCGCCCGCCGGGGTCGTCGCGGCCGTTTCCAGGACCGCGCCGCGCTCGATGGGGCCGAGCGCGACCGGCACCCGGCGGCCGTCCGCCAGACGAAGGGCGGGGGCGCGCCACGCGGCGGGCACCGAGCACTCCAGGACAAGGGCGGCATGGGGCACGGGCCGGAAGACCAGTAACCCGCCGCCCTGGGGCACGGCGACCTGGCCCGCCAACGCGGCGACGGCCTCGCGTGTCACCTGACGGGCCAGTTGCTCGGCGCGGTCGTAGCGGGGAAACATCTCGCGGTGGGTTTGGTCCACGCTGCAGCCGCAGATGGAATCGTGCGGCGAGTTCTCCAGCAACAGGCGCCAGGCGTGCTGCAGGGCGGGCAGGCCGTCATAGCCGGCGTGCCGATGCGCGAGCAGCTCCAGCGGTTCCGCGTACCGCTCCAGCGCGGCCGTCACCGCGAAGTCGCGCTGTTTGATGGTGATGCGCGCCGATAGCACGCCGGCTAGCACGTTGGAACGGTCCGGTGAGCGCAGCTCGCCCCGGTGCACGTGCTCGTCGATGCCGGCGGCCAGCAGCGCCGCCTCGTACTCCGGCAGGGAGGCGATGCGGAACTCGTAGCCGCGCCCCCCGGCGGCGGCGAGGACGGCGGGCAGGTCCGCCTGCGCGCGGGCGTGGTCGGTGCCGTTCATAAGCAGCAGCGGTTCATGCGGGGCATGGCCCTCCTCGGCGGCCCGCAGGCGCGCCAGCAGCTCGTCCAGGTCGGCCGGCAGGCGCCAGCCGTTGGAGTAGCTGTGCCGCAGGTAGAGCACCGGCAGGCGCGTGCCGTCCGGCGCCTCCCACCAGAAGCTCCAGCCGGGCACGCTGTCCGGCACGCCGCGCCAGAGGCAGGCGCTGGTGAGCCCCAGGCCGGCCATGATCTGCGGCATCTGGGCGATGTGCCCGAACTGGTCGGCGCAGTGCCCGACGCGCATCGATCCGCCCAGGCGCTCCGCCAAGCGGATGCCGCGCAGCAGGCTGCGGATGTGGGATTCGCCGCTGGGCAGGAACTCGTCCGGCTGCACCCACCACGGGCCGATGGTCAACCGGCCCGCCTCCACCAGGGCGCGCAGCCGCGGTTCGTTCTCCGGCCGCAGCTCCAGGTAGTCCTCAAGCACCACCGTCTGCCCGTCCAACGTGAAGCAGCGGAAGGCGGGATCGCGCTCCAGAAGGTCCAGCAGCTCGTCGATCATCTGCACTAGCCGCCAGCGGAACAGCTCGTGCGGTTGGTACCACTCTCGGTCCCAGTGCGTGTGTGGCACCACGTACACGGTGCGGGACATGATCCTGCCCTTTCCCTGTGCTGAGTGCCGCGTGCTGGGTGCTGGCGGGGAGAAACCGACGCGGCACCTCGCATCATAGCTCAGCACGTCCCAAGCTCAGTCCGTGTCGCCGTACGGCCTGCACGGTGAGCTTATTGCCGAACCGGCCGCCGAGCGCGTTCAGCAACCACCACGCGGCGACGGCTGCCGGCAGCCAGCCGCGCCGGCTGAGGAGCGCACAGAGGTGGCCCGGCTCGTGCCGGTAGTGCATGGCGTAGCGCTCGGCGTGCGCCGTCGTGAAGCCGCACGCGGTCAGCAGCGCGGTGACCTCCGCGCCGGCCAGGCGCACCACTGGGTTGCCGGCCTCCTCGTGCGCCCGCGCCCAACCGGCACGCACGGCCAGCCCGGTGATGGCGGCGCGCGCCGGCTCGTTCACCGACAGGCCCCGCGCGGCCACCCGCGCCATCTCGCGCAACCCGCGCGTCGGCTCCCTTAGATGGTGCAGGCCGTCGTGCACGTACACCAGATCGATGCTCTGGTCAAGGAACGGCAGGCGTTCCACATCGGCCACCAGCACCGTCATGGGCACCGTGTGGCGGCCGGCGCGCTCCACGGCGCGCCGGGCGGCGCCTAGGGAGATATCCGAGCAGATCACCCGCGCGCCCAGGCGGGCCAGAAACTCGGCCTCCATTCCTGAACCGCCGCACACCACCAGCACCGTCGCGCCCGGTAGGAACGAGCGCAGCGCGCGCACGCTGCGCCGCAGTTTTTGCCCGAGCAGGAAGCGGTAGAGGGCCGGGGCGCCGTGCGGGCGTTCCACCTCGAACTCGGGCGCGACGGCGTGATCGAAGTGGGCGGCCTGACCGGCTTTGTGGCGGGCGTCACGCCCGCTCGTCGGGTCGATGCCGGTGCGTTCATGGGGCGCCAGGACGGGAATGCCCTCGACCACCGGGTAACGGCACCCCCGATCGACGCAGACCGCCTCGTCGGACCAGTGCAGCGGGGCGCGGCAGGCCGGGCAGACCAGAAGGCGCCCGAGCCACGGCGGCACCTCCTGGATTGCCCTGCCGGCGGCCACCTCGTGTGGTGCGCTCACATGCCCTCCTCTCGTGTGCGGCGCGGACGGCCGCGGATGACGTGCTGCCGGCGCAGCCGTAGCAACCCCGGCGTCGCCGGGACGCGCTCCACCGGCAGCGCCAACACGTGCACGGTGCGGGTGTCGACCGCAACGAGGCGCTCCGCGTCCCACAGCACGTACCGGAGCCCCTGCAGCAGGTCTGCGGCGGGTAGTCCCGCGTGAAAGCACTCGAACACCACCAGGGGCCGGTCGCGCCGCAGGATCTCCCGCGCGCCCTGCAGCACCGCCTCCTCGTGGCCTTCCACGTCGATCTTGAGCAGGTCTACTGGGCCGTACGCCGCCCGTTCGGCATCCAGCGGGCGGGTGGACACCGGGACCAGCGCGGGCCGCACCCGCCAGTGACGCGCCGCGAAGGGGGTGCCCGTGCATTCTAGCGTGCCGGTAGCTCCGCTGACCGGATCAGCCGCGAACAGCGCCGTCCCGGCGACGTCGCTGGCGGCGTACGGATGTAGGGAGACGCCGGCGAGCTGCGCGCGCGACAGGGTCGCGCGGATCAGGCGCTGGTTCGCGGGGTCGGGCTCCACCATCACCACCTCCAGGTCCGGCCGGCGGCCCTTGAGGCGCCAGGCGTAGTAGCCGAAGTTGGCCCCCACGTCCCAGAAGGAACGAGGGGCGGACACCTCGCAGATCGCCTCTAACAACGCTACGATCGATGGCTCCAGGGCCTGCGGCAATAGCACGTACGCGGCGTGGCTCACCAGCCGCACACGGACCGGCCACGGGATGCCGGGCAGCCGCGCCCAGACCGGCACGTCGGCCAGGGCCAGCAGCGCGCGCAGCGGCGGCAGGCGACGCGCCTGGTACAGGGGATGGGCGCGCGCGCGCAATGCCTGCATCCCGGCGCGCGGCATCATGGCCGAGCTCCCGGCGGGGCGTCCAGTTCCCGCAGCCTGAGCCCGATAACCAGCTCGTACCAGGCCATGAGCAGGCAGTAGACAAGGCCGGCTCGCCCGTCCAGGAAGCCGCGGCGCAGCACGTACCAAACGAAAAAGCGCAGGGCGGGTCGGCAGGGCAGGCGCACCCATACCCGCCGGAGGGCGCGCCGTTGGCGGACGGGGTCGCGGGCCAGGAGGTCCGGCAGCGCGGGGAGCAGCGGCTCGGCCCTAAGCCGCCGGTAGAGGTGGGCCTCCCAGATGGAATAGCGGATGTGGCGCTCCAGCCAGGCTGCGATACCGCGTTCGTCCCGGTGCAGCAGGGGTGGGCGCAGGAATCCGGCCCGACCGTTCAGCCGCACGTGTTCGTGCACCTCGTTGTCGCCGGTGCCCGGCAGGCGTCCCAGGCCCAGGTCCTCGAAGCGGCCCAGCCGGTGCTTGAACAGGCGCAGGTTCCAGTTGGGGCGCAGGCAGCGCAGCGACCGCCCCAGGAACACCAGCTCGCGGTCTAGGTAATAGCCGTCCGCCAGGTCAGAGCGCACGGCCCGCGCGATCGCCCCGGCAAGCCGGGGCGTCACCCGCTCGTCGGCGTCGAGTAGTAGCACCCATTCGTACCGGAAGGACAGGGTGGCGAGGACCCAGTTCTTTTTCCGGGGCCCCCGGCCGGGGTAGTGGAACGACACCACCTCGGCGCCCAGCCGACGCGCCAGCTCGGCAGTGCCGTCCGTGCTGTGGGAATCCACCACGATCACTTGCCCGGCCCAGGACACGCTGCGGAGCGCCGCCGGCAGGTTGCGGGCCTCGTTCAGCACGGGCAGGACCACCGTCACCGGCACCGGAGGCATACCAGGCAGCGGGTTTGCGGTCATGGTTTGACGGCCTCCACGTACAGGGTTTCGGAGCGTCGGTGGGAGCTGTCCGGGACCGGGGACAGTCGGCTCTCACCGAACGGCCGTGGCTCGACCCGGACAAATCCGGCGGCGCGGCAGATGAACTGTAACGTCTCCGCGTCATAGGCGGTGCGGTGCCCGTGCCGGTAGAACACCTCCTGCACGGCGAGCATGAGTGTCGGTCGTCCCGGTCGCAGCCGGCGGATGAAGTCGCCGGTGCGGGCGTAGGAGCACAGGTAACGGCCCGCGTCCGGCACCCCCACGCGCAGCACCCCGCCCGGCTTGAGCACGCGGGCGCACTCCCGCAGCAGGCGGTAGCCCTCGTCCAGGGACAGGTGCTCCAGGAGATGCTCATGGAAGACGGCGTCGGCGGAGCCGGGCGGGAAGGGGATGCCGCGCGCCAGGTTCCACGGCACGTCCACCGGCACGCCGATGAGGTCAATGTTCACCCAGCCGGCCTTGGGGAAGCGGCCGGAGCCCAGGTGCAACAGCAGCGGGGTCTGCCCGCGGAGCGCCGTCGCCCGGCGCCGGGCCCACGGGCGCAGCAGGTCGGTCAACATCCGGCGCACGTCGGGCGCCCCGGCCAAGGCCGGGGGTGCCAGTCTGCGGGCCAGCTCGCTCAGCGGTGAAAGCGGCGGGTAACCTTCGTTCCCGGTCACCGTCACGGGCTGGCGAAGATAGCGCTCCAGGGCGACCCGTTCCCGGTTCATGCCTCCTCCCGGCAGGCGGCCCGGTAAAGCGCCTCCAGCCGCTCGCCCACCCGCTGCGGTGCAAGCCACCGCTCTGCCAACGCCCGGCCGTTTGCGCCGCAGCGCGCCGCGAAAGCCGGCTCCGCCAGCAGCCGCCCGAGCGCGCCCGCCACGCTGTCCGGGGTGCGCGGCGCCACCAGCCCGGCCCCTGCCGCGGCGATCTCGCGATGGATGGCCACGCCGGGGCTCACCACCACCGGGGTGCCCGCGGCCAGCGCCTCGGCCACCGCCAGGCCGAAGTTCTCATCCAGCGAGGGCAGGACCAACGCGGCCGACGCCTGCAGGAGCGCGACCTTGTCATCACCGGTGAGGAGACCCGTGAAGAGCGTGCGCGCGTCGAGCCCCAGCGCCGCGACCTGGGCCCGCACGGTGGCGCCGTGCCCGTGATCGTCCGGTCCGGCGATCACCAGCAGGGCGTCCGGGAACGCGGGCGCGATGCGGGCGAAGGCGGCGACCAGCACATCCAGCCCCTTCTTTGGTGTGATCCGCCCCAGGAACGTCACCGGTCGCCGGCCGGCGAGCATGGGGTAGCGGCGCGGCGCCCTCACCCGGTCCGGCTGCGCCGGCCCACCCTCTCCCGCAAGCGGGAGAGGGTGCCGAGCGGAGCGAGGCGGGTGAGGGTGGGCGCACCGCGCCGTGTCCACCGGCAGCGGCACCACCGCCACCGCCGCCCGCACGCCGAGCGCCATCACCGCCTCCGCCTCCGCCTCCGACGTGCAGTGCACCGCGGCCGCGCCGTTCAGGTTGTGGCGCTCGATCAGCAGCTCGTAGACGGCCTTCCGACCGCGGTGCGCAGCGCGATGGTACGGGTTGAGGCTGCCGTGCGGGCGGATCACGTAGGGGACGCGCCACCGTTGGCACCAGAGGGCGGCGGCCAGCGTGTGAAAGAGGTACAGGCTGTGGATGTGCACCACGTCGAACTCGCGCACCCGCCGCAGCGCCAGCCCCAGCCCCGGCGCGAACACGTATCCGCGCGGGTGTCGCACCGGAAAGAACGTGGTGGATACGCCCCGCCAGCGGACGGGCCGCCCCGTGGGCGCCGGCAGCCGCCCGGGCCCGTCGATGTCCGTGGTGAAGACTTCAACGTGGTGGCCCCGGTCCATCACGGCACGGCACAAAGCGGGTAGGGCAGCGCTCGGGCCGCCGTAGCGCGGTGCCACGCTACCGATCACGTGCAGGATGCGCATGGCGCGTCTCCCCCAGCGGTGAGTGCCGGTGCGGTTCACCGCTCGTCTCTCGTTCCTCCCGCGCCGCACACGTTGCTCGCCCCCTCCCCCCTCACGGCTCCACCGGCCCGGCCAGCGACTCCACCCACCGGCAGAGCGCGTACAGCGCCCACACGCGATGCCAGCTCGCGCCGCCGGCCAGGAACCGCCGCCACAGCCGCAGGATCTCCGCCTGCACCAGCAGCTCACCCACGGCGGCCGGTGGCGCTGAGAACGTCGCCTCCACATCGTGCCGCAGCGGGCCGCGGAGCCAGCGGTCCACGGGCAGCACAAAGCCCCGCTTGCGCCGCGCCAGCACGGCGGCGGGCAGGAGGTCGCGGACCGCGTCAACCAGCAAACGCTTGCCCCGCGCCTCGCGCTGCGCGGCCGGCAGGCGGAGCACGAACTCGGCCAGGACGTGGTCCAGATAGGGCACGCGCACCTCTAGCCCGTGCGCCATGCTCATGCAGTCCGTGTCGCGTAACAGCACGTCGCGGGTGTACCCCTCCAGGTCGCGGAGTGAGGCCCCACCCTCGCCCCCGCCCTCACCCCGGCCTTCGGCCACCCCTCTCCCGCGTGCGGAAGAGGGGCCGGGGGTGAGGGGCGCCGGGGTGAGGGCCGTCGCCGGCGCAGGCGGTCCACCTCCTCCGGCAGGAAGAGGCGCCGTAACAGCTCGAAGGCGGCGGCGGGGAGCTGCCCGGCGAGGTATGCGCCCAGCTTCTCCCCCTTGCGGCCGGGCACAAGGCACGCCGCGAGGGCGCGCATGCGGGGAGGAGCGCCCACCCACTCCGCCAGGCGCCGGGCCCGCAAAAGCGCTTCCGCGCGCCGGCTGAAGTCGTAGCCGTCGAACAGCTCGTCCGCGCCCAGGCCGGACAGCACGACCTTGAGCCCGCTTCCGGCCGCGACGCGGGCGACCGCGTACGTGTTGATCCCGTCGAACGTGGGCTGATCCATCGCGGCGAACGCCCGCGGCAACCATTGCTCCACCACTGGCCAGGGCAGCGGCGCCGTCACGTGCTCGGCGCCGACGGCTCGGGCGGCGGCGTGCATGGCGGTGGTCTCCGCGTCGTCCGCTTCATCGACCAGCGAGACCGCGGCGAGACGGGGCGGCCGGCCCGGCGCACGCACGGCCAGGGCGGCCAGCACCGCGGAATCGAGCCCACCGGAGAGAAATATCCCCACCGGCGCGTCGCTGGTGAGATAGCGGGCCACGGTCTCCGCCAGCAGCGCGCGCAGCGCCCGCGCCGCCGCCTCCCGCCCCATGCTCAGGTCAGGCGTACGCGGTGGCTGCCAGAAGCGCGTCAGCGCCAGGCGCCCCCGATGAACGGTGGCCATGTGGCCGGGAGGCAGGGCATACACGCCGTCGATCGCCGTGAGAGGCTCGCGCACCCCACCGAAGGCGAGAAACGTCTCCAGCCCCTCGGCGGATAGCGCAGGCGGCACCAGGCCTGAGGCCAGCAGCGCCTTGACCTGCGAGGCGAACAGCAACCGGTCACCCCGCTGGGCGTAGTACAGCGGTTTGACACCGAAGGGGTCGCGGGCCAGGATGAGCGTTTCGTCACGCGGGTCCCAGATGGCGAAGGCGAACATCCCGCGCAGCAGCCGGACGCACGCCGGGCCGTAGCGCCCGTAGGCCTTCAGCACCACCTCGGTGTCGCAGTGAGAGACGAAGTGCTCCCCTTGGTGGGCCAGCTGCCGGCGCAGCTCGATGAAGTTGGCGATGAACCCGTTGAACACGATGACCGTGCCCCGCGCCGGGTCGCGCATCGGCTGATGGCCGGCCGCCGACGGGTCGATCACCGCCAGGCGGCGGTTGCCCAGCGCCAGGGCGCCGCCGCTGGTGCTGAGCAACGCCGTCCCAGCGCCGTCCGGGCCGCGGGCGGTCATCGCCCGGCACATGCGGTCCACGGCGTGCAGCGCCGCGGTGGGATCCGCCATCCACGCGCCGGTTATCCCGCACATCGTCGTCCTCCGGCGCGTTGTTCCCGCGCCACCGCGTGCAGGAAGGCGGCCAGTCGGTCGACTTGGGCCGTGAGGGAGAAGCGGGCCTCGGCCTCGGCGCGGGCGGCGGCGCCCATACTGGCGCGCAGGGCGGTGTCGTCGATGAGACGGCTGAGGTGGGTGACCCAGGCGTCGGCGTCGGTGGCGAAGAAGCCGGTCACGCCGTGGCAGATGATCTCCAGGTTGTGGCCAACGGGCGAGCACACGGAAGGCAGGCCGGCCGCCATGTATTCCTTCAGTTTGAAGCCCTCCTTAGCGCGGTTGTAGGCCGTGTCGGCCAGCGGCATGACGCCGATGTCGAAATCTTGAAAGAGCGTGAACTCGCGCGCAGGCGTCCACCGCTCCCAGATCAGCCGCTCACCCAGCAGGGGGTGCGTGTAGGGTCGCTCGCTCGCCACCCGCACCCGGGCGTCACGTTCGGCGCAGACCCGCGCCAGCACCGGCACCAGGGGCGCCAAAAATCGCTCGGCCAGGTGCCCGGTCCAGCCGATGGTCACCGGGCGGCAGGGGGCGTGGCGTTTGACCGGGTAGCGCTCCACCGCCACGGCGCCCTCCCACCGCCAGACGCGCGCACCCCGGCGGCGGGCGTAGGCTGCCACCTCGGCGCTGCCGGTCAGCACCCAGTGCGCGGCGGCCAGGCGGCGCCGGTAGAACGCCGCGGGGGCCACCGTATACAGGGCGTCGTCGCAGTGGTACAGGATCGTGCGCCGCAGCAGGCGCCCCGCCAGCAGCCACAACAGGAGTTCCAGGAGCGGTGGCGCGGCGTAATGGCCCAGCGCCCGCTGGACGAGGATCACGTCGGCTTGCAGGGCGCGGGCTAGGTGGAGCAGGCGGCGCGGCGCCACCACGCCGTACCAGTACGCGGCCGCGTACCAGCGACGCAGGCGGCTGCCCGGGCGCTGGAAGCGGCGGTACAGCGCCTCGCTGGAGGGCAGAAACACCTGGCCGACGATGCCGTGCACGCGCAGGTACGGCAGCGGGCGCAGGCAAAAGGCGCGGGTGGCGGCGTTGCCGGCCGGCATCATGGGCAGCATCGCCACACGGATGGGACGCCCCCCCTCCCCCGGCTGAAGCCGGGGGAGGGGGGGCATACCGGCCCGTCCCCCCGGCTCTTGCCAGGGTCCCGGCCGGGCCGGGGGGCAAGTCGGCACGCCAGGACGGCAAGGCCGGGGCCCGTGAGCGTTGTGGCTCATGGCCCCCCTCCTGGGCGGCGCGCGGCGGCGTAGCAGGCGCGCACCACTCCCTCGGCGGCGATCGCGGGGTGCCAGCGGTCGATGATTTGGCGGGAACGCCGGCCGAACCGCCGCCGCCGCTCCGGGTCGCCCACCAGGGCGGCGAGGGCCTCGGCCAAACGATCGCCGTCCGCCCGCGGGACCACGTAGCCGTTCTCGCCCTCATGCACCAGATCCGGCGCGCAGCCGACGGCGTCGGACACGATCACCGGCAGACCGAAGCTCATCGCCTCGTTCACCACGATGCCCCAGGTCTCGTGCCGGGCGGAGGGGAGCACGAACAGGTCCGCCGCCGCGTACGCGCGCACGATCTGTGCACGGTTGAGAAAGCCGGCGAAATGCACGTCCGGAATCCCACCGGCCGCCGCTCGCTGCCGCAGCTCCGTTTCCAGCGGCCCCTCGCCGACGAACAGAAGGGCACAGGGGGAGCGGCGGCGCACGTGAGCGAACGCTTCCAGCAGGAGCTGGGGCTGCTTTCTGGCGATAAGCTTGCCCACGAACAGGACCAGCGGGCCGGCGGCCGGGTCCACGCCGAAGGCGCCCCGTGCCCGCGGCCGGGGGATCCGACACGCCGGCCCCTCGTTGTCCACCGTGTAGGGCACGAAGAACAGGCGCCGCTCCGGCACGCCGTAGTGACGGAAGAAGGCCCGGTTGTGGCTGCCGATGTACAGGCCGTACACCTGGCCAAAGAGGGCGCGGAGGAGCAGGGCGCGCGCCGGCCGCTTGGGCAGCGGGCGCCGGTGCAGGAGCGTCTGCTCCTCGCGCAGCAGCACCGGCAGACGGGCGAGGCGGGCGGTGGCCATGGCTAGCCACAGTGTCAGGTAGCTGAAGCCGTGCACCCACACCACATCGGGGCGCAGACGGCGCACCTGGCCGACCACGTCCCAGTCGCGCAGGCCCCAGAAGCCGCGCCCGAGATCGTTGCGGTGAGCGCGGCGCAGAAACTGAGCGCGGTAGCCGCCGAGGAGGTCGGTGTCCCACCGCACCAGCCGACCGCCGAACTCGGCGTCGTAGGGCCGCACGCCCACGTCGGAGCAGAAGAGGGCGGTGAAATCGACGCGCAGGTCGGCGGCCAGCCGCCGGTAGAGCGGCACCTGGTAGTACACCGGGCTGGCCGCCACCAGGACGAGGCGCACCGGCGCGGCGCCCCCGTCACGGGTGGGGAGTGGCCGTGACATCGATGCTGCCTCCCTCTCCGAGCGCGGCCAGGATGGCGGCGATTGGGGTCGCGCACAGGTACAGCGCCCGTGAGCGGCGCAATGCGGCACGCCGACCGCCCGTCGCCTCCAGCACGGCCATCAAGCTGCCTGCCAGCGATGCCGCCTGCGGCTCCGGGACACAGCGCTGCACGGTGAACCCGGCCCGTTCCAGCAGCAGCATGAGCGTGCGCGGGGTGAAGTGGTACAGGTGGCGCGGCACGTCGAGCCCGTCCCACAGGCGACCGAAGAGGCGGGCTTCGGCGCTGCCGCTGTTGGGCACCCGCACGCGCAGTTCGCCGCCCGGCCGCAGCCATCGCCGCACGCCGGTGAGCACCGCCAGTGGCTCGTGCAGGTGCTCCAGGGTGTGGATGAGGGTAACAAGGCCGAAGGAGCCGGCGGGGTACACGGCGTCCTCAGCCGGTCCCCGATAGACGCGGTCAGGCGGCGGCCCCAGCCGGCGGGCGGCTGCCGCCGCGGCCCCGGCATCCGGTTCGATGCCCCAGGGGTCCCAGCCCAGGCGCGCAAGGCGGGCGAGCAGGAGGCCGCTGCCACAGCCGATGTCCAGCGCCCGCTGTGCGCCGGGCCGAGGGCGCGGCCACGCATCGCCGGCCCCGTACCGCAGCCGGAACGGCGCCCACGCCGCCGCGCGCACCGTCCGCCGCCACGACGGCCCGGGCGCGGCCCCAAGCGTGTACGGCACGTACGTCGGTGGATAGTAGTGCCGGATGGCGCGGGGATCGGGCCGCGGATCGGTCTGCATGAGGCCGCAGGCGCGGCAGCGCACCACGTCGAACGTGCCGGGCCGGCCGTGCTGCCGGTCGCGGCAGGCGCGGTGCACGGGGTCGAAGCGGCGGCCGCCGCACAGGTCGCACAGCCGCTGCCGATTCCGCTCAGACATCGACGGCCTCCGGCTCGCGCGCTACGGCCGTGCGTGGATCCGCCCCGGCCAGGATCGCCGTGTAGGCCCGCGCCAGGCGCGCGTGGTAGTGCTGCCAGGTATAGTGTCGCGCCATCAGCCGCCTGCCGGCCCGGCCCATGGCGCGCCGCGCGGCGGGATCGCGGTAGAGCAGCTCGAGGGCGGCGGCGAGCGCGTCCGCGTCGCGCGGCGGCACGATCAGGCCCTCTACCCCGTGGCGGAGCACGGCGCCGGCGTTCGGCGTGGCGATCAGCGGCAGGCCGGCGGCCATCGCCTCGTACGTCACCCGCGCCGAGCCCTCCGCCAGCGACGGGAACGCGAACACATCCGCCGTCGCGTACAGGCGGTGGATCTCCCGGCCAGACACGGGCGGTTGCCAGCGGTACAACCCGGCATAGCGGCGCAGGAGCGCGCGTCCCTCCCGGTCGGCCGGCCCCACGAGCAGCAGCTCGGCGTTGACGAGCCCCAGCTGCCGCCACGCCTCCAACAGGTAGCGCACCCCCTTGCGCAGGCCAACGCGCCCCACGAACAGCACGCAAAACCCACCCTCCCGCCGCTCCGCGCACGGCCGAAAGCGCGCCGTGTCCACGCCGTAGGGGAGCTGCACGATGCGCTCGGCCGGTACACCGTGATCCCGCAAGCACCCAACCACGAAACCGGACGGGGCGAGTAGGTACGTGGCCAGAACGCGCTCGGCCCGCACCCGGGCCAGCGGCAGGTGGCCGGTCGCGCCGCCCTCCGCGCGCAGCGCGCTCAGCGTGGATTCCAGCGCGGCCGGCACATCAAGCACGGCGGGCAGGCCGAGACGCCGCGCCGCCTGAAGCGTGGCCAGCGCCGCGCCCTCGAAGGCGTGCACCAGCCCTACCCCGGGCATGCGCGGCAGCAGGCGGGCGACGGCGGCGTCGAAGCGCCGGTGCGCCCATTGCTCGCTGTCCCATCCCCCGCCGGGGGCAAACCCCGCCAGGGGGCGGAGGGCGGCAGCGCACAGGTGGTAGCGCGCCAGGGTGCGCACCCGGGCCGGGTCGAGCCACGGATGCCAGCGCCGGCGCAGTCGGCGGTCCACGGCCCGGCGCACCGCCGCCGGCGCCCACCACCAGCCCTGCGGGTGCCAGAGCCCGCGACCGGTGTGGTAGATCCCGGTGACGAACGTGTGCAGCAACCCGGCGCGCTGCGCGGCGACGGCCGTCTCGTAGGCGTGCTGATGAACCGGCTGGCTGACCACTACGCAGGCGTTCATCAGCTCCTCCGTCACGCCCCGCCGGCGCTCGTTGCCACAAAGAAGGCGTAGCCGCCGCCGGCGTGGGCCTCGCGCAGCCCGGCGGCGGCCAGGATGGCCCGCACCCGGTCCAGCAGCGCGGGCGCGTGCACCTCCAGCACCACCCGCCGGACCCTTGGCAGCACCCGCCGCCCGCCATGCAGGACATCCACCTCCGCGCCCTCCACGTCCAGCTTGACCAGGTCGATGCGCGGAAGCCCCAGCTCCGCCACGAGAGCGTCGAGGGTGCGCAGCCGCACCGTCCCGGCCGCCACCGGCTCGCCGGGGTCCCGGCAGGCCGGAAGGTCCGGAACCACCCGCGTGAGCGGCGTAGCGCGCGCCTCGACCAGCCGGGCCCAGCCCTCCACCGCGCCCAGGGCACAGGGCAGCGCCGTGATACGGCTGCCCAGGTCGTTGGCGGCGACGTTGCGCTCCAGGCGGCCGAAGGCGTCGGGGTGCGGCTCGACCGCGTACACTCGCGCCCCGGCGCGGGCGTGGCGCAGGGCAAACAGGCCGATGTTGGCGCCCACATCGAGCACCACGTCGCCCGCCCGTGGCGCGAACTCCGGCAGGCGCTCGTACACACGCTGCACGAACACCTCGCGGAAGGCGTTCAGCTCACCCCGGCCGGCCGAGGCGTAGCAGGTAAGGTCGGCAGCGCGCAGACGGACCTCACCGTGCCCGCCGACCACCCGCGCTCGCAGGTTGCCACCCACCACCGCCACCACCGACCACCGCTCGGCCGGGGTGCGGGCCACCCGCCACAGGTCCGCGGCCAGGCGCCATGGGACGGGGAGGCGGCTCATGCGTCACCTCCGGCGATGCGGGCGGCGACGCCGGCGAACAGCCAGAAATACATGTTCAGCGGGTCGAGATCGAGCGTTTGCCCTTTCACGCCGGTCAGAAGCGCCCAAATGAGCAGGGCCAGCACGGCGCCGCACATAGCCCGGTGCCTCTCTCCCGCTTGCGGGAATCCTAAGGCGTCGTGCGTGGTGCGTGGTGCGTGATGCGTACGACGCGAGACGCGATACGCAATGGGTGATCCGTCATCCGGTGAGGGCGGGTGAGGAGCGTCCGCCACCCGCCGCAGCCGCCGGGCAAGCTCCACCACCACGGCGCCGTACACCAGCAGCACCAGCGCCAAACCCACCACGCCCAGCTCCAGCCAGGCGCGCACGAACCAGCCCTCATGCCACACGCCGTCCACCGCCTGCCACAGCGCCGGGTCGGCAAAGGCGTAGCGGGCGGCCGTGGCGTCGGCGCCGGCGCCCAGGCCCAGCCAGCCCGCCGTCCAGGCGCGTGCGAAGCCGTCAACCACCACAACCCGCAGCTCCGCTCGCACCACCTCGGTCAGGTGTCGGACGAGCGCGTCGGCCTCCACGCCGAGCAGCACCATGGCCAGCAGCGCGGCACCGGCGCAAACCAGCAGCGCGCGGGGGAGGCTGCCCCCCGTGCACCAGCACAGGAGCAGCACCAGCAGCGGCAGGAAGACAAAGGCCAGGCGCGCGCCGGCGAGAAAGCCCGCCAGCACCAGCCCCAGCCACACCGCATCCGCCACCAGACGCGCCCCGCGGCGGTGCCGGGGGAGCGTCTGCCGCCAACCGAAGGCGACAGCGGCGCTCGCCGCCAGGAAGAAGAAGAACTGGGTGACGAAGGGCAGCGTCCCCGGCACGCGGCGCAGCACCCCGTCCCCGACCTGAAACGCGGCGAACTCCTGGGTGACGGCCGCTGCCGCCGAGCCGTAGAGACGGTAGATGAGGTCGGCGTGCCCGCCGTGCAGCAGCACCGCCTGCGCCACGCCCACCCCGGCCGGCGGCACCGCCGCCAGCGCCACCAGGCGGAACAGGCGGGCCGCCTCGCTGGTGTCGCGCACCAGGTGGTAGCCCAGGAGGTAGAGCGGCACGGAGCCCAGCCACAGCTTGAGCCCGATCAAGCCCACCAGCCGGTTAGGCAGGAGCGGGTTTTGGGTCTGGACGCAGACCAGCACGGCCAGCGCCGCAAGCGGCAGCACGGGCAGGCCGGGCGCCACGGGCGGCAGGCGGCGGGCCAGGACGCTCACCGTGAAACCTAAGTAGGCGGGGACCACGAACAGCACGTCCTTGAGCAGGGCCGCTACCGCTCGGTGCTCGTGCAGGACGAGCGCGGGGAAGCCGGAGAACGGCACGTACAGCAGCAGGCCATACACCGACGCCCGCCAGCAGCACAGTCCCACCAGCACCGCGCCCAGCACCACCACCGCAGCCCCGGCCTGCGCGCCCCTGCCCGCACCGACGGCGAACGCGACCAGGCCGGCGCCCGTCAGGGCCACCGGTACCGGCCAGACATCGCGGGCGAGCGGGCGCGCAGTGGACATAACCGGCCTCATCGACAGCACTCCCGACAGCGAGGTACGGCGCCGACGCCCTCGCCTCCGCGCGGCACGATCACCGGCGCCCCCACGCCGGTGGCGAAATCCCACAGGGCCGTGTGCAACGAGATATCGTCCGAGACGAGCAGGCCGCCCGCGGCCAGGTGTGGCCACACGGTGGTGTACTCCCACATCATGTGGGCGTAACGATGGTCGGAATCGTGGAAAAACATATCGACGGTACCGAGGCGGCCCAGCAACGGCGGTAGCTCGTCGCGCGCGTCGCCCAGGATCAGGGTCCACCGTCGGTAGAAGGCTGGTGGCACCAGAAAGCCCGGCGCCAACCCTTGGGGCAGCCCGCCGCCGGGCAGGCTCGGGTCCCGCTGACCCGGCCTGAGCGGCAGGTCGATGCTGTACAAGTGACCGTGCCCGTTCCGCGTCAGCGCCGCCAGGATGACCGTGGAGTCCCAGCCGCTGAAGCAGCCGGTCTCCACCACGGTGGTCGGTCGCAGCAGGCGCACGGCCACGTACCAGAACAGCGCCCGCCCTCGGCCCGTGCCCTGCAGGGCAAGACGCGCCAGCAGCTCGTGCGCGGGCCGGTCGGCCGGGGCCCGCAGCCAGCACCGTGCCGCGGGCGTGTCCAGGATGGTCGCCAGCGTCGGCGAGCTCCCCAGCTCCGCAAACAACCGCTCCACCGTATCGGCAGCCACGGGCCAGCCCAGCGCCCGTGCCAGGCAGTCCCGCGCATCGTGCGCTGTCAGATGGCGCACCAGCCGCCAAGCGGCCGCACGCGCGGTCACCGCGGCCGGCGAGAAGGCGCACCGCGCCAGGCGACCGCCCACCCACGTCGCCGCGGCCTTCGCCGTGCCTCCTGCGCGTTGCTGGCTCATCGTTCACCACCCAAGGCCCGCACGGTGGAGCGGACGGCAGCGGCCGTGCCGGCCAGGGCTCCCAGCGAGACCGCCGCCGCGGCGCCGCTGAGCCCTAACCGGGGGACGAGCAGAGACAGGCCGCCCACCACGCCCAGCGCCGCCAGCAGGTCGCAGCGCGCAGCCGTGCCGGGCGCCCCCGCCGCCCGCAGCACCGCACCCAGCACCCGCCCCACGCTCCAGACGCCCGCGCCGAGCGCCAAGATGCGGGCCGGGGTCACCGCCTCGTGGAAGGCCGGGCCAAACCAGAGCGAGACCAGCCGCGGCGCACCCACCACCAGCAACAGGGCAACCAGGAGGGAGAGCGTGGCAGAGCGATAGACATAACGAAGGGCTACTCGGGCCCGGGCCTGGCCGTGCGGCGCGGCAGCCACGACGGGCATCGCCGTAGCGGCTGCAGCGGCGCCGGCCAGACCCACGGGCGCGGTGAGGCTCACGGCCGCCAGGTAGGCGCCTAGGCGCGCCGGCGACAGCAGCACGGCCACGGCGACCTGGTCCGCCCGCTCGCACACGGCGGCGCCGAGCGTCCCTACATGGCTGCGCAGCCCGTAGGACAGCAGGGGACGGGCGGCCCGGCGCCAGCCCGCTGGATGGAACCCCAGTGGCACCGTGCAGGCGGCCACCAGCCCGGCCAGCGCGTGCGCGCCGATATACGCCAGCATCGCCGTAAGCGGGGTGAGGCCGCCCCACAGGGCCAGCACGACCAGCGCTAGGGCGTAGCTGCCGCCGATCAGCAGGCGGAGGGCGTGGAACAGGGCAAACCGGTGCAGGCCGGCGAGCGCTGCCATCAGCGCCAGGGTCACCAAATAGACGGGGATGAGGGCCAGCGCCGGCACCGCCAGCGCCGTTGCATCGGGCAGCAATCGCCCACCCGCAAGGGGTAGGAGAATGAGGCCCAGCGCCAGCAGTGCACCGGCCTGTACCGCGCTGATCGCCAGGGCGGCGCCAAGCACGGCCGCCCGTCCGTCTCCCGGTCGTCCGTCATGGTTGGGCCAGGGGGCGCGGGCGACGTGCACCGTCACCGCCTCGGCGATACCGAGCCCGCCCAGCAGGATCAGGAGCTGCGGCCAGAGCAGCGCGGCGGCCAGCAGACCACGGTCGTGCGGTCCCAGGGCGCGTGCCGTCAGCACACCCGTGAGGGCGCCCAGTGCCTGCACGGCGGCCGAGGCGAGCAGGCCGAGGGCCAGCGGCCGGTGGCCGAGGTGCAGGGGGAAGCAGCAGCGTCGCCAGCGCACCTGCACCTGCTCACCTCCCGTGCACGGGAACCGCTTCGGGGAGGGTGCCGGCCGCCAGGGCCGCGCGCACCTGCGCCTCCACCCAGCGGTAGGTGCGCGCCAGTCCCTCCTCCAGCGACACGCGTGGCTCCCAGCCCAGCACCTGGCGCAGGCGGCGGTTGTCCGAGTTGCGCCCGCGCACCCCCTGCGGGCCGGGCACGTGCACCTTAACGATGCGCGTCCCGGCGACATCGGCGATGAGATCGGCAAGCTGGTTGATCGTGACCGCGCGGTCCTGGCCCAGGTTGAGCGGTCCCGGTTCGCCGGCGCGCATGAGCCGGTCGATGCCCTCCACACAGTCATCGACATAGCAGAAGGAGCGGGTCTGCTCGCCGTCACCCCAGATCTCTACCTCTGGGTTGCCGGTGAGCTTGGCCAGGGCGATCTTGCGACACAGGGCGGCCGGGGCCTTCTCGCGACCGCCCTGCCAGGCGCCGAGCGGGCCGTAGATGTTGTGGAAGCGGAGCACGTGGGTGGCCAGGCCGTACTCCTCGCGGTAGTGGGCGCAGAGGCGCTCACTGAGCAGCTTTTCCCAGCCGTATCCGTCCTGCGGTTGGGCAGGGTAGGCGTCCTCTTCACATAACGGCGGAGCATCGGGCTCATGCTGGCGGTATTCGGGGTAGACGCAGGCGGAAGAGGCGAAGAAGTAGCGGCGGACGCCGTTGCGCCGGGCGGCCTCCAAGGTGTGCAGGTTGATGAGGGCGTTGTTGCGCAGGATGGCGGCGTGCTGCTGGGCGATATAGCCGATGCCGCCCATGTCCGCCGCCAGCGCGTACACCGCATCCACCGCGCGCGTGGCTGCCAGGCAGGCCTCCCACCGGCGCAGGTCCAGCAGCGCGAACTCGTCCGCCGCCGTCGGGGCGAAGGCCGGGTACTTGAGGTCCACACCTCGCACCCAGTAGCCTCGCTGCTTGAGGAAGGCCACCAGGTGGTGGCCGATGAAGCCGCCCGCACCCGTGACCAGTGCACGCCTGCCCCCGCTCACGCACTCCTCCTGCTCACGCGGTTCACCACCGCGATGACCTCCCCTCATGGCGCCGTCACCACCGCCGGCGCCGGCGCGGCCCGTGATCCGCCCGCCAACGCCCGCGCCACGAAGGCCTCCAGCCCCGCCAGCGCCCGCTCGGCGCCGAGGTGGGCACGGGCGTAGGCCTGTGCCTGCCGACCACAGCGCGCGGACCGCTCCCGGTCGGCGGCCAGCGCCTGGAGCGCGGCCAGCAGCGCCGCCGGCTCGCCCGGCGCCACCACCGGGCCGGCGCCGGCGGCGCGCACCTCGGCCGCCGTCTCGCTGTCGCCTGCCACCGCCGCCACCACCGGCCGACCGGCGGCAAAGTAAGCGGTGAGCTTGCCGGGAAGGGACATATCCCGCACGCTTGGTCGCTGGTTGACCAGCAGGACATCGGCGGCGGCCAGCACATCTGGAAACGCCTCCTCCGGTTGGAGGGGCAGCATTGACACGTTGCTCAGGCCCGCCGCCTCGACCTCCAGCGCCCGCCGCTGGCTGCCGTCGCCGACCAGCGCGAAGTGCAGGTGCCGCGCCTGGCCCTGGGCCAGGCGCGCGCAGGCCAGCAGGTTGCCCAGGTCCTGCTTGTAGCCCATGTTGCCGGCATGGAGGCAGAGCCAGGCATCCGCCGGCAGGCCCAGCGCCGCGCGCACCGACGCCGGCGGCCGACGAGGCGGCCCGAGGTGGACGAAGTTGCGCACCGGCACGATGCGGTCCGCGGGCACACCGCCGGCTTCCAGGTAGCGCTGGAAGCCAGGCGCTACCACCGCTACCGCCGCCGCCCGCCGCGCCAGGCCCCACTCCAGCGTGCGGGCGGCGCGAGCGGCGGGCCCGCCCCCGGGCAGCCCGCTCTGGACCGCCGCCGGCCCGCACAGGTCCTGAAACACGAGGCCGAAGGGCGCATCGGCGCGGCGCGCGAAGGCCGCGGCCAACAGGCCCGCACCGAGGTTAGGAATAACGCCGATGACCACGTCCGGTCCCATCGGACGCGCGCGGAGCAGCACATGCAGCACGAACGAGAGCTCAAACAGCACCCGCCGTACGGCCGTTTGGCGGCCCGGCACGTACAGGTGGAAGCGCCGCACCTCCACGCCGCGCACCCGTTCGCGCAACCGCAGCCGCCCGCGATAACCGGGGAACACCCGCCAGGCCGGGTAATGCGGCATCCCGGCCAGCACCGTCACCCGTGCGCCCCGGCGCGCCAGATGCTCGGCCAGTGCCGTGGTGTACGGGGCGATGCCGGTTGCCTCCGGCCAGTAGTTCACACCCACGATCAAGACGTGATGAGCGGCAACAGGCGAATTCATCGTCACTCACGTACAACCGAACATCAGGTCAGATGCAGTGCAGCCAACGCCGCAATACTGGATGATGTGTGCACGCTCCGTCAAGGTGGCAAATGAGTGAGGAAGACGGGCCGCCCCGCCCGGCGGCGGTTGCGGTCCGGTTGAGCAGGGGCGAGATGTGGTGGTGGATCGGCGCGTCGGTGGGGGAAACGCGCGGCGGTGCGGTCCTGCCTTGCCAGAGCGCCCGCTATCGTGTATGTGAAATCCGTCCCCGCCCGTCCGGTAAGGCGGCCCGGCTGAGCATGGGCCCCGTGGCTCGGCCTTGCCGCCCCCGGCATACCGGCGTGCCGGGGCGGGCCTTTGGCCGGGGGCCATGATCCTCAGCGGGCCGGGGCGAGGGTCCCATGACCAACAAACCACTCATCCTGGTGGTGGACGACGACCCGAAGATCCTGCGTCTCCTGCGGGTCGAGCTCACCGCGCAGGGCTTCCAGGTGCTGGTGGCGGAGCGGGGTCGGGAGGCGCTGGAGGTGGTGGAGCGCCAGCGACCGGACCTCGTGATCCTGGACATCATCATGCCGGGCATGGACGGGCTGGAGGTGCTGCGCCGGCTGCGCGAGAGCTCCGGCGTGCCCGTGATCCTGCTCACCGCCAAGGGCACCGACGCGGACAAGATCATCGGCTTGGAGCTCGGGGCGGACGACTATCTGGCCAAGCCGTTCAACCCGGAGGAGCTGACGGCGCGGGTGCGTGCCGTGCTGCGTCGTACGCAGGTGCGCGAGGCGCCGGCCAGCGGTGACCGGCTGGTGTGCGGTGATATCGTTGTCGACCTGGCGCGGCGCACGGTGTTTGTGCGCAACCGCCCGGTGGTGTTGAGCCGCACGGAGTGGCAGTTGCTACAGCAGCTCTGCGCCAACGCCGGCCGTGTGATGCTGCACGAGGACCTGCTCAGCCGCACGTGGGGTCCGGAGTACCGGGACGACGTGCAGTACCTGCGCGTGTGGATCAGCCGTCTGCGCCAGAAGCTGGAGGACAACCCGTCCGACCCCCAGTACATCCGCACCGTGCAGGGCGTGGGCTACATCCTGGACGCGACACCCGCCGGCAAGCCTGGCCCGCGCCGTACCTAGCGTGTGGTAGCGGCCCCCTCCCGCCGGCGGACGCGGCACGGACAAAGATCGCACTAGGGCCGTTATGTCGAGGAAACCGCCGGTCGCCAGGGTGGCTGGGGGCGGGCCGTCGGCGCCCGCGGCCGGATGAGGGGCGACCCGCTCAGCGGCGGCCGAACTCCCGCTCCAGCGCCGCGGCGCTGACGTGGACCATCGTCGGCCGGCCGTGCGGGCAGCTCTGCGGTGCCTCGCACGCCTCCAGCAGGCGCACCAGCTCGCGCATCTCGTCCAACGTGAGCGTCTTGCCGGCGCGCACGGCGGCGTGACAGGCCAGGGTCATCGCCGCTCGCTCCGCCCGGTCCGGCTGCGGGCCATCGGCAGCTACCGCGTCCAGGTACTCGGCCACGGCCCGCGCCGCGTCCCGCCCGGCCAGCTCGGCCGGCACGGCGCGGATGAGCACCGCCCGCTCGCCAAACGGCTCCAGCGCGAACCCCAGCGCGGCCAGCTCCGCCTCGTACGCCGCCAGGGCGGCCGCCTGCGCCGGCGTCGGCTCAAACACCGCCGCCTCCAGCAGCGGCTGCGCCGTCGGCGGCCCGCCTCGCCGCGCCCGGATGCGCTCATAGAGCACCCGCTCGTGCGCCGCGTGCTGGTCGATGAGGTACATCCCGGCCGGCCCCTCGGCCACCACGTATGTGGCCGCCACCTGGCCCACCACCCGCAACGCGGGCAGCACCAGGCGCCCGGGCGCCGGTGCCGATGGCGGGGCCACCGGCCGCGGCAGCGCCTCCGGCTCCGGCAGGCACCACGCGCCGGGCGGCTGCACCCGCGCCGCCTCGCCCGCCTTGTCCGGCCAGGCCCTGGGCACCGGCGAGGCCTCGACCAGCGCCCGCCGCACCGCCTGCTGCACGGCGCGGAACACCTCGCCCTCGGCGCGGAAGCGTACCTCTGCCTTGGCCGGGTGGACGTTCACGTCCACCTCAGCAGGGTCGAGGCTCACCTCGATCACCGCCAGCGGGTGGCGGCCGCTCATGAGCAGCGTCTCGTAGGCCGACTCCACCGCGTACGCCAGCCGCCGATGCTGCACCCAGCGCCGGTTGACGAACAGGGAGATGTGCGCGCGGCTGGCGCGGGCAAAGTCCGGCGGAGCCACCAGCCCGCGCACCGCGATCCCCGCCTCACCGCCCCGCACCTCCAGGAGCGCCGCTGCGGTGCGCGCGCCGTACACCGCGGCCGCCGCCTCGCGCGGGTCGCCGCGGCCGGGCGACACCAGCGCGCGCCGGCCGTCCACCACCAGCGTGAACGCCACCTCCGGATAGGCCAGCGCGTAGTGGCTCACCACCTGTGCCACCTGGGCTGCCTCGCCGGCCGGCGTCCGCAGGAACTTGCGCCGTGCCGGCTGGCGGGCGAACAGCCCTCGCACCGTCACGGTGGTGCCGACCGGCGCCGCGGCCGGGCGTACCGGCTCGCGACGGCCATCGCAGGTGCGCAGGGCCGCGCCGGCGGCGGCGCCGGCCACCCGCGTCACGATCTCCAGGTCCGCCGCCGCGGCGATGCTGGGCAACGCCTCGCCGCGAAAGCCGAGGGTGGCAACGGCGGTGAGGTCACCGTCCGGCCCGAGCTTGCTGGTGGCGTGCCGCTCCAGGGCCAGCGGCAGCTCCTCGGCGGGGATGCCGCAGCCGTCGTCCGTCACGCGGATGAGGGCGATGCCGCCCTGCTCGATCTGCACGCCGATGCGGGTGGCGCCCGCGTCCAGGGCGTTCTCCACCAGCTCTTTCACCACCGAGGCAGGGCGCTCCACCACCTCCCCGGCGGCGATGCGGGCCGCTACCTCTGGCGCAAGCACGCGGATGGGCACGGCGCTCACCTCCGCGCCCCAGTGTACCAGCCCGGACCCGAAGCGAACCGGCTCAGGCCTTGCGGGCGCGCTCGCGCAGCTCGTACAGGCGGGTGATCGCCTCCAGCGGGGTCATCGCGTCCACGTCCAGGGCCGCGATCTCGTCCAGGAGCGGGTGACGCACGGCGAACAGTGGCAGTTGCTGCGGCGGCGGACCGCCGCGTCTCCGCCCGGAAGCGCCCCCCGGTCGGCCGCCTGCCTCCAGTTCAGCCAGGATCTCCGCGGCGCGGTTCACCACCGCCCGCGGCAGGCCGGCGAGCTGCGCCACGTGGATGCCGTAGGAGCGGTCCGCCCCGCCGGGCACGATGCGGCGCAAAAACACCACCTGCCCGTCCTGCTCCGCCACCGCCACCGTGTAGTTGCGCACCCGCGGCAGCGTCTCGGCCAGGGCGGTGAGCTCGTGGTAGTGGGTGGCGAACAGCGTCTTGGCCGCCCGCTCCCTCCGGTTATGTAAATATTCCACCACGGCGCGGGCGATGGAGATCCCGTCGTAGGTGCTGGTGCCGCGCCCGATCTCGTCCAGGATGACCAGGGACCGCGGCGTGGCGTGGTGGAGGATGTGCGCCGTCTCCACCATCTCCACCATGAAGGTCGATTGGCCGCCGGCCAGGTCGTCCTGGGCGCCGATGCGGGTGAAGATGCGGTCCACCACGCCGATGCGCGCCTCAACCGCCGGCACGAAGCAGCCGGCCTGGGCGAGCAGGACGATCAGCGCCACCTGGCGCAGGTAGGTGGATTTGCCGGCCATGTTCGGGCCGGTGAGCACCACGATCTGCTGCTCGGCCGACAGCGCGGTGTCGTTGGCCACGAACGCCCCCGGCGGCAGGACCTGCTCCACCACCGGGTGACGCCCCTCACGGATCACGATCCGCTCCTCCCCGTCCACCACCGGACGGGTGTACCCCCGCTCCACCGCCAGCTCGGCCAGCGCCGCGGCCACGTCGATCTCCGCCAGCGCGGCCGCCGTCTCGCGGATGGAGCGGGCGTGGGCCGCCACCTGCGCGCACACCTGCCGGAACAGCTCCTGCTCCAGGGCGGTGATGCGCTCTTCGGCCCCCAGGATGCGCGCCTCGTACTCCTTCAGCTCTGGCGTGACGTACCGTTCCGCCCCGGCGAGCGTCTGCCGACGCTGGTAATGGGCGGGCACCAGCGCTTGGTGGGCGTGGCTCACCTCGATGTAGTAGCCGAACACGCGGTTGTAGCCGATCTTCAGGGAGCGGATGCCGGTGCGCTCTCGCTCCGCGCGCTCCAGCTCGGCGAGCACGCGGCGGCTGTCCCGCGCCAGCGCGCGCAGTTCGTCCAGCTCGGCGTGGAAGCCCGGGCGGATGACGCCGCCCCGCTCCAAAACCGGCGGCGCCTCGGCGTCGATGGCGGCGGCGATCAGGGCGGCGGCCTCGTCGCACCCGGGCACCGCCGGCAGCGGCGCGGCCCCGGCCACCAGGTCCCGCAGCGCGGCGGCCTCCTCCAGGCCGCGGCGCAGGCCGAGCAGGTCGCGCGGGGTGGCCACGGCGGAGAGGGCGCGGTTGAGCAGCCGCTCCAGGTCCGGCACCCGATGCAGCCGATCCCGCACCTGGGCGCGCGTCAGCCCGTCGCGCACGAACCACTCCACCGCGTCCAGATGGCGGTTGATCGCCACCGGGTCGCGCAGCGGCTGGCCGAGCCGCTGGCGGAGCAGGCGCAGGCCCATCGCCGTGCGCGTGCGGTCCACGGCCGAGAGGAGCGTGGGGCGCTGCGCCTGCTCGCGGCCGGGGTCAAACAGCTCCAGGTGCCGCCGCGTCTGGGCGTCCAGCGTCATGTGCGCGCACGGGTCCGCCGTGCGCAGGCCGCTCAGCGCCCCCGCCGCGGCCGGCTGGGTCTCGTGGAGATAGGCTACGACCGCCGCGGCGGCGCAGACGGCCAGCGGCAGGTGCGCGCAGCCGTAGGCCTCCAAAGAGGCGACGCCGAAGTGCTCCTTGAGGCGTTCGGCCGCCCATTCCGGGTCCGCGGCGCGCGGGTCGGCGGGGGCGCGGGCCACCCCCTCCGGGGCGGGCACGTCGGCGCCCTCCGGCGCGATGATCTCGGCCGGACGCAGGCGAGCCAGCTCGGCGGCGAGATCCTCTGCGCCCAGTTGCGCGGTCACAAACTCGCCGGTGGACACCTCGGCGTAGGCCAGGCCGCATCCCTGCGCGCCGGGCACAATGGCGGCCAGGTAGTTGGCGGCCGGACCGCGCAGCAGGTCATCGGTGAGCACCGTGCCGGGCGTCACCACACGGGTGACCTGCCGGGCCACGAGCCCCTTGGCGGTGGCGGGGTCGCCTACCTGGTCGCAGATGGCCACGTGGTAGCCGCGGGCGATGAGGCGGGCCAGGTAGGTGTTGACGGCGTGGGCCGGGATACCGGCCATCGGCACGCGCAGGTGCTTGCCCAGGGGCCGGGAGGTCAGGGTCAGGTCCAGCTCACGGGCGCACAGCTTGGCGTCGTCGTCGAACGTCTCGTAGAAGTCGCCGAGACGGAAGAAGACGATGGCCCGTGGGTAGCGACGCTTGACCTCGAGGTACTGGCGACGGATCGGCGTCACGCCCGGATGATAGCAGGCGAGGCGGCCTCGGCAACTCCAGGGGCCGCGGCACCCCTAGCCGGCAGTGCGTTCATCGATGGTGATGCTGAGAATGCGGTCGGCCGGGGCATCGGGGGTGCGGTCCGGGTCGCGTGGCGTCAGTCGGTCCACGACCTCCATCCCCTCTACCACCTTGCCGATCACCGTGTCGCGGCCCTCCTGGTTAGGCAGCGGCTGGCGGACGATGTAGAACTGGGCGGTGAGCCCGCCGTCACCGCTGTTGCTGCGGGCCAGGGCGAAGGCGCCCGGCTCGTGCTTGAGGCTGTTGGCCTGCACCGGGATGGTGTAGCCGGGGGCCTGAGAGCCGGCATCACCGCCCTGGGCGAAGTAGGGCCCCACGCGCTGGAAGCTCAGGCCGTCGTAATACTTGTTCCGGGCCAGGAACACGAAGCTGTTGACGGCGTCCGGCGCCTCCTTCGGGAAGAGCTGCACGCGGATGGTGCCTTTGTCCGTCGTGATCGTGGCGAAGTACTGCTTTTCCGGGTCGATCTGCATCGGCGGCGCGGCGGCGTAACGCCGCTGCACCGGGGTGGCGGTGGGGGTAGGCGTGGCGCCGGGCGCCGGTGTTGTGGTGGCGGTCGCCGCAGCACTGGAGGCAGGGGTGGCCGTGGCGACGAAGAAGTCGTCGCTGGTGCCTGCGGTGCGGCCGCGCTGCACGCCCAGGCAGGTGCCGAACACGGTGAAGAAGGCGATGACGCCCATGCCGCCGAAGACGATCCAGCGGTTATGGAACAAGCGCCATAACAACCCGTGCCGGCGCGGCCGGTTGTCGTAGCCGGCCGCCTTGAGCGGGTCGAACTTGCGTTGTCGCCGCTTACGCTGCTGTCGTCTGCTCAGGGCCGCTCACCGTCCTTCCCGTGGCGCGTTCCGTGGGGCACAAAGAGAGGGACGAGCACGGCCCGTCCCCGCGTGGAACGCGCGCCCTGGTACCCCCGGCAGGACTCGAACCTGCGCTCCCGGCTCCGGAGGCCGGTGCTCTATCCTCTGAGCTACGGGGGCATCATCCCTATGGTAGCGCAGCGGCCCAGCCTAAGACAACGAACGGATGCACGTGCGGCGGGCAACCAGCATCGCGGTGCCGGAGCCCCTTTACTGCCCGGGGCGCTGGCCCGTTAGCAGCTCTTGAGCCAGGTCTCGGACCAGACGCGCCCGATGGCTGGTAGCTGCTTGTAACGCTGCCTTAGCCTTGGGTCCACCGATACGCGCCAGCGCCCGCAGCGCCTCCCGCACCACGTAGACGTTGTCCTCGGAGTTCAGCAGGGCACGCAGGAACGGCACCGCGCGTTCGCTGCGCCGCCGGCCCAACACGGTGATCGCCATCAGCCGATGCTCCAACACGGGATGTCGCAGCGCCAGGAGCAGCTTGTCCTCGTAGGACAACTGGTGGAACTGGGTTACCTCAGCGCCACAGGCGGGGCATCGCCGCGTGTCGCTGCCGATGTCCGTCCAGCACCACGGGCAGAAATAGCGCACACCTTTCCGTCTTCTCGCACGGGGTGAGGGCCTACTTTGGCACGGCGGCACGGGGGCGTGCCGTGGCTCAGCCCAGGCGCAGGCGGCGCATGCGACCGGCGGTCAGCAGCAGCGGCACCGCCGCCAGTTGCGCCACCACACAGAACGCCACCAGCCCGGCCAGGGACACGTCATACAGCACCCCCATCAGGGCGCTGCCGGCAAACCAGGCCAGGCCATAACCGGTGTTGAACAGCCCGTACGCCGTCCCCCGCCGCTCGGGAGCCATCATCGGCGCCACCGCCGCGCGCATGATCGACTCGTGCGCGCCGACGCCCACCCCCCACAGCGCGATGCCCAGCAGCGCCGCGCCCGCGCCGCCGAGAAAGACAAGCGGCGCGAACGCCGCCGTCAGGGCGGTGGCGAACAC